>NZ_CP029189.1:3512500-3881250 GCF_008642275.1 Streptomyces venezuelae
CTTGCATGTGTTAAGCACGCCGCCAGCGTTCGTCCTGAGCCAGGATCAAACTCTCCATGAATGTTTACCCGTAATCGGGTGCACACATCACTTAGAGCGGGCGCATCATGTCGGAATATGACCGACGCGCCACAACGTCCTCGCTGTGTTGTTGCCTGCAAGCATCACCCGAAGGCGACCTCACAGGTCTTTTTCAAAGGAACCTCATCCACCGAAGTGGACGGGGTATCAACTTCTGGCGTTGATTTTTGGCACGCTGTTGAGTTCTCAAGGAACGGACGCTTCCTTTGTACTCACCCTCTCGGGCTTTCCTCCGGGCTTTCGTTCTGTTCTTGCGTTTCCGACTCTATCAGACTCTTTCGGGCCTGACCCCCAGTCAGCGGGGTTTGTCTTCCGGGCTGTTGGGCCCTTCCGACTCCTGAACTCTAGTGGATTTCCCTGGCGATTCATAATCGGCCTTCGGAAATGAATTCGGGCATGCCGAATGCGTTCCCGGTGGGAGATCGTGCAGAGTTGGGTGCCGCAACGAGGCGGCGGGATGCGCTGTCGCCAAAACCTTCCGGCTCTGGGACAACTCGAAGAACCTTACGGACCCGTCCGGCCCGTGTCAACCCCGGTGGTCAGCTGGGCGACTGGAGGTCCTCCACGCGGTCCAGCAAGCGGGCGAGCATGTCGCCGAGCACCCCGCGCTCCGCGGTGGAGAGGTCCTGGAGGAGGTCCTCCTCGAAGACCGTGGCCGCGCGCATCGCGTCCAGCCACTTGCTGCGGCCCTCGTCGGTGAGCTCCACGATCACGCGGACCCGGTTGGACTCGTCCCGCTCGCGGGTGACCAGGCCCTCCGCGGTCATGCGGTCGATCCGGTGGGTCATCGCCGCCGGCGTGAGGCCCAGCTGCTTCGCCAGTTCGCTCGGGCCCATCCGGTAGGGGGCTCCGGAGATGACGAGGGCCTTGAGGACCTCCCATTCCGCGTTGCTGATGCCCAGGGCCGCGGTCTGGCGGCCGTACGCGACGTTCATGCGGCGGTTCAGGCGGCTCAGCGCCGAGACGACCTTCTCCACCTGGGGGTCCAGGTCCTGGAACTCGCGCTGATAGACGGCGATCTGTTCGTCGAGGCTCGGCTCGTGGACGGGCGCAGTGCCGTCGGGGGTGTCACCCATGGGTCGAAGTATCGCACGAGCTCGTTGGCATCTAACTCCTTCGGTGTGTAGTGTTAAGGCTTGAAGTTTAGCTATGAAGTCTTCAGGCTTCAGGTCTCAAAGGCAGGTGAGAAGTGACCAGGGTGATGGGCGCTGCGATGCGGCGGATCCAGGCCGGGAACGCGCTGACGGCGTTCGGTATCGGCTTCACGGTTCCGTTCCTCTACATCTACGTGGCGCAGGTGCGGGATCTGGGTTCCATGGCCGCCACGTGCGCGTTCGTGGCCTTCGCCCTCGGCGCTCTCGTCGCGCTGCCCTTCACCGGCCGGATCATCGACCGCCGGGGCCCGGTCCCCGTGGTCGTCGGGGCCGCCGTCACCGCCTCGGCCGGCGCGCTCTCGCTCGGGCTCTCCGGCGGCATCGTGCCCATCCTGCTGTCGGCGCTGGCGCTCGGTGCCGGGCAGGCCGTGATGCAGCCGGCGCTGGCCACGATGATCGTGTGGTGCTCCACGCCGTCCACCCGGACCCGTGCCTTCGCCCTCCAGTTCTTCATGCAGAACCTGGGCCTGGGCATCGGCGGTCTCATCGGCGGCCAGATCGTCGACGAGAACCGGCCCGGCAGCTTCACCCTGCTGTTCGGCATCGAGGCCGTGATGTTCCTGGTGCTGGCCGCCGTCATCCTCAGCGTGCGGCTTCCGCACGTGCCTGCCATCAAGGACGCGATGCCGAAGGACCCGTCCCAGACGGGCGGCAGCGGCTGGAAGCGGCTGCTCCGGCACAAGGCCATGGTGCAGCTGTGCGTGCTGGGCTTCGTCGTGTTCTTCGCCTGCTACGGACAGTTCGAGTCGGGTCTGGCCGCCTTCGGTACGGAGGCCGCCGGGATCTCCCCCTCCACCCTCGGCTTCGCGCTCGCGGCCAACACCGGTGCGATCGTCGTCGCGCAGTTCGTCGTGCTCAAGCTGGTCGAGAAGCGCCGCCGGTCCCGGGTGATCGCGCTCGTCGGGCTGATCTGGACCGTGGCGTGGCTCATCGCCGGGTTCTCGGGTCTGGGGCACGGCAGCGCCATGATGGCCGCCGCCGCGTTCGTCAGCACGTACGCGCTCTTCGGCATCGGCGAGGCCATGCTGTCGCCGACCCTGGCGCCGCTGGTGGCCGACCTGGCGCCCGAGGGCTCGGTGGGCCAGTACAACTCGGCGTTCGCGCTGGTCAAGCAGATGGCGCTGGCGCTGGGGCCGCTCGGGGTGCCGCTCGGTGCGGGGGTTCCGATGCTGTACATCGGGGTCTTCGTGCTGGTGTCGCTCGGGATCGCCGTTCTCGCGCTGCGGCTCGGCAGGCGGCTGAGCCCGATGCAGGACAACCCGTGGGTGGCGAGCAGGGTCGTGGCGCAGGGTGGTCCGGTGGCCGGGGTGGCCGCCCAGGACGTCGCCGTGGAGCGCGTGCCCGCGTAGGGACGCGTGGCCGTTCATATGGCCGTACGTATTCCCGTACGTATATACGTGCGGGAAGCAGGAAGGCCCCGGTCCGGGTGGATCGGGGCCTTCCTGCTTCCCGGCTACTTGTCCGGGAGGGCGAACTCGCACCAGACGGCCTTGCCGCCGCCCGGGGTGCGGCGGGAGCCCCAGGCGGAGGCGATGGTCGCGATGATCGAGATGCCGCGGCCGGTCTCGTCGGCCGGTTCGGCGCGGCGGCGGCGCGGAAGGTGGTCGTCCCCGTCGGTGACCTCGATGATCAGCCGGCGGTCGGTGCGGCGCAGCCGCAGGCGCATGGGCGGGGTGCCGTGCTGGAGGGAGTTCGCGACGAGCTCGCTGGCGGCGAGCACGCCGAGGTCGCAGAGCTCGACGGGGAACCGCCAGGAGGCGAGGACGCCCTGGGCGAAGGCGCGGGCGCGCGGGGCCGCCTCGATGCCGCCGAGGAGTTCCAGGGCGGCGTTGTGGAAGAGCTCGGCGTCCGCTCCGGTGCGGGCGGGCTGCTGGAGGACCATCACGGCGACGTCGTCGTCGTGGTCGGCGTCCACGCCGAGGGCGCGCATGAGGCGGTCGCAGATGACGGCCGGGGTGCCCTGGGCACCGGAGAGGGCGCGCTCCAGGGCGGCGACGCCTTCGTCGATGTCCTCGCCGCGGCGTTCGACCAGGCCGTCGGTGTAGAGGACGGCGGTGGATCCGGGGCCGAGGGCGATGGTGCCGGAGGTGTGCAGCCAGCCGCCGGTGCCGAGCGGTGGGCCGGTGGGGTCGGCGGCTCTGCGTACGGTGCCGTCCTCGTCGCGGACGAGGATGGGGAGGTGGCCGGCGGAGGCGTACGCGAGCAGGCCCTCGTTGGGGTCGTGGACGGCGTAGACGCAGGTGGCGATCTGGCTGGCGTCGATCTCGGCGGCGAGGCCGTCGAGGAGCTGCAGCACCTCGTGCGGGGGCAGGTCGAGGCGGGCGTAGGCGCGGACGGCGGTGCGCAGCTGGCCCATGACGGCGGCGGCGCGCACGCCTCGGCCCATGACGTCGCCGATGACGAGGGCGGTGCGGCCGGCGCCGAGGGTGATGACGTCGTACCAGTCGCCGCCGACGGCGGCCTCGGTGCCGCCGGGCTGGTAGGTGGCGGCGACGCGCAGGTCGTCGGGCTGTTCCAGCTCCTGGGGGAGGAGGGAGCGCTGGAGGGTGACGGCGGCCTCGCGCTGGCGGCGTTCGCTGGCGCGCAGGCGCTCTACGGCTTCGGCGTGGTCGGTGACGTCGGCGAGGTGGATCAGGACGCCGGTGTGGTGGGGGTCGGGCTCGCCGCCGGTGTCGGATGCGGGGAACTCGACGGGGGTGCAGGTGACGGTGTACGAGCTGCCGCCGCCCGGTGCGGTGCGGTTCTTGGCGGTACGGGACTTGCCGCTGCGCTGGACCTGGTCGAGGAGCGGGAGGAGGCCGAGCTCGCCGAGTTCGGGGAGGGCCTCGTGGGCCGGGGCGCCGGGGGTGCGGCCTCCAAAGCCTGCGGTGTAGGCGTCGTTGACGTAGGCGACGCGGTGCTCGGGGCCGTGGACGAGGGCGACCAGGGCCGGGAGCCGGCCGAGGACCTCGCGTACGGAGAGCTCGTCGAGGGAGGGCACGGTGGTGAGGACGCCCGTCCGCCGGGGCGGGGACGCGGCCTGGGACGGGGATGGGGACGGGGACGTTCCGGTGCCGCCGTGGCCGGTCCCGGAGACCGTGGGGTCGGCGGGCTGGCCGTCGGCGGGCGTGGACCGCTCGGCTCCGGGGTCGGCGCGGCCGCCGCGGGCTGCCGGGACCGCGCCTTCCCCTCGCTTGGCCTGGGCGGCGGCGTGTTCGGACCGGGCGGCGGCGCGGCGCTGCGTTCCGGGGAACCGGGCGCTCCAGCGCGTGAAGTTCACTGCGTTCAAGCCTCGTGGTGTCGCGAGTGGTCGCTGTGTCGCTCGTGGGCGGTCGCTGACTGGACGATGTCACTCTGTGCAGGGGTGAGCGCACCTATGGTCACACGTCCAGTGTGGCCGACCGCACTGACAACGTCAGCCCTGGCCGTTCTGCGGGGGTTGGGGGGCGGGGGGCGGGGGTGGGGGCTTGTGGCCGCCGCCTGCGGCCAGTTCGAATTCTGCCCTGGGGTGTTCGAGGGAACCCAGGGAGACGATCTCACGCTTGAAGAGGCCTGAGAGGGTCCATTCGGCAAGGACGCGCATTTTGCGGTTGAAGCTGGGGACGCGGCTGAGGTGGTAGGCGCGGTGCATGAACCAGGCCGGGTAGGCCTTGAGCTTGCGGCCGTAGATGTGGGCGACGCCCCGGTGCAGGCCGAGCGAGGCGACCGAGCCCGCGTACTTGTGGGCGTACTCGGTCAGGACCTCGCCTCGGAGGGCGGCGAGGAGGTTGTCGGCGAGGACCTTGGCCTGGCGGACGGCGTGCTGGGCGTTGGGGGCGCAGTAGCGGCCCTTCTCGCCGGCGGTGATGTCGGGGACCGCGGCGGCGTCGCCCGCGGCCCAGGCGTGCTCGACTCCTTCGACGGTGAGGAAGGAGGTGCAGGCCAGGCGGCCGTGTTCGTTCCTGGGGAGGTCGGAGGCGGCCAGGACGGGGTGCGGTTTGACGCCGGCGGTCCATACGACGGTGCGGGTGGGGAAGTGGGCGCCGTCGCTGAGCACGGCGACGCGGTTCTCGCAGGATTCGAGCCGGGTCTCCAGGCGTACGTCGATGTTGCGCCGGCGCAGTTCGCGGACCGTGTAGACGCCCATTTCGGGGCCGACCTCGGGGAGGATCCGGTCACTCGCCTCGACGAGCACCCATTTCATGTCCTCGGGCTTGATGTTGTGGTAGTACCGGGCCGCGTACCGGGCCATGTCCTCCAGTTCGCCGAGTGCTTCGACGCCCGCGAAGCCGCCGCCGACGAAGACGAAGGTGAGGGCGGCGTCACGGAGGGCGGGATCGCGGGTGGAGGAGGCGATGTCCATCTGTTCGATGACGTGGTTGCGCAGTCCGATCGCTTCTTCGACCGTTTTGAATCCGATGCCGTAGTCGGCGAGTCCCGGGACGGGGAGCGTGCGGGAGATGGAGCCCGGGGCGAGGACGAGTTCGTCGTACTCCATCTCGACGGGGCCGCTGCCCTCGTCGGCGGTGGCGAGGGTGTTGACGGTCACGGTCCGTTTGGCGTGGTCGATGCGCTGGGCCTCGCCGATGACGATGCGGCACTTGCCGAGGACGCGGCGCAGGGGGACCACGACGTGGCGGGGTGAGATCGCGCCCGCGGCCGCTTCGGGGAGGAAGGGCTGGTACGTCATGTAGGGCTCGGCGGTGACCACCGTGACCTCGGCTTCGCCGGCTCTCAGCTTTCGCTGGAGGCGGAGCGCCGTATACATGCCGACGTAGCCGCCGCCGACGATCAGGATGCGCGTACGGGGCGGGGTACCGGGGTCCGTGCCCCGGGAGTTAGCAGCCTTCACCATCCCATGACGCAACGTGGCCGGGAGTTTGTCCACAGGCCCGGCAAATTGTGTGACCGGAGTGAGTGCTGGGGCGGGGTGCAAGAGGACGTCAGCTTGTGGCGAAAATCTGCAGGTCAGCCCACACGGAGTGTGACATTCCGGAGGCACGGATCGGAAAAGTGGGGGTGAATGCTCCGATCGGGCGGTGCTCCGTCCGGGGCTGCCTCTTCTGAATTGACTCTGGCTCAACTATGTTCGTATCTCGTCGAGGAGTAGGACCGGGCCCGAGACCGTGGCCCCCTCGGCGTGAAGGCGGGGAGTGTCTCCGGGGGGAGACAAATGATTACCGGGGGATACATATGAACATTTCCGATTTCCATGGTTCTGCGACCGCGCTCTCGGTCGAGAGCAACGGACGCGGCATCGCGGGCGGCACCACGCACGGCGTGGGCCGGTCCACGCCGCTGCGTGTCGACGCCCAGCGCAACCTGGAGCACGTTCTGCGGGCGGCCCGTGAGGTCTTCGGCGAGCTGGGCTACGGGGCTCCGATGGAGGACGTGGCTCGCCGCGCCCGCGTCGGTGTCGGCACCGTGTACCGGCGCTTCCCGAGCAAGGACGTCCTCGTGCGGCGCATAGCCGAGGAGGAGACCGCCCGGCTGACCGAGCAGGCCAAGGCCGCGCTGGGCCAGGAGGAGGAGCCGTGGCAGGCGCTGTCGCGCTTCCTGCGCACCTCCGTGGCCTCGGGCGCCGGGCGGCTGCTGCCGCCCCAGGTCCTGCGGGTCGGGTCGGCCGTCGAGGACGAGGCGGAGGAGGCGGAGGCGGAGGCCGTACGGGTTCCGCACCAGCGGCAGGCCGTGCCGGCCGCCGGGGCTCCCGACCTGCGGGTCGTGGGCACGCACGGCTCCGTCGAGAACGAGCCCTCCGAGGACGCGGGTGCGGGTGCGCTGCTGGAGGTCGTCGGCCGGCTGGTGCACCGGGCGCGGGAGGCCGGTGAACTGCGTGCCGACGTCACGGTGGCCGATGTGCTGCTGGTGATAGCGACGGCGGCGCCCGCGCTGCCCGACCCGGCGCAGCAGGCGGCGGCCTCGACGCGGCTGCTCGACATCCTGCTCGAAGGGCTGCGGTCCCGGACCGTGTGACCTGGGCGGGTGCCGGTGCGGGTCCGGTAGGGCGATTCGCCGGAATGTGCCCGGATGGGTGGATGGCGCGAAGACAGGTTCGGTGCCCGTCCCCCGTGTGACACGCTTGGCCGGTGTACCGGTTGAGTGTGTCGTGCGGGAGTCTCCGCGATGAGCGTTGACGGTCGGGAAGAGCCACGCGGTGGCGGCGGCAACGAGGTGGAGGCGGGCAGTCTGCCCGCCCGGCAGGTGCCGGCGCAGCGCGACCCGGGCGGGCGGCACGCACGCCCCCCGGGCTCTTCCGGACCCGGAGGCACCGGCGGCGATCTGCCCTCGTCCGACGGTGACTTGATCGCCCGGATGCGCGGCGGTGACGACGGCGCGTACGAGGAACTGTTCCGCCGGCACGCCGATTCCGTGCGCCGCTACGCCCGGTCCTGTTGCCGGGACGCGCACACCGCCGACGACCTGACGGCCGAGGTGTTCGCGCGGACCCTGCAGGCGGTACGGGGCGGGGCCGGGCCGGACCAGTCGGTGCGGGCCTATCTGCTGACCACCGTGCGCAGGGTCGCCGCGGCATGGGCGAAGACCGCCAGGCGCGAGCAACTGGTCGAGGACTTCGCGGTCTTCGCCGAACAGGCCTCCACGGGCACGGACGGCGGGGCGGCTCTGTCCGGGCTGTCCGGGGGCGACACGCTCGAACTGGGCGCGGACGTGCGGGCGATGCACGAGGCGGAGCGGTCGCTGGCCGTGCAGGCCTTCCGCAGTCTGCCCGAGCGGTGGCAAGCCGTGCTGTGGCACACCACCGTCGAGGAAGCTTCGCCGAGTGCGATCGCGCCGCTGTTCGGGCTGAGCGCCAACGCGACCGCCGTGCTGGCCAGTCGGGCCCGGGAAGGGCTCAAGCAGGCGTATCTGCAGGCCCATGTGAGTACGGCGCTGAGCGAGGGCGGCGACTGCGCGCGGTACGCGGACCGGCTGGGCGCCTACGCGCGGGGCGGGCTGCGGATGCGGGCGGAGCGGGGGCTGCGCAAGCACCTGGAGGAGTGCGTGAAGTGCCGGCTGGCCGCCGGGGAGCTCCAGGACGTCAACGCGGGCATTCCTGCGCTCCTTCCGGTCGCGGTCATCGGGTGGTTCGCCGCCGGGTACGCGGGCAAGGCCGCCGGGGTGCTGGCCGGCGGAGCCGTCGCCGCGGGCGGGGCCGGGGCGGCCGCTGCCGTCGCCGGCGGGTCGACCGCGGGGGCCGGGACGGCCGGTGCCGCAGGTGCCACCGCCGGTGCGGGTGGTGGGGCCGCGGGGGTGGGCGGCTCGGCCGGGGCTTCCGTCGCCGCCGAGGGGCTCGGGCTGCCGGCCAAGGCTGCCATCGCCGCCGGTATCGCGGTGGCCGCGGCCGCCGGGGTGGTGTTCGCGCTGGCCGGGGACGACACCGAGCCGCAGGCCCGGGCCAAGCCCGCACCCGGTGTCGCGGCGCCGGCCGTGCCTGCGCCGCCTTCGGTGCCGAAGGCACCCGCCCCGTCGGCGGCTGAGCCGGATCCGCCCGCGCCGGAGCCGGCGGCACGGGGCTCCGCGGCTCCGCGGCCCGGACCGACGCCCTCGGCCACGGCTTCCGTAGCCCCCGCGCCCGTGCCCTCCGCATCCCCGTCTCCCTCCCCCAGCCGGGAGAAGCCGTCACCGGCGCCGTCCCCCGAGCGGCCGACGCCGAAGCCGACACCGCCGAAGCCGCCGCAGGGGTTCCAGCTGGCCGGGCTCGCCCACTCGGTCTACGGGGACCACAGCGCCCCCGAGCTGCAGACCTGGCGCAGCGGCTGGGTGTGGCAGCGCCACGGGCTGGAGGTGGGCGGCCGGCGCTTCGCGCACGGCATCACCGTGAACGGGCTCTCCTCGGTGGAGATCGCCCTCAACCGGCAGTGCACGAGCTTCTCGGCGCAGGCGGGGGTGGACGGCCTGGCGCTGTTCACGGACGGCTCGGTGCGGTTCTCCGTATACGCCGACGGGGAGCGGGTGTGGCAGTCCGCCGCCCTCGGGCACGAGGACCCGCCCGCAGCCGTCCAGGTCTCCCTCGCGGGGCACAGGACGCTGCGGCTGGTGGTGGAGAAGGCCGGGCCGGGCAGCCTGCCGACGCTGGCGAGCTGGGCCGACGCCGTGCTCAGCTGCCGCTGAGCCCCGACGTCAGCGCCCCGACGTCAGCGCCGCGGCGAGCGCGGCCGGGGTGAGGGCGACGCCGGCCGCCTCCTCACGGCTGTGACGGTCCGGGCCGAGCACGGCCCGGGTCCGCTCCGGGAGGCCGTCCACGACGCCGCTCTCCGGAACGGAGCGCGGATGGCCCGCGCGCCAGGCGGTGGCCGCCGCCAGGGCCCGTACGGACTCGGCCGGCCGGCCGGCGTCGGCCAGCAGCAGCGCCGCCGCCTCGGCCATGCCGGCCAGGACGCGCTCGGCGCACCGGGCGTCGACGGCGGCGGCCAGGGCCGGACCGATCCTGGCCAGAGCGGCCACCGGGCCCTGTTCACGGCCGGTGAGGACGGCGTCGACGGTGGCCAGCCCGGCGGTGAGCTGGGCCGGCACCGTGAACCGTTCGGCCTCGTCGCGGGCCCGGTCACACTCCGCGCGTGCTCGGGCGGCGTCGCCGCGCTGGAGGGCGACGAGGGCGGAGAGGAGCCGGGCGAAGGTGCTGACGTCGTACACACCGCCGTACCGGTCGGACTCCCTGCCGGCCTCCTCCAGCAGCTGCTCGGCGTCGTCGAGGTCCCCCGCGCAGTAGGCGGTCTCGGCGATCCGGGCGATGGCGAAGGGCGCCTCGACGCTGGCCCCGACCTCGCGGGCGAGGCGCAGGCACTCCTCGTACTCGATGCGCGCCTCGGCGTACCGGCCGCGTGAGAGGGCGACCTCCCCGGCGGCGCTCGCCACCTGGGCACGGGTCCAGCGGTCGCCCACGCGCCGGGAGATCTCGTGCAGCTCGGCGAGGTCGGCGTCGACGTCGGGGAGGCCTCCGGTGACGTCGATGGCGACGTGGGCGCGGAGCATCAGGACGATGCCGAGCTCCCATTCCCCCGCGTGGATCCGGCAATTGGCGACGGACCGGTCGAGGTCGGCGTGGAAGTCGAGGGCGGTACCGGTGAGGAAGGTCGTCGCGGGCCAGAGCATCCCGGGGAAGCGGGTGGTCTCGGGGGAGCCCTGCCGGAAGGTTTCCTTGATGCGGGAGGCGAGGTCCCGGTAGCCGGAGGTACGGAACTTCTCGGCGGAGTTGCTCTCCGCCAGCAGGAACATGTCGAGGACGAGCAGGCGCATGAAGCGCCAGTACGCGGGGGTGCCCTCCGGGGGGACCTCGGGGGTGAGCGCGAGGGTCCGTGTGGTCCACTCGGCTCCTTCGGTGCGGTAGTTGCGCAGCCACCAGAACCAGCCGAGGGCGAAGACGAGGCGCTGGCCGGACTCGGTGTCGGCGGTCTCGACGACGGTGGTGTGGAGGGCCGCGCGGAGGTTGTCGAGCTCGGTCTCGACGCGCCGGATCCAGGGGAGCTGGGCGGCGGAGCGGATCAGGGGCTCGGCTTCCTCGGCGAAGGCGAGGTAGTGGGCGGCGTGGCGGCGGGCGGTGGCCCGGGCGTCGGCGGGGTGGGCGGCGGCGCGCTCGGCGGCGTACTCGTGGATGGTTTCGAGCATGCGGTAGCGCATGCCCTGACCGGGTTCGCCCCGACCGGCATCGCCCTGACCGGTGTGGCTGCGGTCCGGTTCGGCCAGGACGAGGGACTTGTCGACGAGGGAGCCGAGGACGTCGGCGGGGTCGTACGGGTCCACGTCCGCGGGGTCGGCGCAGACGGCCTCGGCGGCGGCGAGGTCGCAGCCGCCGGCGAAGACGGACAGCCGGCACAGGACGGTGCGTTCGGCCTCGTCGAGGAGGTCCCAGGACCAGTCGACCACGGCGCGCAGGGTCTGCTGGCGGGGCAGGACCGTGCGGGCGCCGCTGGTCAGGAGCCGGAAGCGGTCGTCGAGACGGTCGGCGATCTGGCGCGGCGTGAGCAGCCGCAGCCGGGCGGCGGCCAGCTCGATGGCCAGCGGCAGACCGTCCAGGCGTGCGCAGATCTCGGCCACGGCGTCCGGGTCTTCGGTGGGGCGGAAGCCGGGGCGGACCGAGGCACCACGATCGGCGAAGAGCTGGTGGGCGGGGTCGGGCGGCAGGGGCTCGACGGGGCGGACCGTCTCCCCCGGGACACCGAGGGGTTCGCGGCTGGTGGCCAGAATCCGCACACCGGGGCAGTGCGTGAGGAGGCGTTCGGCGAGTTCGGCGGCGGCGCCGATGACGTGCTCGCAGTTGTCGAGGACGAGCAGCAGGGTGCGGTGGGCGCAGTGTTCGACGAGGCGGGTGGTGGGGTCGGTGGCGGCCGGGGCCGGGGTCTCGCGGGTGACGAGGGAGCTCTCGCGCAGGCCGAGGGCGCTGAGGACGGCTCCGGGAACGGCGGCGGGCTGGTCCAGGCGGGCGAGTTCGACGATCCAGCCGGCTTCGGGGTGGGCCGCGGCGGCGTGCTCCGCGAGGCGGGTCTTGCCCGAACCACCGGGGCCGGTCAGGGTGATGAGGCGCAGCCGGGCCAGATCGCCGCGCAGGGCGTCCAGTTCGGGTTCGCGGCCGACGAAGGAGGTCAGGCGGGGGCGGAGGTTCCCGCGGGGAGCGCCGGGCGCGCCAGAGGCATCGGCGGCCACGGGAGTTCCGGGAGTCCCGGGGGCGGCGGAGGCCTCAGGCCGGGGCTGCGGGAAGAGCGGGGACTGGCGGGACTGCAGGTACTCCCGGGGCTGCAGGGACTCCCAGGACTGCAGGGACTCCCGGGGCTGCGGTGGCAGAGCCTGCGGCTGGAGGAGTTCCGCGTGCAGGGCCGCGAGTTCCGGGCCCGGGTCGGTGCCGAGGCCGTCGGCGAGGGCGCGGCGCGTGCGCTCGTACGCGGCGAGGGCCTCGGCGGGGCGGCCGGCGGCGCGCAGGGCGCGCAGCTGCTGCGCCCGGAGCGTCTCGTCGTACGGGGAGGCGTCGACCAGTGCCTCGATCTCGGGCAGGAGCGCGGCCGGAGCCGTGGCGCCGCTGCGCAGGTCCGCCTCGATGCGGTGCCGGAGGACGCCGGTGCGGCGTGCCTCGGCGACGGCCGCATGGCCGGCGCGGGCGGACTCGGGCAGGTCGGCGAAGGCGGGTCCGCGCCAGAGATCGAGGGCGGTGCGCAGGGTGCGGGAGGCGGCGGCCGGGTCGGTCGCCAGTTCCTGGCCGCCCTGGACCGCCAGCCGGTCGAACCGGTGCAGGTCGACGTCGTCGCGGGCGGCGGCCAGGAGGTAGCCGCCGGTGACGGCGGAGTGGACGGCGTCCCGGCCGCCGAGGGCGCGGCGGAGCCGGGCGACGAGGGCCTGGAGTGCGGCGGGGGCGTCCTGGGGCGGGTCGTCGCCCCAGACGTCGTCGACGAGTTCGGCGACGGAGGCCGGGCGGCCGGCCCGGAGGGCGAGGGCGGCAAGGAGCGCGCGCAACCGGGCGCCGCCCACGGGAAGACGGGCGCCGCCCTCGTCGCGCGCCTCGGTGACGCCCAGGATGAGATACCGCACCGGGCAATTCTGCCCGGCCCGTTGGGGCTGTGGTGCCCGGCCGGACACCTCAGGTGATCGACGTGTCCCCGTTGTTCTCCAGGAGCACGCGCAGAGCGCCGGCGACCGTGGCGCAGGTGGCGGGGTCCAGCGGGGCGAGCAGCTCCTGGTACTGGCGCAGGTGCTCGGCGATCATCACCTCCGTCAGCGCGAGGCTCCGTTCGGTCAGCCGGATCCGTACGGTGCGGCGGTCCTGGCCGTCCCTCACCCGCTCGACCAGGCCCTTGGCCTCCATGCGGTCGATGCGGTTGGTGATCGCCCCGGAGGTGACCATGGCGGCCGGGATGAGGGCGCCGGCGGTCAGCGCGTACGGGGGGCCGGAGCGGCACAGGGTGAAGAGGATGTCGAGCTCGCCCACCTCCAGGTCGTGCTCGGCCGCAAAGGCCTTCAGGTGCTTGTCGATGACGCGGTTCATCCGCTGGATCCGGGCCACCACCTCCACCGGCCACAGGCCGGCCGCCAGATCCGGGCGCTCCGCCGTCCACTGGCCGACGATCGCGTCCACTGCGTCGCTCATGCGCTGTCCTCCCTCGCTCGCGTCCCTCGTCCGTACCCTCCACAGAATATCTCAACGTTGAGACACTTGACGTTGAGAGGACTGGATGCTTTTATCTCAACGTTGAGATTCTCAGTCTTGAGATGGATTGGAGGGGGGCCTTCCATGACCACCACGACGGCCACCACGGGCACCACCAGCACCATGGGCACCACAGCCACCACCGGCACCACCGGTGCCGCGACCACCGCGATCACCGCCACCGCCACCGCCAGCACCCGCTCCTCGACGCCCCGGGTCGGCCCCGTTCCCGTCCTGTGGCTGGCGCTGCTGGCCACCCCCCTGGCCGCCGGGGCCAATGCCCCCGTGCTGATCCTTCCGGACATGGCCCGCTCCCTCGGGGTGAGCGCCTCGACCGCCACCTGGCTCGTCGCCTCCTACGCCTGGGCCATGGCCGTGGGCACCCCGCTGCTGGCCGGACTGCTGCGCCGCCGGGGCCTGCGGGCGGCGCTCCACCTGGCCGGCGCCCTCCTCCTCGGCGGCACCCTCCTCGTCGCCGCGTCCCCCTGGCTGCCGCTCACCCTTGCCGGACGGGCCACGCAGGCCGCCGGTGGCGCCGGTCTGGCCGCGGTCGCCATGAGCCTGGCCGGGTCGGCCCGCCGGATGGGTGTGATCAGCGCGGGCTTCGGCATCCTCGGCGCCTCCGGCCCGCTCCTCGGCGCCCAGCTCTCGCAGGTCCTCTCCTGGCGGCTCTCGCTCTGCGTATCCGTCATCGCGGTCCTCGCGGTGCCCGCGGTGAGCAGGTACGCGAAGGCTCCGGTGGCCACACCGCAGGGCCGGTTCGACGCCCGTGGCGCGGCTCTGCTGACGGCGCTCGCCACCGCCCTGGTCCTGCTGCCCCACGCACCCGCCGCCGCGCTCGGCTCCTCGGCCGTCGCCGCCACACTGCTCACGCTGCACGTACGCCGGCGCCCCGGCGGATTCGTCCCCGCCGCGCTGATCCGCAAGCCCCTCTTCCTCGGCTCCGCGCTGCTCGCCCTCGCGCTTTCGGGCTCGTACTTCACCCTGCTGTTCTCCGTGCCCCGGCTGCTCGGCGACCGGGCGGGCTGGGACACCGCCACCGCGGGCACCGGTCAGCTCGTGGCGCTGCTCACCGGATCCGCGCTCTCCTGGCTGCTGGCCGCGGCCTCGGCGCGCATGAGCCGGGTGGCCGTCCGCGCGGTGCTGATCGGGGTCGGCGCGGCGGCCGCGGCGATCGCGGTGTTCGCGAGCTGGGGCCCGCTGCTGCTGGCCGCCACCATGGGCGGGGTCTTCGCGGCGACCGGAGCCAACGCCGTGCTGTCGATGCACGCCGCTTCGAGCGCCCCCGAGGCCCAGCGCCCCACGGCCATCGGCCTGTTCGCCCTCTGCTACCAGCTGGGCGGGGCCTTCGGCCCGGCGATCGCGACCGCGCTGGTGCTCACCGCCTGAGCCGGAGCATGAGCCTGCGCCGACGTCAGGACAGCGCCGGGCGGTGCACGGGGACTCCCTCCGGCACCGCCCGGCGCCGCGCCGCGGAGGTACCCGTCCAGCAGGTGCCGCGCCGGGCCAGCAGACGGCCGAGCCACAGCTCCATCGAGACCAGTTCCGCCAGCCCGTCCAGCGGGACCGGGCGCCCCTCCGCCGCGTCGATCAGGGCCTGGCGCACGACCCGGGCCTCGATCAGCCCGGCGTCCGCGAGCAGCGGCGACGCGAACAGGTCCAGCAGCAGGCTCAGGGCGGCGCGCAGCCCCAGCAGGGTCGCCGTCTCGTTCGGCACCCGGTCCGTGGCACCCCAGCCCGGCGGGAACTCCCGCACACCCGCCGAGGACAGGACGGTGCGCAGGATCGCGGCCCGGGCCCCCGGCTGGACCCGCAGGGACTCGGGCAGGGCGCGGGCGGCCCGTACGACCTGGTTGTCCAGGAAGGGGGCGTGCAGCCGCTGGCTGCGGACCTCCACGGCCTGCTCGAAGACCCGGTGGTCGGCGGCGTGGCGGGCGAGCAGCGAGCGGGCCCGGGCCTCCCCCGGCCGCAGCGACAGCGGGGGCCGGCCGGCGGCGACGGTCAGGCGGATCGATACTTCCGCCAGTGCCTCCCCCGTGAGCCAGCCCGCCGCCGGTCCCGGGCGGGACCAGGTCAGGGCAGCGAGGGAAGCGTCCACCGGACCGGAGGATCCCTCGGTGACCCCGCCCTCGCGGAGCCGGGCCGCGGCGGCCTCCATGCCCGCGCGGTACGACGTACGGGCAAGTCTTCGGGCCGCCGAGTACACGGTGAGCGGGACCAGCAGGGACTCCCCGGAGGCTCCGGAGGCGGAGGCCGACCGGGCCAGCGCCGCCACCGGGCGCAGCAGGTGCCGCCGCCGGCGGTCCATCAGGAGGTCGGCCATGCGCGCCGGGTGGGCGTCGAGGACCTGGCGGGCGCCGTGCCCGGTGAAGTGGTCGGCCGAGCCGGCGGCCAGCCGGCGCCGCTCGCGCGCGGCGAAGACCAGGGAGGGGCCGGGTTCGTCGGTGAGCGGGCCGTCGAGCTCCGCGTACGGGAGGGCCTCCGCGGCGGCGGCCACCACGACGTGGTGCAGGCGCGGGTCGGCCGCGATGGCCCTGGCACGTTCCAGTTCGGCCTCGCGCCCCTGCGGGGTGGCCAGGTCGTTGAAGGTGACGGCCAGCAGCCGCGCCCCGGCCGGACTCAGCAGGCTGCCCGGTGCCCCCGGCAGGCCGGCCGCCAGCAGCGCCAGCGTGGCGGAGGCGCTGCCGCCGGAAAGGTCGGCGCCCACCCCCGGGGCCGGGGCACCGCGGGCGGCGCGCCGGTCGGCGGGGCCCATTCCGGGCACGGGGCCGGGATCGTACGGCGGCAGTACGTCGGGAGCATGCCGCGGAGCCGTGAGCCGGGCGCGCACGGCATCCACCAACGCTTCCCGTACGCCCTCCACCGCGCGCTCGGCGTCCGCCTCGGGGGCGGCCACCGCGAGCGAGGCGACCTGCTCGTAGCCGGTGATCTCGCGGGAGCCCTCGCGCAGGATGAGCGCGTGCCCGGGCGGGATGCGCCGCACCCCGGCGTACGGTGTGCCGTCGCCCAGGGCCTCCGGACTGTCCGGGCAGGCCAGCAGGGCGGCGAGATGGCCGATGTCGAGCTGGGCCTCGATGAGGTCGGCGAGCGGGAGGGCCGCGGTGGCGTACGCCGTGCCGCTCGCCCAGGGGGTGTAGAAGACGGGCCGGGCGCCCGCGAGGTCGCCGACGACGGTGATGCGGCGGCCGGCCTGGACGACGGCGGTGTAGCTGCCGGACCACTGGGTGAGGTGGCGCAGCGCGCCGCCGCGGGCGGCGTAGAGGGCGCGGCGCAGTTCGGCGTCGGTCGCACCGCAGCAGCCGAGGACGGCGAGCCTGGTGAAGGGATCGGCGGGGTCGGCGGTCAGCGTGCGGATCTCGTCGGGCCGCCAGTCGCCGACGGCCCAGAGGGGGTCGGGGTCTCCCCAGAGCAGCTGTGCGCCGACGGGGTGGACGGTGCGTTCCGCGTCCGCGCCCGGGTCGTCCGGATGCGCGGCGTCCGCGAGGCCGCCGCGCAGGGGTGCGCCGCCGTCGCCGCCCCGGCCGTAGCCGCCGTCGCCGTATCCGCCCTGGCCGGAGGCCTGTCCGGCGGCCCGCCCGGCACCCTGGCCAAAGACGCGTCCGGCCGTGCCGAAGCTCGCGGCGATACTGCTCCAACCCACCAACCAGCGCACCGCCGCCTCCCCAGCCCGTGGGCACATGACCGGGGCACAGGCAGCACGGACAGCGCTGAGGGCGCGGCCGCGGGACCCCGGGTGGCTCGGGGTCCATGCTGCCACGGGACAGGCGTGCGAGAGTGGTTAAAGGGGGCGCACACGCAAACGAACACGCCCTGGCAACTCGGTATTTGACGTTCCGTTCCCACCGCCCCATAGGTCGCTTTCAGCCATTCTTCGGCCGCCGGAAGGGCCGTCACGGGCCTCCGGCACCCGACGAGGGGGGCGCGGTCCGGGGGGCGCGTTCCACCCCCCGGACCGTTCCGCCACCCGCGGGGATTGAGGCAGCGGCATCCCCCGACCCGCCCGGTCAGGCGGCGGGTCGACCCACGCACCGCACATCGAATCGCCGGGTCCGGGGACCGGCCAGAGCGCACGGGCGGGCGCACGGCCACACGGACGGAGCACGCGATGACACGTGCGCCCCGGCCCCGGGCTCGGGGCGGACTGTGCAAACGGACAACAATCCCGCCATACGGAAGTAAGGGCCTTAACGCTTGGGAGGCGGGGAACTACGCTGGGTTTACGAAATGCCGGGCGCCTATGCCCCGGCGGCGTCTGCGTTCCGCGTGTGACGAGGGGTGGCGCATGTCCAGGGAGCTCCGCGAGCCCAACGAGAAGCTCGGCGCCGTCCTCGCCCTCGCGGGCATCAGCAACGCCGGGCTGGCCCGGCGGGTCAACGACCTCGGAGCGCAGCGCGGCCTGACGCTCCGGTACGACAAGACGTCGGTGGCCCGGTGGGTGTCGAAGGGGATGGTGCCCCAGGGCGCCGCCCCCCATCTGATCGCGGCCGCCATCGGCGCGAAGCTGGGGCGGCCGGTACCGCTGCACGAGATCGGGCTGGCGGACGCCGACCCCGCGCCCGAGGTCGGGCTGGCCTTCCCGCGCGACGTGGGTGCGGCGGTGCGCTCGGCCACCGACCTCTACCGGCTCGACCTCGCCGGGCGGCGCGGCGGGGGCGGGATCTGGCAGTCGCTGGCGGGCTCGTTCTCCGTGGCGGCGTACGCGACGCCCGCCTCGCGCTGGCTGATATCTCCCGCCGACAGTTCGGTGGCCCGGGAACCGGCGGGCAGCCGTCCCCCGCACCTCACGGCCGGCGAGCCCACGACGGGACAGCCGACGGCGGGACAGCCGCCAGCAGGGCACGCGACGGCAGGGCACGCGACGACGGGTCACATGGTGAGAGGTCACGCGGTGACCGACGACGTGGCTGCCGGCCACGCGACGACCGACGGCCCGGCGTCCGGCGCCGTCCCGATGCCGGACCCCGTGGCGCGGCACTCCATGGTCCAGAGCCCCGTGTCAGTGACCCCCTCGGCTCACGACGCGCCGGCGCGCGAGGCGACGGCAGCACCAGGGCCCCGGTCCTCCCCGGACGGCCGCACGACCGGCCCGGCGACAGGGCCGATGGCAGGCCCCGCGTCAGGCCATGTGGCAGGACCGGCATCCGGAACGACGACAGGACCGGCGACAGGCCCGATGACGGGACCGGCGACAGGCCCGCCGTCCATCGTTGTGCCCGCCCAGCCCGGACCCGAAACGCCGCGCGACCTCGGCCAGCGCGTGGGCCACAGCGATGTGACGAAGCTGCGCGAGGCCGCCGAGGACGCGCGCCGCTGGGACTCCAAGTACGGCGGCGGGGACTGGCGTTCGTCGATGGTTCCCGAGTGCCTGCGGGTGGACGCGGCACCGCTGCTGCTCGGCTCGTACACCGACGAGGTGGGCCGCGCGCTGTTCGGCGCGACCGCCGAACTGACCCGGCTGGCCGGGTGGATGGCCTTCGACACGGGCCAGCAGGAAGCGGCCCAGCGCTACTACATCCAGGCGCTGCGGCTCGCCCGCGCGGCCGCGGACGTACCGCTCGGCGGCTATGTGCTGGCCTCGATGTCCCTGCAGGCGACCTACCGGGACTTCCCCGACGAGGGGGTGGACCTCGCGCAGGCGGCCGTCGAGCGCAACCGGGGTCTCGCCACCGCCCGCACCATGAGTTTCTTCCGGCTGGTCGAGGCGCGGGCGCACGCGAAGGCGGGCGACTCGACGGCGGCGGGGACGGCGCTGCGGGCGGCGGAGGGCTGGCTGGAGCGGTCCCGGGAGGGCGATCCGGATCCGACCTGGCTGGGTTTCTACTCGTACGACCGTTTCGCGGCAGATGCCGCAGAATGCTACCGGGATCTGAAACTGCCCCGGCAGGTGAGGCGGTTCACCGAGCAGGCTCTGTCGCGCCCCACCGAGGAGTACGTACGGTCGCACGGGCTGCGGCTGGTCGTGAGCGCGGTCGCCGAGCTGGAGTCGGGCAATCTCGACGCGGCGTGCGCGGCGGGCACCCGGGCGGTGGAGGTGGCGGGGAGGATCTCCTCGGCACGGACGACCGAATACGTACGGGACCTGCTGCACCGCCTGGAACCGTACGGGGACGAGCCGCGCGTGGCGGAGCTGCGGGAGCGGGCCCGGCCGCTGTTGGTGGCGCAGGCGTAAGACCTGTCTTCCGGGGGCCGCGTGGCCGCGTTGTCGGTGCCGGGGTGCAGTATGCAGGGGTGGGAGGTGTCAGCGTGGGTGGCGGCGTGGACTGCGATGTGCTGGTGATCGGCGGCGGAATCGTCGGCCTGTCGACGGCGCATGCCGTGGCGCGCCTGGCTCCGGGGACCAGGGTCGTGGTCCTGGAGAAGGAGTCGGGCCCGGCCCGGCACCAGACGGGCCGCAACAGCGGGGTGATCCACAGCGGGATCTACTACCGCCCGGGTTCCCTCAAGGCGCGCTTCGCGGTGAGCGGGGCCGCCGAGATGGTCAAGTTCTGTGCGGAGCACGGGATTCCGCACGAGGTCACGGGCAAGCTGATCGTCGCCACGGAGCGGGAGGAGCTGCCTCGGCTGCACGCCCTGGTCCAGCGCGGCCGGGAGAACGGCATTCCGGTGCGCGAGCTCGGCCCGGCTCAGATCACGGAGTACGAGCCGGAGGTGCGCGGGCTGGCGGCGATCCACGTCGGCAGCACCGGGATCGTCGACTACGGCCGGGTGAGCGCCCAGCTCGCCGAGTCCTCCGGCGCGGAGATCGTCTACGGCGGCGCCGTGGACCTGATCTCGCGGCGCCCCTCGGCCGTGGCGGTCCGCACGACGTCCGGCCTGGTGGTCAGGGCGCGGGTCCTGGTGAACTGCGCGGGCCTCCAGTGCGACCGGATCGCCCGCCTCGCCGGGGACGACCCGGGCATGCGGATCATCCCCTTCCGCGGCGAGTACTACGACCTGACGCGGCCTGACCTGGTCAGGGGCCTGGTGTACCCGGTGCCCGACCCGGCGTTCCCCTTCCTCGGGGTGCACCTCACCCGGGGCATCGGCGGCGGTGTCCACGTCGGCCCCAACGCCGTGCCCGCGCTGGCCCGCGAGGGCTACGCCTGGTCGGCGGTGCGGCCCCGGGACATCGCGGACGAGCTCGCCTGGCCGGGATCCTGGCGGATGGCCGCGCGGCACTGGCGGTACGGGACGGGCGAGATCCACCGCTCGCTCTCGAAGCAGGCCTTCACCCGGGCGGTACGGCGCCTGCTGCCGGCCGTCACCGCCGCCGACCTGCGGCCGGCCGCGGCCGGGGTACGCGCCCAGGCCGTGCTGCGCGACGGCACCCTGGCCGACGACTTCCTGATCCGCGACGCCCCGCGTACGGTCCACGTCCTCAACGCCCCGTCGCCGGCCGCGACGGCGTCCCTCCCGATCGGCCGGGAGATCGCCACCCGCGCCCTGCGGACCCTCGGCTCGGCCTGACCGGCCCACCCGGCCCGGTCTGCGTTCGAGGCGCGGGCGGGTACGGAGGGGGGCGGGCTGCAACTCGCAGGGCGGCCGGGCCGGGCGCGCGGGGCCGTGGCGCCGCCGGGGCCGGGCCGGAGCACGGCGCAGGTCCGGGCGCGCGGCGCCGCAGGCAGCCGGGGCGCGGTCGTGGGCGCCGGCCGATGCGGCGGGGGCCGGCACCGGCGCCACGCGCGGACGCGGTCCGGAGCCGCTCGCGCAGCGGCGCCGCGACCCCCCGTCGTAGAATCAGCGCATTGTGTCTGAGTCCCTGAACCCCACGCCGCCCGCCGTCCCGGACGTCCCCGTCGCCGACTACGCCGCCGACGCCGCGCCGGAGGCGAACTCGTACGTGCCCCCGAAGTGGCGCACCGAGCCCCGCTTCCCCGACGGGCCCGCGCCGGACCCGGCCGGCTCGCACCACGAGCGGCGGATCCGGAGCTTCCAGCCCCGGCGCAGCCGGGTCACCACCGGCCAGGGTGAGGCCCTGAAGCGCCTGTGGGGCACCTGGGGCCTGGACATCGACGGCCACCGGGTCCTCGACCTCGACGAGCTCTTCGGCGGCCTGCCGGTCGTCCTGGAGATCGGCTTCGGCATGGGCGAGGCCACGGCGCAGATGGCCGCCGCCGACCCCGGCACCGGGATCCTCGCCGCCGACGTGCACACCCCCGGGCAGGGCAATCTGCTCGCCCTCGCCGAGCGCGGCGGGATGACCAACGTCCGGGTGGCCAACGGCGACGCCATCATCCTGCTCCGCGAGATGCTGCCGCCGGACTCGCTGGCCGGTATCCGCGTGTACTTCCCGGACCCGTGGCCCAAGGCCCGCCACCACAAGCGCCGGCTGATCCAGCCGGACTTCCTCACGCTGGCCGCCACCCGCCTCGCGCCCGGGGCCGTACTGCACTGCGCGACCGACTGGGAGCCGTACGCCGAGCAGATGCTCGAAGTGCTCACCGCGCACCCGGACTTCGAGAACACGCAGCCCGACGGCGGCTACTCCCCGCGTCCCGGCTTCCGGCCGCTGACCCGCTTCGAGGGCCAGGGCCTCGACAAGGGCCACCTCGTACACGACTTGCTCTTCCGTCGCACGGAGAACTGACAAGGTCACCGCGCGTGTCAGACCGGCTCGCTAGGGTCATGGTGTGTACCGAGCGCTCCATCTCGTACTGCCACGTCCGTCCGGCACGGTCCGCACCTGCGTGCTCCTCACCCTGCTCGCCGCGACCGGGGTAGCCATCCTCGAACTCGTGCGGGAACAGACCGGCACCGCCGGCTTCCTGGTCGGTCTCGGTCTCGCCCTGCTGCCGGTGGCGCCGCTCATGGCGGCCTTCCGGTGGCTGGGCCGGGCCGCGCCCGCGCCCTGGTCGCAGCTGCTGTTCTGCTTCGGCTGGGGTGCCTGCACCGCGGCCCTGATCGCGATACTGGCCAACAACTTCGCCACCCAGTGGATAGCCGCGACCACCACCGACGCCTCCACCGCCGATCACCTCGGCTCGGTGGCCATCGCCCCGGTGGTGGAGGAGAGCGCCAAGGCGGCTGCCCTGCTGCTGGTGTTCACGTTCCGAAGACGCCATTTCACCGGTCCCGCCGACGGGTTCGTGGTGGCCGGGTTCACCGCCACCGGCTTCGCCTTCACCGAGAACATCCTCTACCTCGGCAACGCCTTCGTGGAGGACCTGGCCGACCGCAGCAGCGCGCTGGAGTCCGTGACGGCGGCGACCTTCTTCGTACGGATAGTGCTGTCGCCCTTCGCGCACCCGCTGTTCACCGTCCTCACCGGGCTGGGCTTCGGCGTGGCCGCCGTGAGCGCCCGCCGCTCGCGCAGGATCGGCCCGCCGCTGCTCGGCCTGGCCCTGGCCATGGGCATGCACGCGCTGTGGAACGGCTCCTCGCAGTTCGGGGAGCACGGGTTCTACGTGGTCTACAGCTGCGTGATGGTCCCGGTGTTCGGGCTGCTGGTGTGGCTGGCGGTGCGGATAAGGCGTGACCGGTTGCGGGCCGTCGAGGGTGAGCTCGCGCAGTACGCGGCGGCGGGCTGGCTCGGCCCGGCCGAGGTCCCGGCCCTGGTCTCGATGCCGGCCCGGTCGCTGGCCCGCACCCTGGCCCGGCGCAGCGGAGGCCGGGCGGCCGGCCGCGTGGTCGCCCGGTACGAGGCGGATGCGGCGGCCCTGGCCCTGCTGCGGAACCGGGCGCGGCGCGGCGGCCCCGTACGGGAACGGGATTTCGCGGGCCGGGAACGGGAGTTGCTGCACCGGCTCTGGCAGTCCCGGGCGACGGCGGGTCCCGCGCTGGCCCGGGCGGCGGTACTGGAGGAGCTGATCCCGCCGTGGTTCGACCCGTTGGACCCGGCGGCCGCGCGGACGGACGTGCCCGGGCCGCGGAACGCCGCATCCGGCCCCGGGGGCGAATGCGGTCCCGGGAACGAGTGCGACCCCGTCAACGCGTGCGGCTCCGGGCCCGGAGCCGGGTCTCAGACGGTCAGGCCCTTGGAGTTCAGCCACGCCAGCGGGTCCTGCGTCGATCCGCCCTTGCGTACTTCCAGGTGGAGATGAGGTCCGGTGACGTTGCCGGTGGCGCCGACGCGGCCGATGGTGTCGCCGGCGCCGACCGCACCGGAGGTCACCGACATCGAGGAGAGGTGGCAGTACCAGATCTCCGTACCGTCGGGGAGCTCCAGCACGATCCGGTAGCCGTACGCACCGGACCAGCCCGCCGAGGTGATCTTCCCGGCGGCCACGGCCTTGGCCGGGGTGCCGGTCGGGGCCGCGAAGTCGAGGCCGGTGTGGTGACCGGAGGACCACATCGAGCCGGAGTCACCGTAGTGCGAGGTGAGGGTGTAGGCGGAGGTGGGCAGGGAGTAGCTGCCGGACGGCTTGGCGAGGCGCTCCTGTTCGGCCTTGGCCGCCGCCTCCGCCGCCGCGGCCTTCGCCTCGGCCTCTTCCTTGGCCTTCGCCTCGGCCTGCGTCTTCGCCTCCTCGGCCTTGTGGGCCGCCTCCAGCTTCTCCTTGGCCTCCTGGGCGGCAGCCTGTCGCGCCGCGTCCTCGGCCTCCGCCCGGGCCTTCGCCTCGGCGGCGTCCTGCTGGGACTCGGCCTGCTGGAGGATGCGGTTGCGCAGCACCTCGCCCGCGTCGACGCCCTGGGCGGACTGCTGGGCGATGATCCCGGTCCGCTCGCCGGTCGGGGTCGCCGATCCGGAATCGGCGTCCTCCTGCTGGGCCTTGTCCCCGGTCATCATGTCGGGCAGGGCCGGCAGGGATATCGCGATCTGGGGCCGGTCCTGCGCCGTGGCGATGCCACCGGCGCCGACCGCCGCGATGACACCGACGCCGAGCACGGTGGAGCTGCGGGCGAGTCCTCCGCGCTGCTTGGCGACCCGGTGCTTGCCGCGGACCGGCCGCACCGAATCCTCGGTGGGATTCCACTCGCCCCAGGCACCCGCGGTGGGCGGCTCCTGGATTTCGATGCCTTCAGGGGCAGGCAAGTTGGAGGCCACCGGGGCACACTCCTCATCGACGCGCGGGACGCGCGCGCGCACGGTGCCGTCTCTTGCGACGGCTGGGACGACCGCGCTGCGTTATCGAAAGGTAATAGACGGAGGGGAGTGATTCCAAGCTACTCCGCTTGATCGTTCCCACCAATCAGCCACTCACCGACTGGCTTTGGCCATCCCTTATCGCCGCGAAACCGGCTCAACCAGGGCATAAACAGAGCGACTCACGCATCACTTCAGCCACAGGCCGGAAATGACGGTTCGTCAACTTCCTTGCGGAGAGCATCTCTTCCATCACCCACCGTCACCACGCGCCCTCACGTATTCCCGTCTTCCCGTCTTCCCGTCTTCACGTCTTCACGTCTTCACGTCGCGCGAGGCACCACCGGTACGGTCCGCCGCCGCTCCGGTTCCCGCTCCCCCGGCCTGCCGACCGCGAGCAGCGCCATGTCGTCCGTCGCCCCGCCGCCCGTATGCCGGCGCACATCGCTGCTGAGCGCGCTGAGCAGCGCCTGCGGCCCCGGGAAGATCCGCCCGCGCAGCCGGGCGGCCGGATCGTAGAAGTCCCCCGCCCCGTCCCGGGCCTCGGTCAGCCCGTCCGTGTAGAGCAGCAGGGTGGTCCCCGCCGGAAAGGCCCACTCCTGCACCAGGTCCGGCCAGCCCCCCAGCTCCCCCATGCCGAGCGGCAGAGCGGGCTCCGCCGGGGCGAGGACCGCCAGCTCCCCGTTCCCGTGCAGCAGCAGCGGCTCCGGGTGACCGCGGTTGAGCAGACGCAGCACGCCCGCGCCCGGCGGGATCTCCCCGAGCACGCACGTCGTGAACCCCTCCACCGCGTCCAGGCTGTCGCGCCGGATGCCCTCGCGGTTCAGCGCCCGCTCCAGCCGCTGCGCCAGCGCCTCCAGCGTCGGCTCGGTGTCCGCCGCCTCCCGGAACGCCCCGAGCACCACCGCGACGGCCTCCACCGCCCCCAGCCCCTTGCCCCGTACGTCACCCACCGCCAGCCGCACCCCGTACGGGGTCTCCTGGACCGCGTACAGGTCGCCGCCGATGAAGGCGTCGGCCTGCGCGGCCTCGTACCAGGCACAGACGTGCAGCCCCCCGATGCGCTCGGCGGGCTTCGGCAGCACCGCACGCTGCGCGGCCTCGGCGATCCCGCGCGCCGAGGCGAGGCGCTCGCCGCTGCGCCGCACCATGCGGTTGATCAGGACCGCCAGCCCCGCGACGGTCAGTACGGTCACCAGCTCGGTCAGCGCCTCGACCTTCCAGCTGGTGCCGCCCAGGACGTGCAGCACGAACACCGCGAACACGGCCAGGCCGCCGGTCAGGGCCGTGGCCCAGAGGGTGAACAGCGGGGCGGCGATCAGAGGGGCCGCCGTGAAGAACGGGGACCCCGTGAAGCTGGGCGGGGTCAGCACGTCGAAGACCATCCCGAGGACGATCAGCACACCCGGCAACATCCGGACCACGCGACGGGTCACACCGTTCGCATTGCCGCTCCCGTTCGCGTTCCCGTTCGTGTTCCCGTTCGCGCGCCCAGCGGTGTCGTCCTGCCGGCCCAGCCCCACCACGCCGCTCTCCTGCCGCCCGGTCCGCCGCGCGGGTCCGGGCCCGCCGCCTCCTCGCCCCTCAAGGCTGGCGGCAGGAGCACCCGTACGGCGACCTGACGGCGGCCGCACGGGTGACGGTCTGCGGCGGGGAAGCCGGGGAGGCCGACACACGACGAAGGCCCGGTTCCTCAAGAGGAACCGGGCCTTCGTACTGAGTAGCGGGGACAGGATTTGAACCTGCGACCTCTGGGTTATGAGCCCAGCGAGCTACCGAGCTGCTCCACCCCGCGTCGGTGAACACAACTCTACGCCATCCGGGGAGAGCCCTTCGCCAATTAACCGCCGCAGCCCCCACGGATCCACATCACCGCAGGTCAGAGCCGCAAGACTGGTACGCAACCGACCCCGGCACCGTCAGGCGGCAGGAAGCCGGCGGCGGGTCAGTACGCGGGTGGTGCTCCCGTCGTCCTCCCGGACGTCCCGTACGTGGGTGAAGCCGATGCGCTCCAGCAGGACCAGGGAGGCGGTGTTGGCGTCGGCCACGGTCGCGTGCACCTCGGTCAGGCCGAGGGAGCCGAAGCCGTACGCGACGATCGCCTCGGCGATCTCGGTACCGAGGCCCGCTCCCCAGGCCTCGGGGGCCAGGGCGTAGATGATCTCGTGTCCGTCGACCTCGTCGGTCCGCTTGATCTCGGCGTGCCCGACCAGCCGGCCCTCCCGGCGCACGGCCCACACGTCGAAGAGGTTCTCGGCGTAGACCTTGGTGAAGACCCGCCCGAAGAGCGCCCGGTCCTCGGCCTCGGAGGTGGGACCGTCTCCCATCCACCGGGACACCCGGGTGTCCTGGAAGAGCGCGACGAACCCTTCCTCGTCCTCGGGGGCGTACGGGTCGAGAACCAGGCGTTCGGTCCGGAGAACTGGCGTCATGGCCGGGACGCTACCCTCCCGGCCCGACGGCCTCATCGCGTTTTCCGGCCGCCCCCGCTCCCGCCCCCTCCCCCGGAGTTGACGGACCGTCCGGTTCCGCGCAGGGCCGCAAACGACGCAGCGCCCCACCTGGCCGGAACCAAGTGGGGCGCTGAGTAGCAGGTCAGAGGGGTCAGCCCCCGTGCCTGCGAGCGGTAGGCCATGTCGGACTCGAACCGACAACCAACGGATTAAAAGTCCGCTGCTCTGCCAATTGAGCTAATGGCCCTCCAGGTGCTCACCCCAGAGCATAGCCGGACCGCGCGGGTCAGCCGATCGGGTATCCGCCGACCGGCCTGTCGCCGCCGGTTCGGAGGTGCTCCGCAGGGCTCCGCAGGGCCTGGAACCGGACCCCGAGGGGGTGTTACGCGGCATCAGGTCCCGGGAGCGGAGAAAGGCCCGCACGGCACCTGGGTGTCGTACGGGCCCTTGCTCAGGGGTTCAGCTCAGCTGAGGTCAGCCGTTGCGCTTCCAGCGCGGCTTGTCGTCGCGGCGGCCGCCGAAGCCGCCGGTGGAGCCGGAGCCGGACGGACGGTGGTCGTCACGGCGGCCGTACGGGCGGTCGCCGCCACCGGAGCGGAAGCCACCGGCCGGACGGTCGTCACGGCGGTCGCGGTTGAAGGGACGGTCGCCGCCACCGGAGCGGAAGCCACCGGAGGGACGGTCGTCGCGGTTGAAGCCGCCGGAGGGACGGTCGTCACGGCGGAAGCCACCACGGTCGCCACCACGGTCGTCACGGTTGAAACCACCGGACGGACGGTCGTCACGACGGAAGCCACCACCGGACGGACGGTCGCCACCGGAGCGGAAGCCACCCGACGGACGGTCGTCGCGGCGGAAGCCACCACGGTCGCCACCACGGTCGTCACGGTTGAAACCACCGGACGGACGGTCGTCACGACGGAAGCCACCACCGGACGGACGGTCGCCACCGGAGCGGAAGCCACCCGACGGACGGTCGTCGCGGCGGAAGCCACCACGGTCGCCACCACGGTCGTCACGGTTGAAACCACCCGACGGACGGCCACCACGGTCACCGCGGTCACCGCGGTCGTCGCGGCGGAAGCCGCCACGGTCGCCACCGCGGTCGCCGCCGCGGTTGTCACGACGCTCGAAGTTGCCGCGGTCGTCGCGCTGGGCGCGGTTCTCCTCGCGGCGCTCCTGGGCGGCGATCTCGGCGGCAGCGGCAGCGGCAGCAGCCGCGACCTCGGCCTCGGCGGCCTCGGCCACCTCGGCGACAGCGGCCTCCGGGTCCTCGCCGCGCTCACGGGCGGAGCGGGCGACGAGGCGGTCGGCCTCCTCGCGCAGCTCGCCGGCCCGGCGGGTCAGACGCTCCAGCTGCTTGGTCAGCTCGGCGACCTCACGCTCGGCCTGCTTGGCGGCGTTGTTCGCGGAGTCGGCCTGGACCTCGGTCAGCGAACGGGCACCGGTGATCTCGGCGACCTCCGGCTCGAAGGCGCCGGCACCCTGGACGATGTGGCGCGAGGCGTCGACGCCCGCGTCCTCCATCAGGCGGAAGATCTGGCGGCGCTGGTGCGGCAGCGCGAGGGAGACCACGACACCGGACTTGCCGGCACGGGCGGTACGGCCCGAGCGGTGCAGGTAGTCCTTGTGGTCGCCGGCCGGGTCCACGTTCAGGACCAGGTCGATGCCGTCGACGTGGATGCCGCGGGCGGCGACGTCGGTCGCGACGAGCGCGTTGACGTAGCCGTCCTTGAAGTCGGCGAGGACGCGGGTACGGGCACCCTGCGTCATGCCGCCGTGCAGCGCGTCGGCCTTCACGCCGGCCTCGACGAGCTGCTCGGCGATGCGGTCGGCGCCCAGCTGGGTGCGGACGAAGATGATGGTGCGGCCCTTGCGGGCGGCGATGGCGGCCGTGACCGGCGCCTTGTCCTTCGGCTTCACGACGAGGACGTGGTGCGTCATGGTCGTGACGTTGCCCTGCGCGCTGTCGACCTCGTGCGTGACGGGGTTGGACAGGTAGCGCTTGACCAGGGTGCCGATCTCGTTCTCCATGGTGGCGGAGAAGAGCATGCGCTGGCCGCCGCCCGGGATCTGGTCGAGCAGCTCGGTGACCTCGGGCAGGAAGCCCAGGTCCGCCATCTGGTCGGCCTCGTCGAGCACCGCGACCTGGACGTTCTCCAGGGAGCAGGCGCCGCGGTTGATGATGTCGCGCAGACGGCCGGGGGTGGCGACGAGGATGTCGACACCGCGCTCCAGGGCGTAGATCTGGTTGCTCATGGAGGTACCGCCGCAGACGACCTTCATCTTCAGGCCGAGCACGTCGCCGTAGGGCTGGAGCGCGTCCGCGACCTGCATCGCGAGCTCACGGGTCGGCGTGAGGATGATCGCGCGGGGCTTCTTCTTCTCGGTGAAGCCGCCGGCCAGCTGGGCCAGGGTCGGCAGACCGAAGGAGAGGGTCTTGCCGGAGCCGGTGCGGCCACGGCCCAGGATGTCCTTGCCGGCCAGGGCGTCCGGGATGGTCGCGGCCTGGATCGGGAAGGGGGTGGTGACGCCGTTCTGCGCGAGCTTGCGCACGACACCGTCGGGGAGACCGAGGTCGCCGAAGGTGATCGAGGGCTCCGCGTCGGCGTCGGCGTCGTCGAAGTCGTCGGCCGAGTCCTCGAAGGACTCGTCGGTGTTCACGTCGGCCTCAAGAGCCTCGATGATCTCGTTGGCCTCGGCGGCCTCGATCGCCTCGGTGACCACGAGGGCCTCGGCGTCGATCATCTCGTTGGAGTCGTTCTCGGGCATGACGGAACGGTCAGAGCTGGAAATGGACATGCGAAATGCGAAACCTTCCGGAGTCTCGGCACGCGCCCAAACTCCGTGAATCGCAAATCGACCGCCTCAATGCGGTCAGCCACGGCTAGGGAGAGTACGCGCCACACGGCGCTCTTCGGATTCGGCGCCGGGCAATGGGATCAAACGATCTATAACCATACGCACCCTCCCCGGGGTCTGGCAAGTCGCCCCCGGAAGAACGGCTCTGACCTGCGAAGACGCCCACGAGGGCGGAGGAGGACCGGGCCCCGGCGGACCCGGTCGGGTGCCGCCGGGCCTAGAGCTCGGGGGCCGGAACGAGGGTCGGCTCCGGCTGCGGACTCGGCGGATCCGGAGTGGGTTCCGTCACAGGGGGAGTCGTGGCCGGGGGCGCCGGGGTCGGGCTCGCCGACTGCTGCCCGCCCGCCGAACCGCCGGGGCCGCCGGGGCCGCCGCCCGGTCCGCCCGTCGTGGGTTCCTGCGGGCCCTGCCCGCCCGCACCCCCGCCCGGTCCCGCCGACGGTGCGGGTGCGCCCGGCCGTCCGGGCGTCGCGCCGGGACTCGGCGAGGCTCCGGTCGCGCCGGAGGCCTTGCCGTCCTCCTTGGGCCTGCCCTCCTGGCTCCCCGTACCGTCCTTCACGCCGTGCCCGTTGCCGCGGACCCCGGAGCCGCGCCCCGAAACGGTCCCCGCACCCGCCTCGGCGCCGCTGCGGCGGTCACCCGAAGCGGCGGGGCCGGGCTTCGCCGCGTCCTCACCGACGCTCATGCAGCCGGCCGTCGCCGCGACCGCGAGCGCGGTGACGGCCAGTCGGAGGGAAGCGGACAACTGGCGCACGGGGGCACCTCCGGAGCCTGAGGGTGAACTTTCCGCATGAGCGGGTCAATGTGCCCAACTCCCTTCGGCCCGTGAGGGACACGCCCTCGGGCCAACGGCCGGGCCAACACCCGGGCCGACACCGGGCCGTTCCGGCCCCAAGACGAGTCCCGGGCCGCGCCCCGGGCCGAGTCCCGGGCGGACCCCCTCAGCCGAAGAGCCGCAGCGCCGCCGTCGACCCGAGGCGCACCGCGCCCAGCCCGACCAGCACCGACGCCACCACGTTCGCCGCGGCCAGGAACCCCCGGCCGCGCTCGGCCAGCCGCAGCGTCTCGTACGAGAACGTCGAGTACGTGCTCAGCGCCCCGCACAGCCCGGTCCCGAGCAGCAACTGCAGCCGCGAGGAGGCGGCGCCCGCCAACGCCGCCCCGGCCAGCGCCCCGAGCACCAGACAGGCGGCCGCGTTGACCACGAACGTGCCCCAGGGGAAGACGGAGTCGTGCCGCGCCTGCACCGCACGGTCCAGCAGGTAGCGCAGCGGTGCACCGACGGCCGCACCCACGACCACGAGCAGCCAGTTCACCGCGGAACACGCCCGGTGGCGCGCCCGCCCACCGCGAGCCGGGTCGCCGCGGCCGCCGCCCAGACCGCACCGAGCGCCGCCACCACCGTGAGCCCGCCGTACGCCAGGGCGGTCCCCGCCTCCCCCTCGTCCAGGAGCCGTGAGAAGTCCACCGCGTAGGTGGAGAAGGTGGTGAAGCCCCCGAGCACGCCGACCCCGGCGAAGGGCCTCAGCAGCGGATGCGGGGCCGTCCGGCCTCCCTCGCTGATCAGCACCATGAGCACGCCGATCAGCGCGCTGCCCGAGGCGTTGATCCACAGGGTCGCCCACGGGAACGCCCCGGGCCCGGCCGGCCACAGCAGGGAGATCCCGTACCGCGCCGCGCCCCCGACCGCGCCGCCCGCCGCCACCGCCGCGAGCACCCGGCCCTGCGGTTCGGTGCGCTGTGCGGGTACGTGCAGGTCGACGTCCGGATCAATGGCTTCGGACACCACCGGGGCCTCCGAGGCCCCTGACGCCCCTGGCGCCTGTGACCCCTGCGACTCCCGCGCGGCCTTCGCCTCGCCGTCGCCGGGAACCGGGGCCGGCCCGGTCACCCGTACCCCAGCGCGTGCAGCCGGTCGTCGTCGATCCCGAAGTGGTGGGCGATCTCGTGGACCACGGTGACCTCCGTCTCCGCGACCACGCTCTCCCGGTCCTCGCACATGCGCAACGTGGGATTGCGGTAGATCGTGATGCGGTCCGGCAGCACCCCGGCGTACCACTCGCCGCGGTCCGTCAGCGGAGTGCCCTCGTACAGACCGAGCAGCTCGGGGTCGTCGGCGGGCGGTTCGTCCTCGACGAACACCGCCACGTTGTCCATCAGCCGCGTCAGCTCCGGCGGGATCCGGTCCAGGGCCTCTGCGACGAGCTCTTCGAACTCCTCGCGCGTCATCTCCAGCACCCGGCCATTGTCGCTCCGGGGGAAACCGTTTTGGCGATAGCTCCCCGGATCCCATATGCTTCTCACGTCCCCGACGCGCTGAGAAGTGCCCGGCGGGCCTTTAGCCCTCATCGTCTAGTGGCCCAGGACGCCGCCCTTTCAAGGCGGTAGCACGGGTTCGAATCCCGTTGGGGGTACGCATTACCGTGTGCAAGACTTGTTCTCGCACACTGCAAGGTCCTGTGGAGCAGTTGGTTAGCTCGCCACCCTGTCAAGGTGGAGGTCGCGGGTTCAAGTCCCGTCAGGATCGCTGAAACCGGAAACGGTTTCGTGGCTGGGTAGCTCAGTTGGTACGAGCGATCGCCTGAAAAGCGATAGGTCGCCGGTTCGACCCCGGCCCCAGCCACCATCAAGAAGGCCCCGTCCATCGGACGGGGCCTTCTGTGGTTACTCCCCTTCGGCCTCGGCCTGAGCCGCGCGCTCCCTGCGGCGCCACTGCACGACGCCGACGGCCGCCGCCCCGGCGGCGACCAGTCCGAGCAGCACCCCGTCCGGTACCCCGTCCGCCAGGGTGCGGACCCGCTGCTCGACGGCGAACGAGTCGTCCACGTCCAGCAGCCCCGGCAGCGCGCTCGCCCCGTCGTAGGCGAGGAACAGCACGCCGAGGGTGATGAAGAACAGCCCGGACAGCAACGAGGTGGTGTGCAGCTCGAAGCGGCCGGCGCGCAGGGCCCGCCCGCGCAGCCAGCGCCGCCTGCCCAGGTCGAACCGCTCCCACAGCAGCGCCATCACGAACAGCGGTACGGCCATCCCCAGGGCGTAGACCGCGAGCAGCAGGCCACCGTAGACGGGGCTGCCGCTGACCGCCGCGACCGTCAGGACGCTGCCCAGGATCGGGCCGGCGCAGAAACCGGCCAGCCCGTAGACCGCGCCGAGCGCGTACACCGACAGGGCGGTGGTCGGCCGGATCCGGCCCGACAGCTCCGAGATCCGCTTCGGCGCGAAGCCGAGCCCCAGGATCTGTGCGAGGCCCAGCGCGATGATCAGCCAGCCGCCCACCAGCACGAGCTGGTCGCGGTTGCCGTGGAAGAACCGCCCCGCGTACGAGCCGGCCGCTCCGAGCGGTACGAGGGTGCTCGCGAGGCCCGCGTAGAAGATCCCGGTACGCGCCAGGAGCCGCGAGGGGGAGTCGATGGAGTACGCGAAGAAGGCGGGCAGCAGCAGCGCGCTGCAGGGGCTGAGCAGCGCCAGGAGGCCGCCCATCAGGGCGGCCAGGTATCCGATGTCGGTCACTGCTTCGCCGCCTCGGCCGCGGCCTCGGACTTCGCCCGGGCGATGGCGGCCGTGAAGGTGTCGAGCGGCTGGGCGCCGGCGATGGGGCGGCCGTTCAGCAGGAAGGACGGGGTGGAGGTGACGCCGATGCGGTAGCCCTCCTCCTGGTCCTTCCGCAGGGCCGCCGCGCCCGCCTCGCCGGCCATGTCCGCCTTGAAGCGCTCCAGATCGGGTACCCCGGCCTCGCGGGCCAGCTCCACGAGCCGGGGTTCGGCGAAGCCCTTCTCCTTCGAGCCGGCGGCGTAGGCGGCGGCGTGGAAGGCGTCGAAGCGGTCCTGCTGCCCGGCCGCCCAGGCGGCCTTGGCGGCGGCTTCGGACTCTGCTCCGAAGATCGGGAAGTTGCGCCACTCGATGCGCAGGGTGCCGTCCTCGACGTACTTCTTCACCAGTTCGGGCTCGGTGTCCCGGGCGAACTTGCCGCAGTAGCCGCACTTGAAGTCGGAGTACTCGACGAGCACGACGGGCGCGTCCGCGCGGCCGACGGCGAGCTTGTCGCCGGAGTCGCGGCGGGCCAGGGCCTTCAGCTCGGCGGCGGGGTCCGTCCGGGGCGCCGCCGCGGAGGCGGAACCGGCCGAGCCGCTCTCGTCGGGGGCGGTGGCCTGCCAGGAGACGAGGCCGAGGGTGATCGAGGCGACGGCGACCCCGGCGGAGATCAGCAGGGGCTTCACGGCGGACTTGGACGTGGCGCCGCGCTGGGGACGGTTCGCGGGAGAGGGCATGCGGGTGCTCCGGTTCTGCGGGTGAGGACGGGGTGGGTACGGGCCGGGCCAGGTGGCCGGGGAGCGCGTCGGTCCGGGAGCGCGTACGGGTGACGGCCCGGACCTCGGCGGTCTCCGGGCCGGCTTCCGGGGGCGGTCTCCGGGGCGGGGCCGCGTCACGGACGCGGGCCCGACCGACAAGATCCGAAAGAGACGGCCTAGACCCGCATCACGGACAGCTCCACCGGGCCGGGGGCCGGCCGGTCGGGGCCGCGGAGCGGCACCCGTACGGACGGGCCCGCGTACGGCCGGGTCACCGGCGGCTCCGGGCGGCCGGGCGGGACCTGCGCGTGGTCGCCGCCGGCCCGGGCCGGGACGGCGGGCGTCCCGCCGTGGTCGGGGGACGCGGGGGCGCAGGAGGGACCGCCGCCCCGCAGGTGGTCGGGGGCTCCGGGGCCGGCCCGGACCGGAGCCCGGGCGGTGGTGCCGTCCGCCTCGGCACGGCCGACCTCTGCCGGTCCGGTCGGCGCCGTCGCTCCGGGGGCAGCGGCCGCCGCCGGGCTCCCGGTGTGTCCCGGCGCGGCGAGGGCCACGTGCGGGACGGCTGCCACGGGGCGCCCGGCCGTCGCCTCGGCGTCGGCGTCGGCAGGGTCGGCAGGGTCGGCAGCGCCGGTGTCGTCGGCAGCGGCGGCGGCGGCGTCGGCAGCAGCGGCGGCGTCGGCCGTCTGCGGACCCGCGGCGGGCCCGCGCGCGGGGAGGAAGCCCGTCGCGGCGGCCGGAGCCGCCCCGCCCAGCAGTACCGCCAGTACCGCCAGCACGGCGCAGCCGAACAGGCGCAGGCGGGACAAGGTGGGCTGCCTCTCACTCGTACGACCGACGGACTCGTCCCGAAATGGTACGGGTCCGCCCCACAAATGCGTTCGCCACCCGGAGGGCCCAGGTGAGATCCTCGACCAGGTATGTCTACTTCCTTCGCCGCCCTGCAGACGCTTCTCGGTGAGATCTCCCTCCGTGACGCGCACCGCCTCGGCCGCCGCCTCGAAGGCGCCCGCCGTATCCGCAAGCCCGAGGCCAAGCAGGCCGTGCTCGACGAGATCGCCGCGGAGGCCGCCAAGGCCGCCGAGCGACTGGCCGGCCGTGCCTCGCGGATGCCGGAGGTCACGTATCCCGAGAACCTGCCCGTCAGCCAGAAGAAGGACGAGATCGCCGAGGCGATACGCGACCACCAGGTCGTGATCGTCGCGGGCGAGACCGGGTCCGGCAAGACCACGCAGATCCCCAAGATCTGCATGGAGCTGGGCCGCGGTGTCCGGGGCATGATCGGGCACACCCAGCCCCGCCGGATCGCCGCCCGTACGGTCGCGGAGCGGATCGCCGAGGAGCTGAAGTCCGAGATCGGCCAGACCGTCGGCTGGAAGGTCCGCTTCACCGACCAGGTGGACCAGGACGCCACCTTCGTGAAGCTGATGACGGACGGCATCCTGCTCGCCGAGATCCAGACGGACCGCGAGCTGCGCGCCTACGACACGATCATCATCGACGAGGCCCACGAGCGGTCCCTCAACATCGACTTCCTGCTCGGCTACCTGGCGACGCTGCTGCCCAAGCGGCCCGACCTCAAGGTCGTCATCACCTCCGCGACGATCGACCCGGAGCGTTTCTCCCGCCACTTCGGCGACGCCCCGATCGTCGAGGTCAGCGGGCGCACGTATCCGGTGGAGGTCCGCTACCGGCCGCTGCTGGAAGAGGACTCCGAGGAGTCCGACCGGGACCAGATCACCGCGATCTGCGACGCCGTGGACGAGCTCCAGGGCGAGGGCGCCGGCGACATCCTGGTCTTCCTCTCCGGCGAGCGCGAGATCCGCGACACCGCCGACGCGCTGATCAAGAAGAAGCTGCGCTTCACCGAGGTCCTCCCCCTCTACGCCCGCCTCTCGCACGCCGAGCAGCACCGGGTCTTCCAGCAGCACACCGGCCGCCGGATCGTGCTCGCGACCAACGTCGCCGAGACCTCCCTGACCGTCCCCGGCATCAAGTACGTGATCGACCCGGGCACCGCCCGGATCTCCCGCTACAGCCACCGCACCAAGGTCCAGCGCCTGCCGATCGAGCGGATCTCGCAGGCCAGCGCCAACCAGCGCAAGGGCCGCTGCGGCCGTACCAGCGACGGCATCTGCATCCGGCTGTACTCCGAGGACGACTTCAACGCCCGTCCCGAGTTCACCGACGCCGAGATCCTGCGCACGAACCTGGCCTCCGTCATCCTGCAGATGACCGCCGCGGGCCTCGGTGAGATCGAGAAGTTCCCCTTCATCGACCCGCCGGACCACCGCAACATCCGCGACGGCGTGCAGCTGCTCCAGGAGCTCGGCGCACTGGACCCGGCCGAGAAGGATCCCAAGAAGCGCCTGACGCAGATGGGCCGCCAGCTGTCGCAGCTGCCCGTCGACCCGCGGCTGGCCCGCATGGTCATCGAGGCCGACAAGAACAACTGCGTCCGCGAGGTCATGGTCATCGCGGCGGCCCTGTCCATCCAGGACCCGCGCGAGCGGCCCTCGGACAAGCAGACCCAGGCCGACCAGAACCACGCCCGGTTCAAGGACGAGACCAGCGACTTCCTCTCGTTCCTCAACATGTGGCGCTATGTGCGCGAGCAGCAGAAGGAACGCGGCTCGTCCTCGTTCCGCCGGATGTGCAAGCAGGAGTACCTGAACTTCCTGCGGATCCGCGAGTGGCAGGACATCTACTCCCAGCTGCGCACGGTCGCCAAGAGCATGGGCATCCACGTCAACGAGGCCGACGCCCCCGAGCAGGTCGTCCACGTCTCGCTGCTGGCCGGACTGCTCTCGCACATCGGGCTGAAGGACACCGACAAGAACGAGTACCTCGGTGCCCGCAGCGCCAAGTTCGCGATCTTCCCGGGTTCCTCGCTGTTCAAGAAGCAGCCGAAGTTCGTGATGTCGGCCGAGCTCGTGGAGACCTCGCGGCTGTGGGCCCGGGTCAACGCCAAGGTGGAGCCCGAGTGGGTGGAGCCGCTGGCGCAGCACCTGATCAAGCGCACGTACAGCGAGCCGCACTGGGAGAAGGACCAGGCGGCCGTGATGGCGTACGAGAAGGTCACGCTGTACGGCGTGCCGATCGTCGCCCAGCGGAAGATCAACTACGGCCGGATCGACGCCGAGGTCTCGCGCGAGCTGTTCATCCGCAACGCTCTCGTCGAGGGCGACTGGCGGACCCACCACAAGTTCTACGCCGACAACCGCAAGCTCCTCACCGAGGTGGAGGAGCTGGAGAACCGGGCCCGGCGCCGCGACATCGTGGTCGACGACGAGACGCTCTTCGACTTCTACGACCAGCGGATCCCGGCCCACGTGGTCTCGGGGGCGCACTTCGACTCGTGGTGGAAGCACAAGAAGCGCGAGGAGCCGGAACTCCTCGACTTCGAGCGCGAGATGCTGCTGACCGAGAAGGCGGCCGGGGTCACCAAGGCCGACTACCCGGACTCCTGGCGGCAGGGGCCGCTGAAGTTCCGGGTGACCTACCAGTTCGAACCGGGTGCGGACGCCGACGGCGTGACCGTCCACATCCCGCTCCAGGTGCTGAACCAGGTCACCGACGAGGGCTTCGACTGGCAGATCCCGGGCCTGCGCGAGGAGGTCGTCACCGAGCTGATCCGCTCGCTGCCGAAGCCGATCCGCCGGCACTACGTGCCCGCGCCGAACTACGCGGGCCGGTTCCTGGACACGGCGGTGCCCCTGCAGGAGCCGCTGCCGGTCACCCTCGCCCGCGAGCTCCAGCGGATGGTCGGGGTCCCTGTCTCGGCCGAGGACTTCGACCTCGGGCGGATCCCGGACCACCTGAAGATCACCTTCCGGATCGTCGACGAGCGCCGCAAGAACCTCGCCGAGGACAAGGACCTGGAGGCCCTGCGGCTGCGCCTGAAGCCGAAGGCCCGCCAGGCCCTCTCCAAGGCCGCGGCGGCCACCGCCGAGCGTGCGGGCGGGGAGTCGGTGGAGCGCACCGGGCTGACCGACTGGACGATCGGCACGCTGACGAAGGTCTTCGAGACCCGCCGGGCGGGTCAGCCGGTGAAGGCCTACCCGGCGCTGGTGGACGAGGGCACGAGCGTGTCCGTACGGCTCTTCGACACGGAGGCCGAGCAGCAGCAGGCGATGTGGCTGGGCACCCGCCGGCTCATCCTGCTGAACATCCCGGTGAATCCGGCGAAGTTCGCCTCGGACCACCTGACCAACCAGCAGAAGCTGGCCCTGTCCAGGAATCCGCACGGCTCCATCCAGGCGCTCTTCGACGACTGCGCGACCGCGGCGACCGACAAGCTGATCGCCGACCACGGCGGTCCCGCGTGGGACGAGGCGGGCTTCCGGCGGCTCTACGAGGCAGTCCGCGCCGACCTGGTGGACACGACCGTGCGCACGGTGAGCCAGGTGCAGCAGGTGCTGGCCGCCTGGCAGGCCTGTGAGCGCCGCCTGAAGGCCACGGGCAGCCTGGCGCTGGTCGCGAACATCCAGGACGTCAAGACGCAGCTGGCGGCCCTCATGCCGGCCGGCTTCGTGACGCTCACCGGGCTGCGCAGGCTCCCGGACCTGATGCGCTACCTGGTGGCGGCGGACCGGCGGCTCCAGCAGATGCCCACGGGCGTCCAGCGCGACACCACGCGCATGGAGAAGGTCCACGAGATGCAGGACGAGTACGCCTGGCTCCTGGAACAGCTGCCGAAGGGGCGGCCGGTCCCCTCCACGGTCACCGACATCCGCTGGATGATCGAGGAACTGCGCGTCAGTTACTTCGCGCACGCGCTCGGGACGGCGTACCCGATCTCCGACAAGCGGATCGTGAAGGCGGTGGACGCGGCGGCGCCGTGACCGCTGCCGTGATCCGGTTCGACTGCACCCCCTGAGCTGCGGTACAGTCTGATTCGCAGCCGCCGAGCGGCCGCAAATCAAGGACCTGTGGAGCAGTTGGTTAGCTCGCCACCCTGTCAAGGTGGAGGTCGCGGGTTCAAGTCCCGTCAGGTTCGCAGGAACGTCAGGGCCCGTATCCCTCTGGGGATGCGGGCCCTGACGCGTTGGCGGGTGGTGACCTCCGGACCGCCTTGGAGGCCGCCGTGCGGCCCGTGGGGCGGCCACGGCCCCCGCGACCGCCCGCGGACACCTCCGGGCCGCGTCCACGGCGTCTGCGGTCCGTACACGAGCACACCCCGGGTCCCCCCGAACCCGCCCCCGCCCTCCCGGAGCTCTGCCGAGCTCTGCCGAGCTCTCCGGACCCCTCCAGGCTTCTCCGGCCCTCCCCCAGCCCCTCGACTTCTCCGGAGCGCTCGGGGCCGGGGACGAGCCGTGAGCGGAATCCCCCGTTCGCATGATGTGCCCCGTGCGGCACATCCCCTTTACGGGGTGCATTACCGGATATACAAGAGTGATCATCTGTGACGGGAGTCACCGCATGAGTTTTTGAGACTCATACTTTTATCGCACCCATACGCCCGCTCGATAGAATATGTGCAATGGCACCTACCTCCGGCGGCGCCGCGCGACCCCTGAGACCCACCCTGACCTGGGCATAAAAAAGATCGCGCTGGACCCGGCGGAGTCCAGCGCGATCGAACGGCTTTGACCTGTTGGGGCAGGCCCGGCCGTTTGAAGCCATGTGGGTTTCATCGGATTGGGGGACCCGATATAAACCCGTTAAAGCGGGGTGTTTACGCGACCTCAGGCCTCGCTGCGCTGCTGCGGAATTCCCGCGAGCAGTGCGCGAACCTCGGCCTCGCGGTACCGGCGGTGTCCACCCAGGGTGCGGATGGACGTGAGCTTGCCAGCCTTGGCCCAGCGGGTGACCGTCTTCGGGTCCACGCGGAACATCGTGGCAACCTCAGCCGGGGTCAGCAGCGGCTCGGCATCAGGGGTGCGAGCGGTCATGAGCGGCCTCCTCGGGAGAACCGAACCATCTCGGTTCTTTCCTCTAAATTCTGCACCTTGGCCCGCGTTGCCCGAAATGGACATACGCGGGCCGAGTCGGTTATAGGACGAACGGCTTGTCCTCGGCACTACAACTACACCATCCGTCCAGCCTCGACGGCCAAACCGACGGAATTGCCCTCCGAGGTGTTCATCAGCGGCGGAAGCCGATGGACCGTCCCATAGCGGACAGTCACCCCACTGTGACGATCAGTCACAGAGCGATCAGGAGTCGTCAGACCCCCCGTAGAGTGCAATGCCGAGCATTCCGCCCTTAGTTGGGCGGAAGGAACCCTCCCCGGACTCCTTGTCCTATTTTGGCACGAGGGTAGGGGAAGGGCGCAAGGGTGTAGTTAGTGCGGTCCGTCACGCTTGGGCCAATGGCCCGTATCGGGACGTAGGTCCTGGCACTACGTCCCAAATGCCATGATCAGGCCTCTGATCAGCCACTATTCACCGATCGACCGATACCGGACGATACGTACGGACCCCTGCTGAGTGAAACCAGCCACATAGGCCCCTTTCGGCCTAATTCGCGAAAAGCCGCTCCCGGACCGCCCGCCACCGCTCCGCCAGCTCCTCGTACACCTCGGTCGCCCCCTCCGCGTCCCCCGCCCTCAGGGCCGCGACCCCCGCCGCGAGGTCCCGGGCCGAACGGTCGGCCGCCAGCCGGTCCGCCGGCAGCGCGTGCAGCAGCCCGCCGTAGTCCAGTTCGACCATCGAACGCGGGTGGAACTCCTCCAGCCAGCTCCCCACTTCCACCAGTCCGTCGGCCAGCGCCCCGTACCCCTCCGCGTCCCGCAGGGTCCGCAGCGCCCGGGCGAGCCGCCGCCGGGCCTGCACCATCGGCGTGCGGTAGCGCAGCCGCTCGCCCGGCACGTGCTCCCGCTCCTCGTCCGCCACCAGCACGAACCAGCGCAGCGGAACCTGCCACACCCCCGTACGGATCCAGGGGCGCGCGTCCGGGTTCCGTTCTCGCCAGCGCTCGTACTCCTCGGCCGCCCGGCGGCGCTCCCCCGGCGGGAGCGCCGCGTCCAGCACCGGGCGGGGGAACCACTCGACCAGCTCCTGGAGGGCCAGCCAGCCGCGGAGCCGGGTGCGCCACGGACAGACCAGGAGCACCCCGTCGACCACCGCGGTGAAGGCGTCCGCGCTCTCGTGGGCCGGCACCCCCACCACCGGGACCCGCACCAAGTCCGACAGCGACCGGCGCAGTTCGTCCTGGGCGGTCGGGGTCGCCCCGCGCCGGGCGTAGTCGGCCCAGTGCGTGCGCTCCGGCTCGGCGAAGGCCGCCAGCGGCTCGTAGACGCGCAGGTAGGAGGCGTACGGGACGGTCGGCGCCGAGCGCGCGGACGGCAGCGGGAGATCGGAGGATTCGCTCACGCTCTCGTACTGCCCCTCCAGGGGGCCGGGTTCACCTCCGGGGCGTCGCAGCCCCGCGGGCCACGGGAGTGTTCCGATCCTCGGACAGGTCACCTACGGGCGGCCCCCAGGTCTTACTCTGCTCCCAGCACGCCCTCCCCCACCCGCAGGGCGGGCGTCTTTCCGCCGCATCTCTTCCATGGGAGTCACCACCGTGACCGAAATGACCGACGGCGTCCTGCACACCCTGTTCCGCACGGAGCAGGGCGGCCACGAGCAAGTCGTGCTGTGCCAGGACCGCGCCACCGGCCTGAAGGCCGTCATCGCCATCCACTCCACCGCCCTGGGCCCCGCCCTCGGCGGTACGCGCTTCCACGCGTACGCCTCCGACGAGGAGGCCGTCCAGGACGCGCTGAACCTCTCGCGCGGCATGTCGTACAAGAACGCTCTCGCCGGTCTCGACCTCGGCGGCGGCAAGGCCGTGATCATCGGCGACCCGGACGTCCTCAAGAGCGAGGAACTCCTCCAGGCCTACGGCCGGTTCGTGGAGTCCCTCGGCGGCCGCTACGTGACCGCCTGCGACGTCGGCACCTACGTGGCCGACATGGACGTCGTGGCCCGCGAGACCCGCTGGGCGACCGGCCGCTCCCCCGAGAACGGCGGCGCGGGCGACTCCTCGGTCCTCACCGCCTTCGGCGTCTTCCAGGGCATGCGCGCCAGCGCCCAGCACCTGTGGGGCGACCCGACCCTGCGCGGCCGCAAGGTCGGCGTCGCCGGTGTCGGCAAGGTCGGCCACTACCTGGTCGAGCACCTGCTGGAGGACGGCGCCGAGGTCGTGATCACGGACGTACGGGAAGAGTCCGTACGCCGGATCCTCGACAAGCACCCCGGCAAGGTCACCGCCGTCGCCGACACGGACGCGCTGATCCGCGTCGAGGGCCTGGACATCTACGCCCCCTGCGCGCTCGGCGGCGCCCTGAACGACGAGACCGTCCCGGCGCTCACCGCGACGATCGTCTGCGGCGCGGCGAACAACCAGCTCGCCCACCCGGGCATCGAGAAGGACCTCTCGGACCGCGGGATCCTCTACGCGCCCGACTACGTGGTGAACGCGGGCGGTGTCATCCAGGTCGCCGACGAGCTGCGCGGCTTCGACTTCGACCGCTGCAAGGCCAAGGCCACGAAGATCTTCGACACCACGCTGGAAATCTTTGCTCGCGCGAAGACCGATGGCATTCCGCCGGCCGCCGCGGCCGACCGGATCGCCGAGCAGCGGATGGCCGACGGCCGCGCCGCGCGCACGGTCTAGGCACTTCCCGGGGCTCCCGGGCGCCCCGCCGGGGTGCGGCGAGACGGAACTCACTGCACTTCGGCGGGTCGCCCGCCAGGAAAAGGTTAAAATCGCAGCTGACCAGGGAGGACGGGGCGCCTCGTTGGTTCTGCACCGGGGCGCGTCATGCGGGCGGCGTACCGTATGGCCGCGGAAGCAGGTACCGTTAAACCCCTACGGACGGTCTCTCCACGGAGAGCCCGCTCCGAACCATGAACGCGTGTCAGACTCTGGGGCCGTCGAGCCCCGTCACCGAGGGGGTCGAGCCATGGGGCGCGGCCGGGCAAAGGCCAAGCAGACGAAGGTCGCCCGCCAGCTGAAGTACAGCAGCGGCGGGACTGACCTCTCGCGTCTGGCCAACGAGCTGGGCGCATCGACCGTGGAACCGCTGCCTGTCAGCGAGCCGGTCGAGGTAGACGACGACGAGCTGGACGAGGACGACCCGTACGCTCGGTACGCGGACCTCTACAACACGGATGACGACGACGAGGACGAGGAGTCCGGGCCGTCGTCACAGCGTCGCGGCGCTTGACGCCCTGAGGCGTCTGCACGACAGACAAAAAGACTGAAACCCGGTCCAGGGCATCGCCCCGGGCCGGGTTTCAGTGCTGCTCAGCTCGCGTAGGAACCGGTCATGGTCGCGCCCTCGACGTGGTCGCCGCGGTCCAGGATCTCTCCCGCGACCCACGCGTCGACACCCCGGTCGGCCAGCGCGGTCAGCGCCACGTCCACCGACTCCTGCGGAACGACGGCCATCATGCCGACGCCCATGTTCAGGGTCTTCTCCAGCTCCAGCTGCTCCACCTGGCCCGCCTTGCCGACCAGGTCGAAGATGGCGCCGGGCGCCCAGGTCGACCGGTCGACCGTGGCGTGCAGGTGGTCCGGGATGACCCGGGCCAGGTTCGCCGCGAGGCCGCCGCCGGTGATGTGCGAGTAGGCGTGCACCTCGGCCGTGCGGGTGAGGGCCATGCAGTCCAGCGAGTAGATCTTGGTGGGCTCCAGCAGCTCCTCGCCGAGGGTGCGGCCGAGCTCCTCCACGTGGCTCTCCAGCGACATCTTGGCGCGCTCGAAGAGGACGTGACGGACCAGCGAGTACCCGTTCGAGTGAAGGCCGGACGAAGCCATCGCGATGACGGCGTCCCCCGTACGGATGCGATCCGCGCCGAGCAGGCGGTCGTACTCGACGACGCCCGTTCCGGCACCGGCCACGTCGAAGTCGTCCGGTCCCAGCAGACCGGGGTGCTCGGCGGTCTCGCCGCCCACCAGAGCGCAGCCGGCGAGGACGCAGCCCTCGGCGATGCCCTTGACGATCGCCGCGACACGCTCGGGGTGCACCTTGCCGACGCAGATGTAGTCGGTCATGAAGAGCGGCTCGGCGCCGCAGACGACGATGTCGTCCATGACCATCGCCACCAGGTCGTGGCCGATGGTGTCGTACACGCCGAGCTGGCGGGCGATGTCCACCTTGGTGCCGACGCCGTCGGTGGCCGAGGCGAGCAGCGGACGCTCGTAGCGCTTGAGGGCGGAGGCGTCGAAGAGGCCGGCGAAGCCGCCGAGGCCACCGAGGACCTCGGGGCGCTGCGTCTTCTTCACCCACTCCTTCATCAGCTCGACGGCGCGGTCGCCCGCTTCGATGTCCACGCCTGCGGCTGCGTAGCTGGCACCGGTGGTCTTCTCTGTCATGACAGGAGAGAGCTTTCGTGTCGTTACTGCGTGTGGTGCCGGGCCCTGGGAGAAGCCTCAAAGACAGGGCCCGGCGCAGGTTGAGCCAGGGCTACGGGCGGCGGAGCGCGTCGGCGGCGTCCGTGCCGCCCGCGAGCTCGGACTCCAGCAGCTGCTTGCCCAGGAGCTGCGGGTCGGGCAGCTCCATCGGGTACTCGCCGTCGAAGCAGGCACGGCAGAGGTTGGGCTTCTGGATCGTGGTCGCCTCGACCATCGCGTCGAGCGAGATGTACGAGAGCGAGTCCGCGCCCAGCGAGGTGGCGATCTCGTCGACCGTCATGCCGTTGGCGATCAGCTCGGCCCGGGTGGCGAAGTCGATGCCGAAGAAGCACGGCCACTTCACCGGCGGCGAGGAGATCCGGATGTGGACCTCGGCCGCGCCGGCCTCGCGGAGCATCTTGACCAGGGCCCGCTGGGTGTTGCCGCGGACGATCGAGTCGTCGACGACCACCAGGCGCTTGCCCCGGATGACTTCCTTGAGGGGGTTGAGCTTGAGCCGGATGCCGAGCTGGCGGATCGTCTGCGAGGGCTGGATGAAGGTCCGGCCCACGTAGGCGTTCTTGACCAGGCCGGATCCGTACGGAATCCCGCTGGCTTCGGCGTATCCGACCGCGGCGGGCGTGCCGGACTCCGGCGTCGCTATCACCAGATCGGCGTCGACCGGGGCTTCCTTGGCCAGGCGCCGACCCATCTCGACACGCGAGAGGTAGACGTTCCGGCCGGCGATGTCGGTGTCCGGGCGCGCCAGGTAGACGTACTCGAAGACACAGCCCTTGGGCTTCGCTTCCGCGAATCGAGAGGTACGCAGACCGTTCTCGTCGATCGCGATGAGCTCGCCCGGTTCGACCTCGCGGACGAAGCTGGCGCCGCAGATGTCGAGGGCGGCGGTCTCGCTCGCGACCACCCAGCCGCGCTCCAGGCGGCCGAGGACCAGCGGGCGGATGCCCTGCGGGTCACGGGCGGTGTAGAGGGTCCCCTCGTCCATGAAGACGAGGGAGAAGGCGCCCTTGACCTGAGGCAGGACCTTGGCGGCCGACTCCTCGATGGTCAGGGGCTTGCCCTCGTCGTCGGTCTGGCCGGCGAGCAGGGCGGTGACCAGGTCGGTGTCATTGGTGGCGGCCACCTGGGTGGCACGGCCGTCCTGACGGGGGAGGTCGGCGACCATCTCGGCAAGCTCGGCGGTGTTCACCAGGTTGCCGTTGTGACCCAGGGCAATGGAGCCGTGGGCGGTCGCACGGAAGGTCGGCTGGGCGTTCTCCCAGACGGAGGCCCCGGTGGTCGAATAGCGGGCGTGACCGACCGCGATATGACCTTGGAGCGAGCCGAGAGAGGTTTCGTCGAAGACCTGGGAAACAAGTCCCATGTCCTTGAAGACGAGGATCTGGGAACCGTTGCTCACAGCGATTCCCGCGGACTCTTGTCCACGGTGCTGCAGGGCATACAGTCCGAAGTAGGTGAGCTTGGCGACCTCTTCACCCGGAGCCCAGACACCGAAGACGCCGCAAGCGTCCTGGGGGCCCTTTTCGCCGGGGAGCAGGTCGTGGTTGAGTCGTCCATCACCACGAGGCACGCTCCCGAGTGTAGGCGAGATCGACCACTGGTCCGAATTGGGGACGGCCGGGAAATGTCACAGCACAGAGGGTGACCGATCCATTCCGTCTCGGCATCCGGAATGCCCCTGTTGACAGGCGCATGGGCATTCGTACAGGCTCTCGCCCCATGCAGCCTCTCGGTGACCGAACCGTCACCCTCGTCGAGCGCCGGCACGTGGACCTGGTCCGTGTCGCGAGCGCCATCTGTCGCTGTTCTGCGTAGTCACACGCCGCTTTTCGTTCTCTTTCTTCCTGATTCCTGACCGAGCCCGCCCTGCCGTGCCGCGCGCCGTCCCGCGCCGCCCGGGGCGGGCCGGCGGGCCATGCCTTGGAGTACCTGTGACCTCGTACGAACCCCACCTGTCCCGGCGCGCCTTCGGCGGCGCGGTCGGCGTGAGCGCGGCCGCCGCGGCGGTGGGGCTGGGCGCCTCCCCGGCCGCCGCGGCCCCGACCCCCGGGGGCGGGCGGAACGCGCCGCAGGAGCGGGAGTTCCGGGCCGGGCGGCCCCGGCCGTCCCGCCGGCCGAACATCCTGTTCATCCTCGGCGACGACCTGGGCTGGGCCGACCTCTCCTCGTACGGCTCCCCGCACATCAGGACCCCGAACCTGGACCGCCTCGCCCGCCAGGGCGTCCGCTTCACCGACGCCTACTCGGGCTCCGCGACCTGCTCGCCGACCCGGTTCAGCCTGTACACCGGGCGCTACCCGGGCCGCACCAAGGGCGGGCTGGCCGAACCGATCGCCGACAAGACGGCCGGTCTGGACCCCACCCACCCGACGCTGGCCTCCCTGCTGAAGTCCGCCGGCTACGCGACCGCGTTGATCGGCAAGTGGCACGCGGGCTACCTGCCCGACTACAGCCCGACCAGGTCCGGCTGGGACGAGTTCTTCGGCAACTTCGGCGGGGCCCTGGAGTACTACTCCAAGCTGGGCCTCGGCGGCGAGTACGACCTCTACGAGGGCGACGCCGAGTACAAGGACCTGCGCTACTACACGCGGATCATCACCGAGCGGGCGAGCGAGTACGTCTCGCGCGACCACCACGGCAAGCCGTGGCTGCTGAACCTCAACTTCACCACCCCGCACTGGCCGTGGATCGCCGACGGGGACACCGAGCAGAGCGCCGAGATCGTCCGCCGGATCAAGGCGGGCGACGGGCGCGCCCTGTGGCACCAGGACGGCGGCTCGGTCGAGAAGTACAAGGAGATGGTCGAGGACCTCGACCGCTCGGTCGGCAAGGTCCTGGAGGCCCTGCGGCGTTCCGGGCAGGAGGAGGACACCCTGGTGGTCTTCTCCAGCGACAACGGCGGGGAGCGCTTCTCGTACAACTGGCCGCTGTCCGGCAACAAGGCCTCCCTCCAGGAGGGCGGCATCCGCGTGCCGAACATCGCGCGCTGGCCCGCCCGGCTGGACGGCGGCCAGGTCAGCCACGTCCCCGTGTTCAGCCCGGACTGGACGGCGACGCTGCTGGAGGTCGCCGGGGCGCGCCCGCACCCCGCCTACCCGCTGGACGGGGCGAGCCTGGCCGGGTACCTGCTGCGCGGCGAGAAGGTGGCCGAGCGGGACCTTTTCTGGCGGGTCCGGGGCGAGCGGGCGCTGCGCCGCGGGGACTGGAAGTACTACCGCGGCAAGGCGGGCAAGGACCAGCTGTTCAACCTGTCCGGGGACGTCCGCGAGCAGGCCGACAAGGCCGCCGTGGAGCCGGCCCGGCTGGCACTGCTGCGGGCGGCCTGGGAGAAGGTGGACGCCCAGCTCCTGCCGTACCCGGCCTGACCGATGCCATGATCACCGCATGACCGAACCCAGTGAGTACGTACGCCGGTTGACCTCCGGAGAGCCCATACCCTTCGCCTCCGACGGCGTCGCCGGGTGGGAGACCTTCCCCTTCGATGGCGAGCTCGCGGTCAGGCCCCTGGAGCCGCCGGTGCTCCCCGAGCCGCCGCGCAACGGGGAGGGCGGGCCGGAGGGCTGCGACGTGTGCGTCCTGCCCGACTCCGCGTTCCTGTGGACCGACGAGCACTGGCGGCTGCGGGGGATCCACTCCTCCCTGCCCGCGATCGTGCAGCTCGTCCCGCGGGTCCACCACGACCTGATGGACCTGCCGGCCGAGCGGGCCGCTGAGCTGGGGCCGATGCTGCAGCGGATCGAGCGGGCGGTGCGCGAGCTGGAGGGGATCGCTCGGGTGCACGTGGGCAGGTACGGGGACGGGGCCGCCCACCTGCACGTGTTCCAGTTCGCCCGGCCGCAGGGCTTGCTCCAGCTGCGCGGCTCCAACCTGCCGCTGTGGGACGACGTGCTGCCGCGGGTACCCGAGGAGGTGTGGGCCGGATCGGCGCGCACCATCGCCGCCGCCATGGCGAAGGGCGGCGGCACGGCGCACGTGTGAGTCACTCGGCGGCGGAGGCGGCCTTCGCGGTCAGGCCCTTGCCGTCGGGGGCGGTGAGGGTGAGGGTCCGGCCGTCGACCTTCGCGGTGAGCGGGCCGCCGGCGAACAGCGCGGTCAGCGTCCGCTCGACCTCGCCCGCCGCTCCCTCGCAGGCCATCCGGGTCGAGGTCAGCGGTCCGAAGGTGACCGTGGAGCCCTCCACGGTGGCCTTGGCGCTGAACCGGTTGCAGCCGAGACTGCCGCTCACGGTGAGGTCCGGGGCGATGGTGAACCGCGCCTTCCCGGCCGCCTCGGCGGGCAGGGAGGCCGCGGTCCCGCCGCTGACCAGGGACTCCACGGTCCACTCGGTCGTGGTGAGCGGCGCGTCCGTGGCGGCGGGCGCCGACGTCATGGCGATGGTGCTCCCGTCGGCGGTCTTCAGGGTGAGCCGGTCGGGTCCCCGGTCGATCGTCAGCTTGCCCCGGAACAGCTTCGCGAAAGCCGTCTCGAACTCCATGTCCGCGCAGGCCATGGTGGTCGAGGCGCCCGGCGTGACGGTCACCGAGGAGGTACCGGCGAAGGCCGCCACGGCGGTGAATCCGTTGCAGCCGTAGTTGCCCTTGACCTCGTTCGGGCCGATGTCGAGGTGGGCGCTCTCGGGCGCGTGCAGGGTGCGGCCGCCGGTGGTCAGGGACTCGACGGCCCAGGAACCCTGGGGGTCGGGCAGTCGGGCGCCCCGCGCCTCCTCGCCCCGGCCGCAGCCGGTCAGGGCGAGCGCGACGACGAGGGACAGGCCCGCGGCGGCGGGGACGTGCCGGAAGGTAGGCATGTCACTGGGACGGACGGGGCGTCGCGGCGGTTCCACCTCGGTGTTTCCCTTCAGCTCATCAGCGGGAGCAGCGCCGACAGGTCGGCCCGTTCGCCGCTGGCCCGTACGTGCGCCTCGTCGAGGGCCACGGCCCACTCCGTACGGCCGGTCGCCAGCCGGATCCAGGTCAGCGGGTCGGTCTCCACGACGTTCGGCGGGGTGCCGCGGGTGTGCCGCGGGCCCTCGATGCACTGGACCACCGCGAAAGGCGGGACGCGGACCTCGACCGAACCGCCCGGTGCCTTGAGGGCGAGGGCGTCGGCGAGCAGCCGGGTGCAGGCCGCCAGCGCCTGCCGGTCGATCGGGACGTCCAGTCCGGCCGCCCGGTTCAGGTCGTCGGTGTGGACCACCAGTTCCACGGTCCGGGTGACCAGGAAGTCGGCCAGGGTCATGTCGCCGATCCACAGATCGAGCACGCGCCCACCCGGGTTCGCCGCGAGCGCCTGCGCCATCCGGTCGGCCGCCCGCTCGTACAGCTCGGGCAGCGGTGCCCCGGTCAGGGTCTCCCGGGCCGCTTCGGAGATCTTCCCGGCGAGGGAGGCGGTGGCGAAGGGCCACTCGACCGCCGACAGCTCGGCGACGGCGCCGGGCGGCCGGGCCAGTGCCCCCGCCAGCGAGTCGGCGATCCAGGCGACGTGCCCGGCCAGTTCGGCGACGCTCCAGTCCCCGAGCCCGCTGGGGCGCGCCAGCTGCTCGGGCCCCAACTCCGCGACGCCCCGACACACATGCGCGAACTGCGCGGTGACGGCCGCGCGGATCTTGTCGGGGTCGTACGTTCGGGTGCGGGTCCTGGATGCCATGCGGCGAGTCTGCCGGATCAGTCGCCGCCACCGCAGCCGCCACCGCAGCTGCTTCCACAACTGCTGGAGCAGCTGCTGGAGCCGCAGCCGCCGGAAGAGCCGCAAGAACTTCCCGAGCCGCTCGACCGCTCCGCCGCGCGCTCCTTGCGCTTCTCCTCCTCGGCCCGCCGCTTGAGGGTGTACGAAGTGCCCGCAGGCCTCCAGGACGACCGCAGGTGGCGCCGGCGGAAGGGCAGCAGCGGCACCGCGCGGACGGCGTCGACGATCTGGCTGTCTCCGCGGTAGACGGCGTACCGCAGGATCACCTCGGACCCCTCGCAGGGCACCCCGTACAGGAGCGCCTCGTACGGCTCGGCACGGCTGTCGATGTCGTGGTGGTCGGCCCGCAGCCGGCTCTCCGCGCCCCCGAGAAGGGTTTCGGGGGCGCGGCTGCGGTAGCCGTCGTCGAAGCGGTCCCGGAACGCGACCAGCGGCGGGGCGGTCGGGGTGTCGGCGTCCGCGACCAGCCAGAAGGGCCCGGACCACTGCTCGCGGACACCCACCCGCACCACCGGCTGGGGCCCGTCGTGCAGCCGCCGGGCGGCGCGCCTCGCGGTGAGGCCGCGGCCGAGGAGCGGGACTCCCGGGGCGAGCAACAGCATGGCCAGCACCTGCTGGGCCGTGGCGTCGTACGGGTGGCCGGGGCCCGCTCCGAGGTCCCGCACGAGGCCCCACACCAGCAGCGCGGCGGCGGCCAGGCACAGCCCCGCCCCGGCGACGAGCAGCCACCGGCCGCGATGGTGGTGGCCGTCCGGCAGGTTCTCGGGGATCACCGCGCGGGCGTCCCCGGCGGTGGCGAGGAACAGCTCCCGCCGGCGCCGGTGGGAGCGCAGCCGGAGCGCGGACCCGGCGAACGCCCAGGCGCACAGGGCCAGCATCAGCGCCCCGCCGACCCGGCCGGGGTCGTCGCCGGGATCGAGGACGTACAGGTTCCGCACGGCGTCCGCGGCGATCACGGGCGTGGACACGAGCGTGGCGGCGGGCAGGAACCGGTACCAGGCGGGGAGGGACAGCAGCAGGACCGCCGGCACGTATCCGGCCCAGGTGGTGCCGTGTTCCGGGGTGTCGGAGGTGTTCCAGGCGACGAGGACGATCGAGAGGAACACCAGCGGCGCGAGGAGCCAGCCGACGGCGATCGGTGCGAAAGCGGCGGGGCCGCCCGCATCGAGCCAGCGCTGGGCGTCCTTGACGTGCCAGTGAGGAGCGCCGCCTTCGGGTATCGCGGCGTCCGGCAGGTGCTTGACGATGCTCACGCGGTCAGTATGCGGAGCCCTCATGGGCGCGGATACGGCGGTCGTGCCACGGAATCGCAACGGCCGCTTGAGCGGCGGCGGGGCCGGGCCCCGCACGGAAGTTCCGTACGGGGCCCGGCACCGTTCTCTCCGTCGATCAGGCCAGGAGGGCCGGGATCGTCGTCTCGTGGGCCTCGCGGAGCTCGGCCAGCGGGAGGGTGAACTCGCCCTGGATCTCGATCTCCTCGCCGTCCACCACACCGATCCGGGCGACCGGCAGGCCGCGCGCACCGCACATGTCGGTGAAGCGGAGCTCCTCGCTGCGCGGGACGGCCACGATGGCCCGGCCCGCGGACTCGGAGAACAGGAAGGTGAAGGCGTCCAGGCCCTCGGGCACCACGATCCGGGCACCGTTGCCGCCCTTGAGGCAGGACTCGGTGAGCGCCTGGATCACGCCGCCGTCGGACAGGTCGTGCGCGGCGTCGATCATGCCGTCGCGCGAGGCGGAGATCAGGATCTCCGCGAGCAGCTTCTCGCGTCCCAGGTCCACCTTGGGCGGCATGCCGCCGAGGTGGTCGTGGACCACCTGCGACCAGGCCGAACCGCCGAACTCCTCGGCCGTGTCGCCCAGCAGGTACAGCAGCTGGCCGGCCTCCTTGAAGGCCATCGGCGTACGGCGGTTGACGTCGTCGATCACACCGAGGACCGCCACGACGGGGGTCGGGTGGATCGCGATGTCGCCGGTCTGGTTGTAGAGCGAGACGTTGCCGCCGGTCACCGGGGTGCCCAGCTCCAGGCAGCCGTCCGCGAGTCCGCGGCAGGCCTCGGCGAACTGCCACATGACGTCCGGGTCCTCGGGGGAACCGAAGTTCAGGCAGTCGGAGATGGCGAGCGGCTTGGCGCCGGTCGCCGCCACGTTGCGGTACGACTCCGCCAGCGCCAGCTGCGCACCCGTGTACGGGTCGAGCTTGGCGAAGCGGCCGTTGCCGTCGGTGGCCATGGCCACGCCGAGGTTGGACTCCTCGTCGATGCGGACCATGCCCGCGTCCTCGGGCTGCGAGAGCACGGTGTTGCCCTGGACGAACCGGTCGTACTGGTCGGTGACCCACGACTTCGACGCCTGGTTCGGGGAGGCGACCAGGGCCAGGACCTGCGCGCGCAGCTCCTCGGAGGTCTGCGGGCGCGGCAGCTTGCCGGCGTCGTCCGCCTGGAGCGCGTCCTGCCAGGAGGGGCGCGCGTAGGGGCGGTTGTAGACGGGGCCCTCGTGGGCGACGGTGCCCGGGGGCACGTCCACGATCTGCTCGCCGTGCCAGAAGATCTCCAGGCGCTCGCCCTCGGTCACCTCACCGATGACGGTGGCGATGACGTCCCACTTCTCACAGATCTCCATGAAGCGGTCCACGTGCTGCGGCTCGACGATCGCGCACATGCGCTCCTGCGACTCGCTCATGAGGATTTCCTCGGGCGAGAGCGTCGCGTCGCGCAGCGGCACGGTGTCCAGCTCGACCCGCATGCCGCCGGAGCCGGCGGAGGCGAGCTCGGAGGTCGCGCAGGAGAGCCCGGCGCCGCCGAGGTCCTGGATGCCCGCGACCAGCTTCTCCTTGAAGATCTCCAGGGTGCACTCGATGAGGAGCTTCTCCTGGAAGGGGTCGCCGACCTGCACCGCGGGGCGCTTGGTGGGCTTGGTGTCGTCGAAGGTCTCGGACGCGAGGACCGAGACGCCGCCGATGCCGTCGCCGCCGGTGCGGGCGCCGTAGAGGATGACCTTGTTGCCGGGGCCGGAGGCCTGGGCGAGGTGGATGTCCTCGTGCTTCATCACGCCGATGCAGCCGGCGTTGACCAGCGGGTTGCCCTGGTAGCAGGAGTCGAAGACGACCTCGCCGCCGATGTTGGGCAGGCCCAGGCAGTTGCCGTAGCCGCCGATGCCCGCGACGACGCCGGGCAGGACGCGCCGGGTGTCGGGGTGGTCCGCGGCGCCGAAGCGCAGCGGGTCCACGACCGCGACCGGGCGGGCGCCCATCGCGAGGATGTCGCGGACGATGCCGCCGATGCCGGTGGCCGCGCCCTGGTAGGGCTCGATGTACGACGGGTGGTTGTGCGACTCGACCTTGAAGGTGACCGCGTAGCCCTGGCCGACGTCGACGACGCCGGCGTTCTCGCCGATGCCGACGAGCATGGCGTCGTTCTGGGGGGCCTTCTCACCGAACTGCTTCAGGTGGACCTTGCTGCTCTTGTACGAGCAGTGCTCGGACCACATGACCGAGTACATGGCGAGCTCGGCGCCCGTGGGGCGGCGGCCGAGGATCTCCCGGATCCGGGCGTACTCGTCCTCCTTGAGGCCGAGTTCCTTCCAGGGCTGGGAGGCGTCCGGGGTTTCGGTGGCGTTCTTGACGGTGTCGAGGCTCATGCGCTGACCAGCTTCTTCAGGACCGAGGTGAAGAACGGGAGGCCGTCGGTGCGGCCCGTCCCGATCAGCGGCTCGACCGCGTGCTCGGGGTGCGGCATGAGGCCGACGACGTTGCCCGCGGCGTTGGTGATGCCGGCGATGTCGCGCAGCGAACCGTTCGGGTTGCCGTCCAGGTAGCGGAAGGCCACTCGGCCTTCGGCCTCCAGTTCGTCGAGCGTGCGCTCGTCGGCGGTGTAGCGGCCGTCCATGTTCTTGAGCGGTACGGAGATCTCCTGGCCGGCGGTGTAGTCGCCGGTCCACGCGGTCTCCGCGTTCTCCACCCGCAGCTTCTGGTCGCGGCAGATGAAGTGCAGGTGGTTGTTCCGGAGCATCGCCCCCGGCAGCAGGTGGGCCTCGGTGAGGACCTGGAAGCCGTTGCAGATGCCCAGGACGGGCATGCCGCCCTTGGCCTGCTCGATGATGGTCTCCATCACCGGCGAGAAGCGGGAGATGGCTCCGGCGCGCAGGTAGTCCCCGTAGGAGAAGCCGCCCGCGAGGACGACCGCGTCGACCTGGTGCAGGTCCTTGTCGCGGTGCCACAGCGAGACCGGCTCGGCCCCCGCGAGGCGGACGGCGCGCAGCGAGTCACGGTCGTCGAGCGTTCCGGGGAACGTGACGACTCCGATGCGAGTGGTCACCGTCAGGCCTCGACCTTCACGGTGAAGTCTTCGATGACGGTGTTGGCGAGGAACGTTTCGGCCATCTTGTGGATGCGGTCGAGGGCGGCCTGGTCGACCGGTCCCTCCACTTCCAGTTCGAAGCGCTTCCCCTGACGGACGTCGGCGATGCCCTCGAAGCCCAGGCGCGGCAGTGCACGCTGCACCGCCTGGCCCTGGGGGTCGAGGATCTCCGGCTTGAGCATGACGTCGACTACGACGCGTGCCATCGGGCACTCCCGTGTGTGGTTGGTGCGAAGGCGGTTCCATCAGCGTACCCGGCGGAAATTTCTACGCGGGTAGATATCCCGAGGCCTTGATCACCGCGCCGTTTCGGCTTCACCAACGCTTCGCAAAATCCGCCGGAAAACCACGCGCCCGGCATTGCGGCGGGACACGCGGAGAGAATTAACTGGGCTTCGCAATGCAATGGGAATCGAGGTACAAAGGAATCACTCCGGATTCCGGATGAAAGTTGCATTGCCCCGAAACATCCACACAGTCGACATCGCCCCACGTCAGCGGGGAGCGGGGTCGCACGAAGGGACCGATATCCGTGGCGCAGCGCGTAGTAGTCACGCTCTCCGACGACATCGATGGCGGAGAAGCGGCGGAAACGGTCGTGTTCGCTCTGGACGGAAAGTCCTACGAGATCGACCTCAATGTGGCGAACGCAAAGAAACTGCGGAAGGGCCTCGCCCCCTTCGTGGCCGCCGGCCGCCGCCAGGCACGCTCGGGGAAGGTGTTCAAGCACACCGCCGTCGCCCCGGACCCGGCGGTCGTCCGCGCCTGGGCCCGGTCGAACCAGTTCGACGTGCCGCCGCGCGGGCGCATCCCGAAGAAGATCTACGAGGCCTACAACGCGGCCCACTGAGGGTCGATTTGCCATCCACCCCCATCCGTCGGCTAGTGTGTGGATCACGCCAAGGGGCCAGGCCGCAGGTCAGAGCCTCCGAGGTCGTGCGGGTGTAGTTCAGTAGCAGAACATCCCTCTTCCAGAGGGAAGGCGCAGTGTGCGATTCCTGTCACCCGCTCTGCATCACTTCCGGACCACTGCGGTGGATCGGGTAGAGTGATGCATGCATTGCCACACAGCAGTGCATGCAGGGCATGCGGACGTAGCTCAGTTGGTAGAGCACCACCTTGCCAAGGTGGATGTCGCGCGTTCGAGTCGCGTCGTCCGCTCTGTTCGAAGAAGGCCCCGGTCATGACGACCGGGGCCTTCTTCACGTTCCCCGCCCGACGCACCGGCGGCCCGCCTGACAAATGTCATCCGCGGCGGTGACAGCGCGCACTGCCCGCCCGTCGCCGGCGCCGCGAGGCTTGGATCATGACTGACACCGTGATCGAAGCCGAGGGCCTGCGCCGCGGCTACGCAGGAGGGTTCGAGGCCGTACGGGGCGTCTCCTTCTCCGTGGCCCGGGGCGAGATCTTCGCCGTGCTCGGCACCAACGGCGCGGGCAAGACCTCCACCGTCGAACTGCTGGAGGGGCTGGCCGCACCGAGCGCGGGCCGGGTGCGCGTCTTCGGGCTCGATCCGTACGCGCGGCGGGCCGAGGTCCGCCCCCGCACCGGGGTCATGCTCCAGGAGGGCGGCTTCCCCTCCGACCTGACGGTGACCGAGACCCTCCGGATGTGGGGCGGGGTCACCACCGGCGCCCGCCCGGCGGCGGAGGTACTGGAGCAGGTCGGCCTGGCCGCACGGTCCTCCGTACGCGTGAAACAGCTGTCCGGCGGCGAACGGCGGCGCCTGGACCTGGCGCTGGCCCTGCTCGGCCGGCCCGAGGTGCTCTTCCTGGACGAACCGACCACCGGAATGGACCCGGAGGGGCGCCGGGACACCTGGGCGCTCGTACGGGAGCTGCGCGCGCAGGGCACCACGGTGCTGCTGACCACGCACTACCTGGAGGAGGCCGAGGAGCTCGCGGACCGGCTGGCCATCCTCCACGAGGGGGAACTCGTCCTGTCCGGCACCCCGGCCGAGGTGACCGCCACCAGGCCCGCCCGGATCCGCTTCACCCTGCCGGCCGGGGTGCCCGCGGCCCGGCTGCCGCTCGCACTCCGCGCGGCGGCCCACGGGCAGCGCGTGGAGATCCGTACCGAAAACCTCCAGAACGACCTGACCGAACTGCTGGGCTGGGCCCGGGAGTGCGCGGTGGAACTGGCCGGGCTCGACGCCCGCTCCGCCTCCCTGGAGGAGGCCTTCCTGGACATCGCGGAGAACCGCCGCACCACGGGCGGCACCCGCACCGAGGACACGACGGCAGGTACCCGATGACCATGCTCACCCTGAACCCCGGCCGGCTCACCGCGCTCGGCCGCTCCGAACTCACCCTGCTGGTGCGCAACCGGGCGGCGCTCACCCTGGCCGTCCTGATGCCCCTGCTGATGGTGTTCGTCCTGCGCTCCTCGCTGAGCGGGGCCGAGGGCGCCGAGGCCCTGGGCGAGGCCACTGTGACCGGCGGGATCGGCCTGGTGCTGATCCTGGTCGTCCACATGAACCTGGTCTCCGCCTACGTCGCCCGGCGCGAGGAGCTCGTCCTCAAGCGGCTCCGTACCGGCGAGGCGACCGACCTGGAGATCATCGCCGGAACCGCCCTGCCCGCCGCGGCCCTGGCCTTCGGGCAGATCACCGTCCTCACCGTGGCCGGGGCGGCCGCCCTGGACGTGCGCATGCCCCGCAACCCGCTGCTGCTCGTGGTGGCCGTCCTCGCGGGCATCGTGCTGCTGGCCGGGATGTCCGCGCTGATCAGCTCGTTCACCCGGACCGTGGAGACCGCGGGCCTCACCACGCTGCCGCTGTTCCTGGCGACCGTGCTCGGCTCGGGGCTGTTCGTCCCGGCCGACTCGCTGCCGGGCGTGGCGGCCTCGCTGTGCGAACTGCTGCCGCTGAGCGGGGTGATGACCCTCGTGCGGGCCGGATGGAGCGGTGCGGGCGACGCCGACCTGGTGGGGGCCGCTCTGGTCACGCTGGCCTGGACGGTCAACACCGTGTTTGCTGTTCGGCGGTGGTTCCGCTGGGAACCGCGCCGGTGACGAGGGTCGGGGGACGGAAAGCGTGTCGAAGATGACGGGGTGGTGGAAGAACCGCGGCACCGCGGGGAAGGTCGAGCTCTACACCCGGGGGTCGTTCCATCTGTTCGTCCTCCTGGAGATCACGTCCTTCGGGCTGATGCCCGTGGCCGCCACCGCCCCCGGCAGGCGCTCGGTCCTGCTGCCCCTCGCGCTGCTGCTCGTGGTGTGCGGCCACGCGGTGCTGTGCGGGGTCCTCAACTCCCTGGCGCTGTCCTGGGTGGTGGGACGGCGCGAACGTCCCGTCCGGCTGGCGGTCGCGGCGGCCGTCGTGACGGCCGTCTGCACCCTGGCCGTGCTCGTCCTGCGGGCGACCGGGCAGTTCACCGAAGAGGCCGTGGCGCCGTCACTGGTGGCGGGGCTGACCTGGTTCTGCTCGGGGTCGCTGGTGCTGTGCATGCGGTCGGTGAAGCGGATGCTGTTCATCCCCCCGACGGCAGGGATCGCGACGGGGCTGGCCGCGCTCGCCCTGGGCACGCCGGCCGTCACGTCGCTGTTCTACGGCGTGGGCATCGTGCTCGGCAGCCTGTTCTTCGGCGCCACCTGCGGTTTCTCGGTGTGGCTGCTGAGAACGGTCTACGAGCTGGAGCACTCCCGCGAGGTCCAGGCGCGGCTCGCGGTGGCGGAGGAACGGCTGCGGTTCGGTCGTGACCTGCACGACGTGATGGGCCGCAACCTGGCGGTGATCGCGCTCAAGAGCGAGCTGGCGATACAGCTGGCCCGGCGCGAACGGCCGGAAGCGGTGGAGCAGATGATCGAGGTGCAGCGGATCGCCCAGGAGTCCCAGCGGGAGGTCCGCGACGTGGTGCGGGGCTACCGGGAGGCGGACCTGTCGGTGGAACTGGAAGGCGCGCGCGGGGTGCTCAGTGCGGCCGGGATGGACTGCCGGGTGGACTTCCAGGCCGCTCGGGCCACGGTGCTGCCGTCCGAGGTCCAGTCGGCCCTCGGCTGGGTGGTGCGGGAGGCGACGACGAACATCCTGCGGCACGGCGACGCGCACCGCTGCCTGATCCGGCTGACCGCCGGGGAGAACGGCTCCGTGGAACTGGTGGTGGAGAACGACGGGGCGCCCGAGGCCCCGGCCGGGCCGCCGGGCTCGGGGCTGGCCGGGCTGCGGGAACGGCTCGCGGCCCTGGACGGGACGCTGGCGGCGGGGCTGGTCGGCGACGGCCGCTTCCGGCTGCTGGCCCGGATCCCGGAACGACGACTGCAAGGACTGGAGGTGCGGGCGTGAGCCCCGTACGCGTACTGCTCGCCGACGACGAGCATCTGATCCGGGGCGCGTTGGCGGCGCTGCTCGCGCTGGAGGACGACCTGCTGGTCGTCGCGGAGGCCGCCTCGGGACCCGAGGCGCTGGCGATGGCACGGGCCCACCGGCCGGACGTGGCGGTGCTGGACCTGCAGATGCCGGGGGCGGACGGTGTGAGTGTCGCCACATCCCTGCGGGCCGAACTGCCCGGGTGCAAGATCATGATCGTGACCAGTCACGGCCGCCCCGGGCACCTGAAGCGGGCACTGGCGGCGGGGGTGCGGGCCTTCACCCCCAAGACCGTTTCGGCGCAGCGGCTGGCCGAGCTGATCCGGACCGTGCACGCCGGAGGCCGTTACGTGGACCCGGAGTTGGCGGCCGACGCGATCAGTGCGGGGGACTCGCCGCTGACCGCCCGGGAGGCGGAGGTACTCGAACTCGCGGCGGACGGGGCACCGATCGCGGAGATCGCGGAACGGGCCTCGCTGTCCCAGGGGACGGTACGGAACTACCTGTCCTCGGCGGCCACGAAGCTGGGTGCGGAGAACCGGCATACGGCAGTGCGTCTCGCGAGGGAGCGAGGTTGGGTATAGTAGGTCTCGCCTTACGGCGCTTGCGGACATAGCTCAGTTGGTAGAGCACCACCTTGCCAAGGTGGATGTCGCGCGTTCGAGTCGCGTTGTCCGCTCTGTAACGAAGAAGCCCCCCGGTCCTCGGACCGGGGGGCTTCTCTCGTCCCTACGACCAGGACTGGCCGGTGAGGCGCTCGAAGGCCTCGATGTACTTCGCGCTGGTCCGGGCGACGACCTCCGCCGGGAGGACCGGCGGCGGAAGCTCGCCCTTGCGGTCCCAGCCGGAGGCCGGGGAGGACAGCCAGTCGCGGACGTACTGCTTGTCGAAGGAGGGCTGCGAGCGGCCCGGCTCCCACTGGTCGGCGGGCCAGAAGCGGGAGGAGTCCGGGGTCAGCACCTCGTCGGCGGCGACCAGGGTGCCGTCCTCGGGGTCGAAACCGAACTCGAACTTGGTGTCGGCCAGGATGATGCCGCGCTCGCGGGCGATGTCCCGGGCACGCGAGTACACGGCCAGCGTCGTCTGGCGCAGCAGCGCCGCCGTCTCGGCGCCGGCGGTACGCGCGACCTCCTCGTAGGAGACGTTCTCGTCGTGCTCGCCGACGGCGGCCTTGGCGGCCGGGGTGAAGATCGGGGCGGGCAGCTCGGAGCCGTTCACGAGCCCCTCGGGGAGGGCGAGCCCGCAGACCGTGCGGGTCTCCTCGTACTCGGCGAGGCCGGAGCCGGCGAGGTAGCCGCGGGCCACGCACTCGACCGGGACCATGTCGAGGTTCTTGCAGATCAGGGTGCGTCCGGCCCAGTCGGCGGGGGCGCCGGCGGGCAGGTCGGTGGAGAGGACGTGGTTCGGGACCAGGTCCGCGAGCTGGTCGAACCACCACAGGGAGAGCTGGGTCAGGACGCGGCCCTTGTCCGGGATCTCGGTGGGCAGCACCCAGTCGAAGGCGGACATGCGGTCGCTGGCGACCATGACGAGGCGGCCGTCCTCGTCACGGTAGAGGTCGCGCACCTTGCCGGTGTGGAGGTGGACGAGGCCAGGTACCTGAACCGGCTCGGGCTTTTCGACGAATCCGGACACGGGGTCTCCCTGTAGTTCTGTATGAAGCGCACCCCGATTCTCGCGCACCTGTGTCCCCGCCCGTGGACAGGGGTCCGCGCCGCGGGTCGGTCGCGGGGCCGGCGGCGGGGTGGGCGGCGGAGCGCTGGCGGAGCGTCCGTGGGGTCAGTCGTGTTTGCAGATCCGGTCGAGGAGATTGGCCGTGGCCCGCTGTACGCGCTCGTCCACATGGCCGGGGCGGTCGAGGGCCGGGGACCAGGCGAAGGTGCCCGAGGCGAAGACCAGCGCGCCGCTGGGCGCCCGGTAGAGGGAGGTCTCCTGGTGGCGGCGGTGGCCCTCGCTGTCGAGGTACGGGGAGTGCGCCAGCAGGATCCGGTCCTGGTGCTCGGGGAGCTGCGTGCGCGGGAAGTAGCGGTCGGCCTCACCCGCGACGAGGCCGGGCAGCTCGTCGTTCTCGCCCGCGCCGGTGGAGTCCCAGAGCCAGTGGGTGGCGTTGCGCACGATCAGGGGCGCGGGTTCCGGGACCCGGCCCGCGTACTGGATGCCGAGCAGCTGCTGCTCCGGGCGGTCGACCTCGCGCCACAGGCTGGGGCGGCCCGGGCCGCGCCGTTTTCGGCAGGTGAGGAGCCGGTCGTCGACCCCGGAGGGCGACGGGCCGAGCTCGACCTGCCAGTACATCGTGTTGGCGGAGAGGAAGACGAGCGAGGTGCCGTGCCGGCGGGCACGCTCGACGGTGCGGCGCATGGGGGCCGACCAGTACTCGTCGTGGCCGGGGAAGACCAGCCCGCGGTAGCGGGTGGGGTCGACGCGGCCGGCGTGCAGGTCGCGGGTGTCGGCGTAGGCGATGTCGTAGCCGTAGCGCTCGGCCCAGCGGATGAAGTCGTAGGCGTGACCGACGTGCAGGGGCAGGCCCGCGCCCGCGTAGGGGCGGTCGAAGGACACGGTGACGGCCGCGTCCTGCTCGCCGAGCAGCCGGCCCTCCTCGTCCCAGGCGTGGTAGAGGCTGGCGCCGCTGCGGCCGTCCTCGGGATAGAGGTTGTAGGCCTGCCAGGTGATGTCGGGAAGCAGCAGCAGGAGGTCGGCGGGATGGTCGTCGCGGACCGTGAAGGGGATGTGGGAGCGGTAGCCGTCGGCGGTGGTGAGAACGGCGACGTACGCGCCGACGCTCCAGTACGAGGGGACCTGGAGGCGCCAGGACATCCACCAGTGGTGGCAGGAGACGGTGCGGTCGGCGGCGAGGGGGGCCGGCTGGACGATGCCGGAGAGCCGGGGGCTGGTGGTGATCTTCGAGGCGCCGTCGCCGCCGTAGTGGCCGATCCGGTAGACGTCGACGGAGAACTGCTGGGGCGGGTCGACGGTGATGTGGAAGTCGATGGCCTCGCCGGGGGTGACGGCTCCGGTGGAGGCGAAGCCCTTGATCTGGCGGTGGACGTCGTCGGCGGTGCGGGGACCGCCGTTGCCGCGGGCGCGCGGGATCTGGCCGGTACCGGCCGCCGCGGCCGCAGGGTCCACGTACCAGGGCACGACCTGGCCGGTGTCGTCGAAGTAGAGCTCACTGCCCCGGAACCAGGGCAGGGGGCCCTGGCCGAAGGGGTCGGTCACCGCGTGCGCGAGCGCACCTGACTCCCAACGCCGGATCTGGTCCGCACCACCCATGACCGCTCCCCTCCCTCGCTCCCCCGAACGGGCGCACATCGCTTCGGCGCGCTGCTCCTGGCCGGGCCGAGACGGTGTTCCTCGGCTCCCGCTGCGGAACATCGAGCCGTGACCGGTCCCAGCACATCACATAACGCACGCAGTCCGTCACTGTTCGTCGCGAATTGACGGGACCGGAACCTTGACATCCGGTTGCCCGTACGGGCCGTGGCCCTTCCGGGGGCCGTGCCGGACCCTCCTCAGACCAGCCGGACCGGCTTCTCCGGGCGCACGCCGAGGGCCGACAGCCAGTCCCGCAGCGGCTCGGGATTCCCCTCCTCGACCAGGCACAGCACCCGCGGAGCCAGGTCGGAGCGGCGGTCGCCGCCCACCAGCAGGACCGGCCCGTCGAGCCAGTCCAGCCCCGGGGTGGCCCCGGCCGAGTCCACGGCCGCGCAGCACACCATCGCCGTGACGTGGTCGGCCAGCAGGTCCCGGCCGCTGCGCGGCGGCTGGAGCGGGAACAGCGGGACGGTGTCCGCACCGCGCGCCTTCCCGGCCCCGGCGGCCGGTCCGGCGGCCCGCTCCTCGCGGGCCAGCTCGCCGGTGATCCGGCCGGCCAGCGCCTCGCCGGCCGCGCCCTCGCCTCCGAGGTCGGTGAGGTAGCCCAGGACGCGCTCCAGGGTGGGCCCGGCGAAGGCGTCCGTGGTGGGGGACGCCGAGTCGGCGGCGGCGAGCGTGGCGGGGCCCGCCGCTCCGGCCGCTCCCGCGGAGCCGGAGGAGCCCGAGGAGCCGGGCCGGGCCGGGGGCGCCCCGGCGGGACCGCTCTGGGCGGCAGAGGGGGCCGCAGGGGCCGGTGCGGGGGCCCCCGACGGTCCGGCGGGCAGCCCGGCCGGCACGGCCAGGGCGTCCAGCGCCGCCTGCAGGCGGGCCGCCTCCGTCCGCCACTTGCGGTCCACGACCTCCTCCGGATACGCCGCCCAGTCCACGGGGGACCAGTCCGGCCCGGCCTCGGCCGGACCTCCGTGGAAGAGCCGCGCGGCCAGCAGCGAGGTCGCCTCGTCGATCAGCCCGGGCTGCTCCAGCAGGTCGCAGGCGGGGCGCTCGCCCAGCCGGGAGGTGAACCCCTCGGCCAGCCGGTCCCGCCGGGAGAGCTCGGTCAGCGCGGAGACCACCCCGGCGTCGAGGTGCGCCGGCCAGCGGCCCATCCGCCAGGCGGGCAGCGCGACGCGGGTCAGCAGCCGGTCCCAGCCGGCGTAGGCGAGGCCGACCTGCTCCTGGGCGACGATGCGCAGCCCGTAGTCCACACCCTGTGCACGGTCCGAGGCGGCCGCCGCCACCCCGCGCTCCATCTCGGCGGCGTCCGTCCGGCACAGCCGCAGCAGCAGCCGGGCCGGGGCGGCGATCCAGCCGAGGCCGCGCCGGGTGCCCACGTCCACGGCCGCGTCCAGCCCGCGTACAAAACCGCGCGCGTCGGCTATGTCCGGGTGCGCGGAAGGGCCCGTCCCGGCGACGACGGGCGCGAGGACCGCCCGTAGCTCCGCGACGCGCATCCACCACAGGAAGGGCGAGCCGATCACCAGCACCGGGGCGGCGCCCGGCTCGGACTCCGGCCCGGCGGGTCCGGGAGCCGTGCCGAAGACACGGGCGGCGCCGCGGCGGTGGGCCGCGTGGCTGCGGTCCTCCAGCCAGCTGTCGCAGTCCGGGGTCAGGGCTATCGCGGAGGGCGCCGGCACGTCCATCCGGTCGGCCAGGTCGCGCACCAGCCGGTAGAGATCGGGCGCGGCCGCCTCCGAGAGCGGCACCGTGGGCGTCACGGCGGGGCTCGCCCGCAGCACCACCGCGGCGAAGGCGCCGCCGACGAGCAGCACGATCGCGGCGACCAGGCACACGACGAGGGTCACCGCGGGCCAGGGATCACCGGCCAGCCGGCCCGTCGCCCGGGCGGCCACCAGCACGACCGCGAGGGCGGCGGGGAGCAGCCCGACGGCCAGGGCCCTGCTGCGCACGCGCAGCACGGCCAGAGCGCGGGAACGTGCGGACGGTGCGCCCGCTTCCATGGTCGAACCGGTTCCGGACACGGCCGGACCTCACCCCCTCTGCCCTGCGGCGACGTTGCTCACTCCCCCACTGTGACACCCGCCACTGACATCGCAATGCCGGTGGGCCAAGTGCCGGAATGCTTGGCATCGCACCCTAGTTGGGGCGCGCGCGGACGTCAGGCAGACCGGGTGACGATCACCCGATGGAATGGCTTTGGGTAAAGGTGGATGCGTTCGAACGCGGCCGGATGCAGTCGCACGCGGACACGCCCGCGGGCCCGGGCGCACGAGATGCGCACCGGGCCCGCGGGTCTGCGGAGCCGCTGGTCAGCGGCCCTCGGCCGCCTTGGCCGCGATGTCCGTACGGTGCTGCGAGCCGTCGAGCCGGATGCGCGCCACCGCCTTATACGCCTTCTCGCGCGCCTGCGCCAGATCGGAACCGGTCGCCGTCACCGACAGCACGCGGCCGCCCGCGCTGACCACCGCGTCGCCCTCGTGCCGGGTCCCGGCGTGCAGTACGTACGCGTCCGGCCCGTCCTCGGCGGCCACCTCGGCCAGACCCTCGATCGGGTCCCCGGTGCGGGGGGTCTCCGGGTAGTTGTGCGAGGCGATGACCACCGTGACGGCCGCGTCCTCACGCCAGGCCAGCGGGGGCAGGGCGTCCAGGGTGCCCGTGGCGGCGCCCAGCAGCACGCCCGCGAGCGGCGTGCGCAGCCGGGCCAGGACCACCTGGGTCTCGGGGTCGCCGAACCGCGCGTTGAACTCGATGACCCTGGTGCCGCGGCTCGTGATCGCGAGGCCCGCGTAGAGCAGGCCGGAGAAGGGGGTGCCGCGGCGGCGGAGCTCGTCGACGGTCGGCTGGAGGACGAGCTCCATGACCTCGTCGACCAGCTTCGGGTCGGCCCAGGGCAGCGGGGAGTACGCGCCCATGCCACCGGTGTTGGGGCCCTGGTCGCCGTCCAGGGCGCGCTTGAAGTCCTGCGCCGGCTGGAGCGGCACCACGGTGACGCCGTCGGTGATGGCGAAGAGGGACACCTCGGGGCCGTCGAGGTACTCCTCGATGACCACCCGGTCGCAGCCGAGCGCGTGCGCGCGGGCGGCGGCCAGGTCCTCGGTGACGACGACGCCCTTGCCGGCGGCGAGCCCGTCGTCCTTGACGACGTACGGGGCGCCGAAGGCGTCGAGGGCCTCGTCCACCTCTTCGGGGGTGGTGCAGACGTAGCTGCGCGCGGTCGGGACCCCGGCCGCGGCCATCACGTCCTTGGCGAAGGCCTTGGAGCCTTCGAGCTGCGCCGCCTCGGCGGACGGGCCGAAGACGGGGATCCCGGCGGCGCGCACGGCGTCGGCCACGCCGGCGACCAGCGGGGCCTCCGGGCCGACGACGACCAGCGCGGCTCCGAGTTCGGTGGCGAGAGCGGCGACGGCACCGCCGTCGAGGGCGTCGACCGGGCGGAGCTCGGCCACCTCGGCGATGCCGGCGTTGCCGGGAGCGCAGTACAGCGCGGAGACGTCGGGGTCGAGGGACAGAGAGCGGCACAGGGCGTGTTCGCGGGCGCCGCCGCCGATGACGAGGACCTTCACGCTGCTCAGACTAGCCCGGACGGCGCGGGCACCTTCGTGCGGCCACCCAATCGGCACCGGCTACTCGTTTGTGTATTCCTCCACAACGGTGGCTCCGAGCTCGCGCACGATCAGGTCGTGTCCGGTCAGCGCGCTCTCGACGAGGTCGGGATCGTCCTCCTCGGCGAAGTCGTCCTCGGGGGCGACCGGCGGGGGCGCCTGCTGCACGGGGGGCTGCGGGGCGGGAGCCGACTGCTGGGACGGCTGCTGCTGCGGCGTGTACGGCGGGGCGGCCGGGGCCTGCGGGGCGGGGGACTGCTGCTGGGCCGGAGCCGGCGGCGGGGTGTGGGCGGGGGCGGGCGCGGCCGGGGCGCCGTACGACGAGCCGTACGAGGAGGTCGGGACCGGCGCCGGGGAGCCGCCGCCGACGACGGCCTCGATCTTCCAGTTGACCTGGAACTGCTCGGCCAGGACCGCCTTGAGGACGTCCTCGCTGCCGCTGCTGGCGAAGTTGTCCCGGGCTCCGACGTTGGGGAAGCCCAGCTGCAGGGTGGTCCCGTCGAAGCCGGTGACCTGGGCGTTCTGGCTGAGCAGGATCCAGGTGAAGCGACGGCGGTTCTTGACGGCCTCCAGCACACCGGGCCACATCGCCTGGACCTGCCCGGCTCCGGCGGCCATCCCGGGGGAGGGCGCGGCGGCCGGGGCGGGTGCGGCGGCCGGAGCCGGCGCGGGAGTGGGGGCGGGGGCGGCCGGGGCGGACGCCCCGGGCCAGGCACCCGCGGCGGGAGCCGCTGCGGCGGCCGGTGCCGCGGCACCGGGCCAGGCACCGGGAGCACCGCTCCCGGGCTGCGCGGCGCCCGGCCAGGCGCCGGGAGCGGGGGCGGGCGCGGCGGGGGCCGGGGCCGGTGTGGCAGGAGGGGCGGCCCGGACCGGCTCGGGAGCCTGCACCGGGGCGGGCGCGGGCGCGGCGGCGCGCGCGGCGGCCGCACCCCCGCCGGGACCGGCGGGGGCCATGGCGTGCGCCTCGGGCCCGGGCACGTACCCCAGGGCGGGCGCGGCGGCGGGCGGCGCGGCGAAGGCCGCGGCGGCGGGCGGGCCGCTGCGCTCCAGCCGGTCGAGCCGGGCCTGGAAGGACCGCTCGTCGTCGAAGGCGGCGGGCAGCAGCACCCGGGCGCAGATCAGCTCCAGCTGCAGCCGGGGTGCGGTCGCACCCCGCATCTCGGTGAGTCCGGCGTTGACCAGGTCGGCGGCGCGCGACAGCTCGGCGGCCCCGAACACGGACGCCTGGGCCTGCATCCGCTCCACGACATCGGCGGGGGCGTCGATCAGCCCCTTCTCCCCGGCGTCCGGTACGGCGGCCAGGATCACCAGGTCGCGCAGCCGCTCCAGCAGGTCGGCGACGAACCGGCGCGGGTCGTTCCCGCCCTCGACCACCCGGCCGACGACCTCGAAGGCGGCGGCCCCGTCCCCGGCGGCGAAGGCGTCGATGACGGAGTCGATCAGGGAGCCCTCGGTGTAGCCGAGCAGCGAGGCCGCCATGGCGTATGTCACACCGTCGTCGCCCGCACCGGCGAGCAGCTGGTCCATGACGGACATCGAGTCACGCACGGACCCGGCGCCGGCGCGCACGACCAGCGGCAGCACCCCGTCCTCGACCTGGGATCCCTCGCGCCCGCAGACCTCGCCCAGGTAGTCCCGCAGGGTGCCGGGCGGCACCAGCCGGAAGGGATAGTGGTGCGTCCTGGACCGGATGGTCCCGATCACCTTCTCCGGCTCGGTGGTGGCGAAGATGAACTTGAGGTGCTCCGGCGGCTCCTCGACCACCTTCAGCAGGGCGTTGAAGCCCTGCGGGGTGACCATGTGGGCCTCGTCGATGATGTAGATCTTGTAGCGGCTGGACGCCGGCCCGAAGAAGGCCTTCTCGCGCAGGTCACGGGCGTCGTCCACACCACCGTGCGAGGCGGCGTCGATCTCGATGACGTCGATGGAGCCCGGCCCGTTCCTGGCCAGGTCCCGGCAGGACTGGCACTCCCCGCAGGGGGTGGGGGTGGGACCCTGCTCACAGTTCAGGCACCGGGCGAGGATGCGCGCGCTGGTGGTCTTGCCGCAGCCGCGCGGCCCGCTGAACAGGTACGCGTGATTGACCCGGTTGTTCCGCAGGGCCTGCATCAGCGGGGCAGTGACATGCTCCTGCCCGATGACCTCGGCGAACGACTCGGGGCGGTAGCGGCGGTACAGCGCAAGGGACGACACGTATACGAGGTTATCCGGGCCCACCGACATCAGCGGTCCGCCGGAGCCCCTGGAGGGCGTCCCGGGCGGCGCCCGGAACGCAAAGCGCCCCCCACGCACCCGCCAGAGCCCACTTACCCTTGCTGCCTTCCGGCCCTGGGGGAGTTGGGTGAGATAGCGCCACGTGAGGGGCTGGCCCCACCCTAGCGGATGGAAGGCCCCGGAATCGAGCCGGACCCCGACCCGCGCTCCGCCCGACGATCACGTTCGCGAGCACCCCTCAACGTCTTGTATTGTTTGCGGCGGAGGATTCGCCTAGTGGCCTAGGGCGCACGCTTGGAAAGCGTGTTGGGGGCAACCCCTCACGAGTTCGAATCTCGTATCCTCCGCCAGTGCCTCACCGGGCACTTGAAGGCCCCGACCGGGAAACCGGCCGGGGCCTTCTGCGTTCCTGGTGCGGGAGCCACAGGGGGCCGACCCGCTCCCGAAGCCCCGCGACCCCACAGACGACGCGGCGGTCCGTGGGGGGCAGGTGTGGGCTCCGCCCGCCGCATCACGTGCCGTCCGTCCAGTACCGCTGAAGACGGGCCACGGCATCCTCCTTGGCCAGCTCGGAGACGGCCGCCTCCGAGAGACCGACCCGGTGGATCAGCAGAGAGACCAGATCCGCCGGCAGTGACTCCTTCGGCGCGGGCGGTGCTCCCCGATCGGGGCGCCTGCCGTCGATCACGCAGCCCCAGAACTCATTTTCGGTGCCATCCGACTGATCGCGAAGGATGTGGCTCCACATCGCGGCACGGCTCACGTCGCCGTCAACCTATGCCGAAGTGCCGGGAGACCTCCTCGATCGTGAAGTGGGCGCGGAGCTTGCAGGCGGAGTTCTGGTTGGCGAAGAAGCCTGTCCGCCACAACGCCTTCTCGCGTGGCACGGCCTGCTCCCAGTCAACGGGAACGACCCATTCGCGACGATCCTCCCCGCCAGTCTCCTCTGCCGCCCCGCCGTGCGGTCGGTAGCTTCCTCTGAGTGAAAGGTCGGCCATCCGTCGACTCTCGCCGGCAACGGTGAGTACGGCGTCCTGGAAGGGCTTGGGCTCGCCGGAGACCGTGCCCACACCCACGTACCCCACCTTGGGAATGTGGGTGAATATCCGCGCCCCTGAGGGCAGGGAACGGAGCGTTCGGGAGAACCAGTCCCCGCCGCCGGCCGACACGAAGCCGTACCGAAGCGCGTCATCCCAGCTCCGCCCGCCGGGCTCATCACCGAAGGAGACGTACCAGTCCGTGCCGTTCCATGGCTCCTGCTTCCCGCGTCCCTTCGTTCCCGCCACCGGCGCCACCGCCTCGGCCTCGTCCATCAGCCAGGTGCGCGCCAGATAGGAGCGCCCCTCGTCCTCGAAGTAACGGAAGAACAGCACGTTGACGGGAACCCGGTAGCCGGACGCCAGGTAGGTGACGATCCGCTCGGTCGCCGCGTCGATCTCACTCGCGACCACTGTGAGGGTGTGGCTGCTGTTCAGCACCTCCGGCGGGCTGCCGCCGAATCGCAGCGCGAATGCCTCGTCCAGCTCCTCCACCAGCCCGCGGCTCCGGGCGTACCTCGTGTAGATATCGCGCACTTGCTCGTTGGCGAGCTCCTGGACCCACGAGCCGTAGTCGAGAACCTGTGCGACTACCTCCCGCGGAGTGCGGTCCCGTTTGAGCTCCAGAACATGCAGGCCCCCCTCGGAGTCCATGCCGAGCAAGTCGACGTACTTGCCGTGGTCCGTCTGCACCTGCCGACCGATCAGCAGGAGCGGCCTCCCCAACATTTCCGGATCGGCCTCTATGAGCTCCTCCAGCCTCGACTCCATAGGCATCGGCCGCGTGGCGACCCGCACCGGCCGGTCGTCCACCCGCCACAACCCGAATTCCAGCGGCATCACGCGCTCCCCCACACAGTCCGATACGCCCGAACGAGTCAAGCAGATCAGATCCTTGAGACAACGAGGCCCTGAATCGACGCGAAAGGGAGACGGCAACGGCCAGCCGGTCGGACCATGGCTGCAGTTCCGGTTGCATTCATATGCATCCAATTCGAACGCTTCGGGTAACTGGGTCCCACTTGCGCGGCCTCGCTGATGCCGGCGCCCACCAGCGGGGAGTCCTGCCCCGTACGGCATCTGCGGATCACATGGCTACGACATCCTTGAAAGCCCGCGGCGGGTCTCCCGGCTGCCGTGCTCCGATTCTCGCGAGGTGCCCGGCATGAAGTCCCGATCGACGATGGCGACTTGGCTGGGCGGCCTCGACGGCTCTCGCCTGGCACGCGTGCTTGAGACGCGGAGGGACGCGGCGGCCGCTCCGGAGCCGCGCTCGGTGGGGGAACTGGCCGACCGCCTTCAGCGCCCGGGGTCGGTGGCGCTCGCCCTGCCGCGGCTCGCGCTGCCACACCTCCAGGTTGCCGAAGCGCTGGCGGCACTGCGCGCGCCCGCTTCGCGCGATGCCCTGGCGGAGCTGCTGGAAGCGGCGGATGGCGAAGCCGCCCGCGAGCTGGACGCCGCACTGGAGGCTCTGGCCGATCAGGCCCTGGTCTGGCCTGACGGCGCGGGGAAGCTCCACACGGCCGGACCGCTGCGGCAGGCATGGGACGCCCCCCTGGGCCTGGATGCCCCGCTGGAGGAACTGCTTTCCGGCACGACATCCGACGAGCTGCGCGGCACGCTGGCCGCACTGGGCGTCAAACCGCCGGGCAGCAAGGCGCAGCGGCTGGCCGCGCTGGTGGAACACCACAGCGACCCGGGGCGGATCCTCTCCATGGTCGCCAAGGCCCCCGCGGCGACCCGGAAGCTGCTGGAAGACCGAGCGGGTGCCGGGCCCACGAAGCCGACGCGGTTCATCATGTTCGGGAGTCCGGGCCCCGATCCCGAACCGGGCGCTCGATGGGCACTGGAACGGGGGTTCCTGATCCAGGACCGTCACCGCTACGGTCCGGCCCGCATGCCCGCCGAAGTGGCGGTCGCGCTGCGCGGGCCCGGCTGGCACGCCCCGTTCCAGCCTGTTCCGCCTCCCGTGGGACTGGCACCCGCTACCCCCAGGGAGGTCGACCACGAGGCGTCGGCCGCCGCCTCGGCGTTCGCCTCCGGTGCCGCCTCGGTCCTGTCGGCCTGCTCGACGACCGCGCCGGCCCGGCTGAAGTCCGGCGGGATCGGTGCGCGTGAACTGGCACGGATCGGCAAGGCCGCCCATGCCGACGACGCCGTCGTACGCCTCACCCTGGAAACCGCGTACGCCGCCGGCCTGATGGCCCGGGACGGCGACCGCGTGGTCCCCACCGGGGCTTACGACGCCTGGGCGGAACAGGAACCCCCTGAGCAGTTCGCCGTACTGCTCCAGGCATGGTGGAACCTGGCGCTCACCCCCACCCAGGCACGCGACGAGGACGACAAGGCACTCCCCGCGCTCGGCGGCGCACCGCCCTGCAACGGCTGCCTGCAGGCCCGCCACGGGCTGCTGGACGCGGCCGCGCGGCTCCCGGCAGGGCACGGCGTGCGGGTCACGGCGGATCTGGGGCCGCTGAGCGCCTGGCACCGTCCGTTCGCCGACTCCTCGCTCCAGGAAGCCACGCCGTTCGCCACCGTGATCCGGGAGGCCGAACTCCTCGGCGTGCTCGCACGCGGTGCTCTGTCCGCCCTCGGCATCCACCTGCGAACCGTTGACCCGGAGGCGCTGGGCGCCGAGTGCCGTCGGCTCCTGCCCTCGGCCACCGCGACGGCCCGGATCGGCGCCGACCTCACCGCAGTCGTCACCGGCGCCCCGTCCGCGCGGCTGGCCGTACTCCTGGACTCCGTCGCCGACCGGGAGACCAGCGGGACGGCGTCGGTGTGGCGGTTCAGCACCGCCAGTGTCCGCCGGGCCCTGGACGCCGGGCATACCCCCGAGGACATCACGGCCGACCTGGCCGCCGTCGCCGCCGGGCCGCTCCCGCAGCCCCTGTCGTACCTGATCGCCGACACCGCACGAGGCCACGGACGGGTACGCGTCGCCCCCGCCGTCTGCGTCCTCCACGGCGACGAGCCCGCGCTCCTGGCCGAACTCGCCGCCCACCGCAAGCTCGCCAGGCTCGGGCTGCGCCAGTTGGCCCCCACGGTGCTGATCAGCCGCAGCCCGCTCGACGCGACCCTCGCCGCTCTTCGGGCCGAGGGATACGCCCCCGTCGCCGAGACCGACGAGGGAACGGTACGCATCGAGAGGACCCGGCCTCGGCGGGCCGCCGCTGCCGTTCCGGCTCCGCGTGGCTCCAGGGCGAGGGGCGGCCGCCGGACCGCTGCCCCGCGGATGGCGCAGGGATCCGCCGCCTTCGACTCGAACGCGCTGGCGACCCGGCTGCTGGCCGCCCCGGCCACGGCTCCCGAACCAGCACCGTTCGAGGGCGGAGCGCCCTTCACCACGGGCACCGAGAAGATCGTCGCAGGGTGGGCGAAGCGCCTGACGTACACCGACGTCCGCCAGCTCGCCCACGCCATCGACGCAGGTCAGGCCATCACCGTCGAGTACGTCGCCGCCTCCGGCACCTGCACGGTGCGCACCCTCAGCCGCCTCGAACTCGACCCGCCCCACCTCGACGCCTGGTGCCACCTGCGAGAAGACGAACGCGTCTTCACCCTCTCCCGCATCCACGGCGTCATGCCGGCGTGAATCCATGACATCGATGAACCACGAGAGACATAGTTGTATCCATAGTTGATATACGTGAGGTGCGCATGAGCCGGACGGTGATTGACCTCGACGACGAGCTGGTGGCAGACGTAGCCAAAGCCCTGGGCACCAGCACCAAGAAGGAGACGGTCAACACGGCCCTGCGCGAGGTACTGGAAAACAGGCGGCGGGCGCTGGCCCTGACCCGCCTGCGCGCCACGGCCGCCGAAGGCGCGTTCGATCTGACGCTCTTCGAGGACAAGCGGAACGACCGTCGGTGAACGCAGCGCTCTACCTGATCGACACCAGCGCCCTCGCCCGCTTCATGCGGGGCGACGCGGAGCAGTAGGGCTGGGACCAGGCAGCAGCAGCCGCCGGCCTGATCGCCACGTGCCCCGTCACGGAGCTGGAGTTCTTCTACAGCGCCCGATCGGCCGCCGACCGGGCACGCGGCGTCGAGGACGTACGGCTGCTCTTCGGCTGGGTCCCTGTCGACGACCGCGCTCACGACCGGGCCCGGCAGGTTCAGGAGGCCCTCACCAAGCAAGGCAAGCACCGCAGCGCAGGCGCGGTCGATCTCGTTGTCGCGGCGACTGCCGCACACGACTCCGTCGCGGGTCGGGACTCCCACGGTCCCCGCCGGCCCCCCGTACGAACATGTGGAAAGCGTGTCGGGGGCAACCCCTCACGAGTTCGCACCTCGTGTCCTCCGGCGGTGCTTGATCACCGCGGCGTCGTGAGCAGGGCGATCGGCGCCCTGAAAGGCCGTGCCCGGCCTTAGCATCGGGATCTCCGCGCCTCCCGCGCGGCGCCAGCCCAGCCACCGGTGCCAGGAGCGAACTCTGTGCCTGAGATCTTTGACAACCTCGACGATCAGAAGTTGGGGACCGCCCTCAAGCGGTCGCTGGCCGGCTTCGCGACCGTCGACGTCGCGACCGGGTACTTCGACATGCGCGGCTGGGATTCGTTCAAAGACCTCGTCGAGGCAAAGCGCGGGAGCGGGGGGACCGGGGCGGCCGGGGAGCCGGTGGTCCGCCTCCTCGTCGGCATGGTCGCCCCGAGCGACTCGGAGACGATCCTGGAGTCGCTGCAGCGCGACGTGCAGTGCGCCCCCGGCGACGACGAGCAGTACCACGACATGGAGACGGCGCACGCGCGCAAGGAGCAGCTGGTCAGGCATCTGCGCAACCAGCTGATGCGCGGGCTCGCGACCAAGCGGGGACGCGCCACCCTGGAGACCCTGCGCGGGCAACTGGCCGACGGTCTGGTCCAGGTGAAGGTGTTCACCGAGAAGCCGCTGCACGGCAAGACGTACATCTTCCACAAGCCCGGCGACCACCACACCCCCCGGTTCGCCTACGTCGGCTCCTCCAACTTCACGGGCGCGGGGCTCTACAGCAACCTCGAACTCAACATCGAAGTACCCGACAAGGACGCGACCCAGAAGCTCGCCACCTGGTTCACCGACCGGTGGGACGACCCGTTCTCGCTCACCATCACCGTCGAGATCATGGACCTGATCGCCGCGTCCTGGGCCGGCGACCAGCCGACCCCGTTCGAGGTGTACCTCAAGGTCTGCCACGAGCTGTCGCAGGACGCCCGGGCCGGCATGGGCTACGTCCTGCCGCCGTCCATGAGGAACCTGCTGCTGCCGTACCAGGAGACGGCGGTGCGCACCCTCGCGCGCCGGATCGTGCGCCGCGGCGGCACGATGCTCGGTGACGTCGTCGGCATGGGCAAGACCCTGACGGCCGTGGCGACCGCGCTCATGCTGCAGGGGGCCGAGGACTACTCCACGCTCGTCCTGTGCCCGAAGAACCTGGAGGGCATGTGGACCAAGCACCTGGAGAAGTACGACGTCAACGGCCGCGTCGTGCCCTACTCGACGGCCGCCAGGCGGCTCCCCGAGCTGAAGCGGTTCAACCTGGTCATCTGCGACGAGTCGCACAACCTGCGCAACAACACCCGCATCGACTACGAGGCGATCCACCAGTACGTCCGCGACAACAACGCGAAGGTGCTGCTGCTGACCGCGACACCCTTCAACCTGGCCTTCGAGGACGTGGCCAACCAGATAGGCCTCTACCTCGACGATGACGACGACCTGGGCATCGAGCCCACCGTCGCGCTCGGCAAGGACCCCGGCCTGCGCGCCAAGGTCGACGGCAAGACGACCACGCTCACCGCGTTCCGCAGGTCGGCCGAAGCCGAGGACTGGAAGCGGCTCATGAGCGACCACCTCGTGCGCAGGACCAGGTCGTTCGTCAAGCGCTCCGCGAAGACGGAGACGGTCACGGCCCCCGACGGGACCACGGCCGAGCGGGAGTACCTGGAGTTCGCCGGCGGTCAGCGATTCCACTTCCCGACGCGCGTGCCGGTCCCGCTGGTCCACGAGTTCGCCGAGGACGACGTGGCACGGGTGATGGAGAGCGACGAGACGCTCGACGCGGTGGCCTCGCTGCGGCTGCCCCGCTACCGGCTGGCCTCGTACGACAACCCGAAGGCCCGGCACACCGAGCAGGACCTGGCGGTGCTGGGCGACATCCGCTCCGGCCGGGGCAACGTCGTCGGCTTCGTCCGTACCGGCCTCTTCAAGCGGCTGTCCTCGTCAGGCCACTCGTTCATCGTGTCGCTCACCCGCCAGCGGGCCCGCAACGACCTGTTCCTGTACGCGATCGACGCGGGGCTGCCGCTGCCCATCGGCACGTTCACCGACGCACAGCTGCAGTTCACCGACCTCGACGCCGACTCCGACACCGAGGCCGACGGCCCGCTGCTGCACGGCGACATGGCCGGCCGCTACGAGCAGCTGAGGCACTCCCTCCCCAAGAACACCAAGTGGATCAACTCCACGGTGTTCGCCCCGGCACTGCGGGCCGACCTCCGCCGGGACAACGACACGATCGAGACCCTTCTCGACCGGTTCGGCACCTGGGACGTCACCCGCGACTCCAAGGTCAACCGGCTCGTGGACCTGCTGCGCCACGACCACCCGGGCGAGAAGGTCCTGGTGTTCAGCGAATACGTGGACACGGCCGTCTACGTGGCCAAGGCCCTGGAGGACGCCGGCATCGGCAGGGTCGGACTCGTCAGCGGCGCCACCGCCGACCCCGCGGCCGTCGCCAAGCGGTTCTCCCCCCGGTCCAACGCGCTGCCCGACGACGCGGACGACCCCGCGGCCGCGCTCGCTCCCGACGACGAGCTGGACGTCCTGGTCGCCACCGACGTGCTCTCCGAGGGCCAGAACCTCCAGGACGCGCACATCGTCGTCAACTACGACCTGCCCTGGGCGATCATCCGCATCATCCAGCGGGCGGGCCGCGTCGACCGGATCGGCCAGCAGTCCGACCGGGTGTACGTGTACCTGATCACCCACGACAAGGTCGAGCAGCAGATCAACCTGCGCATGCGGATCAAGCAGCGGCTCGCCGACAGCGCCCAGGCGTTCGGCTCGGACGAGCAGTTCTTCGGGTCCGACCGCGAGGTCGAGATCCTCGAAGACCTCTACAACGGGAAGCTGTCCGACATCGACGAGGACGAGGGCGAGGCGGACGCGGTCAGCGAGGCGTACCTGGTGTGGTCGCACGCCACCGAGAGGCACCCCGCTGTCGTCCGCCGCGTCCTGGCCTCGCAGGACAACATCGGGAGCACCCGCTCTCCGCGGGTCGCCGAGACCGGCGACCTGGTCGCCTGCTTCATCAACACCCGCTCCGGTGTCGAGGCGTTCGCGATCTCCGCTCCCGGCCCGGACGGGGTCATGAGGGAACGGCTGGTGACCCCGCTGGAGGCCCTCAGGGTGTTCGAGGCCGAGCCCGACACCCCCGCACGTGAGCCGCTGGGCGACTTCTTCGAGCGGGTCGAGCAGCTGGTGCACGGCCCGCTGACGACGGAGGCGGTGGCCGAGGGCAATCTCAAGGGCACCCGCAAACGGGTGTGGGAGCGGCTGCACGGCACCACGGGCACCCTGTTCACCGACCAGGCGCGCGAGGCGCTCAACGCGCTGCACGAACGTCCCCTGACGGAGCACGCCAACGGCAGGCTCCGTACCGCGTTGCGCAACCGGTACAGCGACGACGACCTCATCGACGTCCTCAACCAGCTCCACGAGGACGACCGGCTGGTCATCAGGACCAGCGAATCCGACCCCATCAAGATCGTCTGCTCGATCGGAGTGACCCCCGCATGAACGACCGCCTGATCGAGCGCGTCGAGTCGCACGACTACCGCGACCTCTTCCTCAAGGACCTCCACTGGTCCGCCCCCACACACCGGCAGCCCGTCGTCATGCCCGACGACGAGGGCGGGACGATCACGGCCCGGAACGTGTCCAGCTACAAGGGCGTCTGTGTCTGGGTGTGCGACCGGCGGCCGGGGTCGGACCTGGAATCCCGGCTCGACCAGCTGATCGCCAGGGAGTCCGTCGACCGGCTCGTCATCTTCCACGACGGCGACGAGCAGGTCTGGCGCTGGCCGGTGCGCAGGTCGACGGGCGGGGGCACGACCACCCGCCTGTCGCGGCACCGGCACACCACGGGGCAGGAGAACCCGAGCTTCGCCCACCGGCTCGCTTCGATCCGTATCGACTGGAACCGGCCGCCCGACGCCACCGGACTGATCGCCCAGGTCCGCCGGGCCTTCGACGTCGAAGCGCAGAACGAGACCCGGCAGGCCTCCAAGCTCATGGCCCGCATGTACACGTCGCTGGAGGCGTGCGGGACGCCGGAACACGACATCTCCGTCAGCCTGGCGCGGATCCTCTTCCTCATGTTCGGCGACGACACCGACATGTGGCAGGCCGGTCTCTTCCAGCGCTTCGTCGCCGCCCACACCCGGCCCGACGCCTCCGACCTGGCCGACCGCCTGAACGAGCTGTTCACCTGGCTCGACACCCCGGACCGGGCCAGGAGCTCCACTCCGGACCACCTCCGGGGCTTCAAGTACGTCAACGGTGGGATCTTCAGCGAGGCGATAAGCCTGCCTCCGCTGGACGCCGCGTTCCGGGAGACCGTTCTGGAGGCCTGCCAGCGCGACTGGGCCACGGTCAGTCCCGCGATCTTCGGGTCGATGTTCCAGTCGGTCCGGGACGCGAAGACGCGCCGTGATCTCGGGGAGCACTACACCTCCGAGGAGAACATCCTCAAGACGCTCAACCCGCTCTTCCTCGACGAGCTGCGTGCCGATTTCGAGTTCGCCAGGACCAGGACCAACGAAAAACTGGCGCTCACCCGCCTGCGCAACCGGCTGGCGGACATCAGGTTCCTCGACCCCGCCTGCGGCTGCGGCAACTTCATCATCATCGCCTACCGCGAGCTGCGGGAGCTCGAACTGCAGATCATGGAGCGGCTGCAGGAGATCACCGGCGAGGAGCCGCTGCTGCTGGCCAACGTCGGCCTCAAGGTCAGCCTGGAGAACTTCTTCGGCATCGAGATCGACGAATGGCCGGCGAAGATCGCCGAGACGGCCATGTTCCTCACCGACCGCCAGGCCGACCTCAAACTCATCGAGCGCCTCGGCTGGGCACCCGACAGGCTCCCCATCCAGCACCAGGCCACGATCGTCTCGGGGGTGAGCGCCCTCCAGGTCGACTGGGCGTCCGTGCTGCCGCCGAGCGAGACGGTCGTGGTCGCCGGGAACCCGCCGTTCCTCGGCATCTCGCTGCGCTCCGCCGCACAGACCCAGGAGCTCCAGGACGTGTGGGGCGGCAGGTACCACGGCACCCTGGACTACGTCACCGGCTGGCACGCGAAGTGCCTCGACTACTTCCGGGGGATCGAGGGCCAGTGGGCCTTCGTCACGACGAACTCCATCACCCAGGGCGAGGCCGTGGCCCCGCTCTTCGAGCCGATCCTGGAAGAGGGGTGGCGGATCAAGTTCGCCCACCGCTCGTTCCGCTGGACCTCCGAGGCGACGGGCCAGGCGGCCGTCCACTGCGTGATCATCGGATTCACCAAGGGCAGGGGAAAGCCCCGGCTGTTCGACTACGCGACGCTCGCCTCGCAGCCGGTGGAGCAGCCCGACGTCGGCAACATCTCGCCCTACCTGTTCGACGGGCCGAGCGTGGTGGTCACCCAGAGCACCAAGCCGATCAACCCGCAGATGGGAGAGGTGGCCTACGGCAACAAGCCGACGGACGGCGGCTGGCTGATCGTCTCGCCCGAGGACGTCGAAGCGGTACGCGCCGACCCTGTCGCGCGGCGCTTCGTCAAGCGTTACATCGGCGCACGCGAGTTGCTGCACGGCGTCGACCGGTACTGCCTGTGGCTTCCGGGGATGGCCCCCGACGAGGCCGCCGGCTCACCGGTCCTCAGCGCACGGCTGGCCGGGGTCCGGCAGTTCAGGTCGGAGAGCAAGGCCGCCTCGACGCGGGCCGCCGCATCGACACCGCACCTCTTCCGGCAGATCTCCCAGCCGTCCACGGCCTACCTCTGCATTCCGCGGCACGTCTCGGAGACCCGGCCGTACTTCCTCGCCGCGCGGTACGAACCGGAAGTCATCACCAGCGACGCCAACTTCCTCGCCCCGGACGAGAACGGTTTTGTCTTCGCCGTCATCTCGTCGTCGATGTTCATGACGTGGCAGCGCACCGTCGGCGGGCGCATCAAGTCGGACCTGCGCTTCAACAAGCTGCTGACGTGGAACACCTTCCCGCTGCCCCACGTCAGCGACGCCACGCAGGACGCCATCATCCGGGCGGGCGCCCGGATCGTTCGCGAGCGCGAGACGCACACGGATCTGTCGCTGGCCGCCCAGTACGAGCCGTCGGCGCTCTCGGACGCGCTGGCCGAAGCGCACCGCGCACTCGACGAGGAGGTGGACCGGGCCTTCGGGATCGACCCCGGCCACGCGACGGAAGCCGATCGCCAGCGGACCCTCTTCGCGAAGTACGCGAAGCTGACCTCGGCCCGGGCGAAGGCGAGGAAGTAGGGCCGCGCCGGGCCGCGTCCGGTCGGGTGCCCCGTCGCCCCGCGCGACGGAGCGAACGGCCCCGGCACAATGGCCGGATGACGGACGAGGTGTTCCTGATCCCGGCCCGGCCCACCGCCACGGCCGGGCTGCTCGCCGAGGCCGCCGCCCGCCGGGGGATGACCGTCCGGGCCCTCGGCCCCGGCTTCGGCGAGCTGGCCGGCCGGGCCGTGCACTGGTGCGGTGGTCCGCACGCCGCCGCCCGGGTGGCCGGGGCGCTCGGCCTGGGGCTGCTGGAACCGCCCGACCACTGGCTCACGCGGCTGCCGCGGCGGTTCACGGGCCGCCGGATCGAGCTGACCACCCTGGGCCGTGCCGCGCAGGAGCTGACCGGGTCCGGGCGGCCGGCGTTCGTGAAGCCGCCGCGCGAGAAGTCCTTCCCGCCCGCGGTGTACGGGCCCGGCGCGCCGCTGCCCCGGTCGCTGCCCGCCGCCACGCCCGTGCTGGTCTCCGAGGTGGTGGACTTCGCCGCCGAGTACCGGCTGTTCGTGCTCGACGGGGAGATCGCCGCCGGGAGCCGGTACGCCGTCCACGGGCGCCTGGACCCCGCCCCGCTCGACGGGGACCCGCGCGGGGCGGACGTACGGGGCTTCGCGGCCGCCCTGCTCGCCGCGACCGGCCCGGACCTGCCGAGCGCCGTCACCGTCGACGTCGGCCTCGTCGGCGCGACGGGCCGGTACGCCGTGGTCGAGGCCAACATGCCGTGGTTCTCGAACAGTTACGCCGCCCGGCCCGGGGCCGTCCTGGACGTGGTCCTGCGCGCGGCCGGTCCGCTGGGCCGGGTCCGCGCCGCCGACCTGCCGTTCGTGACCCCGTAGCGGCACCCGGAACGCCTCAGCCGTTGAAACCGAGGGCCAGGGCCACGACCGCCGGGGCCGCGTAGATCACCGGGAAGGGCACGTGGGCGTAGGACTTCGCCCGGAGCACCGTGACCACGGCCCCGGTGAAGTACAGGGCGACCCCGACCGCCGCCGCGATGCCGATCACCGGGACGAAGACGCCCACGGCCAGGCCCGCCGCGCCGACCGCCTTCGCGGTGGCGAGCCAGGTCCACCACGAACGCGGAACCCCGTACTCGGCCAGCGGCTCCACGACCCACTTCGCCCCGAGGAACATCGAGGCCGCCGAGAACCCGACCATGAACGCGCCGACCAGGGCGAAGACAACAGCGGTGGTGGACATCCGAGCTCCCCTCGGGCGGGCGCCGGTGCGGACTCGCTCCGGTCTGTCTCCCGCCTGCTTCACTCCTCTGACCCGCCCCGCCGCACCGGTGTGACAGACCGCGCGAAGAACTTCCGCGACCGGCGACGCGGTGCGCCGTGTCGCCGGGCCGCCGGCACGGCGGGGCCACCGCTCAGCCGAAGCTCGGCATCTCACCCACTGTTGTCGACATGTCGATCACTGCGAACGCGGCTCCCTGCGGGTCGGTCACCGCGGCGAACCGGCCGAACGGGCTGTCCATCGGACCGAAGTGCAGCTTCCCGCCGTGCTTCTGGGTCTTGGCCACCGCCTCGTCGCAGTCCGGGACCCCGAAGTAGACCTGGATGTACGGCGGCAGGTCCGGCGGGAAGTCGGCGTCCATCTTCATCCGGCCCAGCACCGGGTTCCCGGCGCCGCCCACGCTGAAGACCTTGAAGTCCATGCCGGCCATCTCGGGGTCCTCGCCCGGGTCCATCTGCTGCGCGCCGTACGGGAAGACCTCCGGCAGGAACCCGTCCACCTTGGCCGGGTCCCGGGTGAAGACCTCCGCCCACGCGTACGAGCCCGGCTCGCCCATCTTCTCGAAGCCCTTGTGCTCGCCCGGCTGCCAGACACCGAAGACCGCGCCGCTCGGCTCCTTCGCGATCAGCATCGTGCCGAAGGCGCCCACCTGCATCGGGCCCATCAGCACCTCGCCGCCGCCCGCCGTCACCTTCCCGGCCGTGGCCGCCGCGTCGGGCGAGGCGAAGTACAGACACCACTGCGAGGGCGCGTCGGCCCCCGGCATCGGCGGGACCACCGCCGCGACGGCCTTGCCGTCGGAGTAGGCCTGCGTGTAGTTGCCGTACTCACCGCTGGCCTCGCCGAAGGTCCAGCCCAGCACGTCCGCGTAGAAGGTCTTGGCCCCCTCCACGTCGGCGAACATCGCGTCCACCCAGCACGGAGCGCCTTCGGAGAACTCAGTCATGATCGATCGACTCCTCGTCTCGTACCTGTGTCGTCGTCGTAGACGGCCGTACTCACGCTAGGCGCGCGGTGCGGCGACCGCGCGGGGAGCGCGCCCAGGCGGGACGCTGGAACCATGGACAAGGACATCACCATCCGGCTGGCACAGCAGCCGGAGGCCGACGCGCTGCTCGGCCGGAGCCCGCTCGCCGCACTCGTCGGAATGCTGCTGGACCAGCAGGTGCCGATGGAGTGGGCGTTCTCGGGGCCCTGGACGATCGCCCAGCGGCTGGGCTCCGACGATCTCGACGCCCACACCGTCGCCGCGTACGACCCGGAGGCCTTCGCGGCCCTGCTCTCGGAGAAGCCCGCCGTCCACCGGTACCCGGGGTCGATGGCGACGCGGATCCAGCAGCTGTGCGCCTACCTGGTCGAGCACTACGACGGGGACGCGGAGGCGGTCTGGGCCGACGCCGCGACGGGCCAGGAGCTGCTGAAGCGCCTCAAGGCGCTGCCGGGCTTCGGGGAGCAGAAGGCCCAGATCTTCCTCGCCCTGCTGGGCAAGCGGTTCGGCGTGCGCCCGACGGGCTGGCGGGAGGCCGCCGGCGGGTACGGCCAGGCGAACGTCTACCGTTCGGCGGCCGACATCACGGGCCCGGAGTCCCTGGCCAAGGTGCGGGCGCACAAACAGGAGATGAAGGCCGCCGCGAAGGCCGCCAAGGCCGCGGGCGGCTCCTGACCGCCGTCGCCGCCGGGGGCGTGCCCCCGGCCCTCCCCGGCCCTCCCCGGCTCTCCCCGGCTCGCCGCCGGTCCCGCCCCCGGCCCGCCCGAGTCCCCGGAATTGACCGGCCGAACGGGTCGGCGATTGACCCCTGATTCCGGTCGCTCAAGATCGTAGATTGGTGGACATGACAGAGATCGCGACCCGCGCCGCCACTGCCGAAGCCATCTACGACGGCCCCGGCAGCCTCATCACCCTGCTCACCGACACCGCCGAGCTCACCTGCAACACCGCCACCTTCGACGAGGGCGCGGCGGGCGCCCCGGTGCACTTCCACACCAAGGCCACCGAGTTCTTCCACGTCACCGCGGGCCGGCTCGACGTCCTGGTCGACGACGAGATCCACACCCTGGACGCCGGCGACTTCATCGCGGTCCCGCCGGGCGTCAAGCACGCCTTCGCCCCCGCCGCCGGCCACACCGCCGCCGTCTTCGTCGGCTTCACCCCCGGCATGGGCCGCTTCGACTACTACCGGCTCCTGGGCCGGGTCAACGCGGGCGAGGCCACCGTGCAGGACATCAAGGACAGCTCGGCGACCTACGACAACCACTACGCGGAGAGCGCCGTCTGGAGCGGCCGCCGCCGCAGCGCTGAGCCGTAGACCACGTCCGCGTCGAGGCGGCGCAGTTCCTCCGCGATCAGTTCGGCGCCGCTGCGGATCTTCAGGGCCACCTTGCGGTCCGGGCTCCCCGGCAGGCTCAAGGTGGCCAGCACACCCGCGGGCCGGTCCACCCGGATCTCCCCGCCCGCGGTCCGCAGGCTGACCCCGGTGATCACCGGGCCCTCGCTCGCCACCCGGTCCACCGGCACCCCCAGCCGGTCCTCCAGCCAGCGCGCCAGCAGCTCCGCGCTCGCGTTGTCGGGTTCGCTCTCCACCGCCGCGCCGGTCACCGGCAGCGGCTTCTGGTCCAGGGCCGCCGCCAGCAGCGAGCGCCACGGCGTCAGGCGGGTCCAGGCCAGGTCGGTATCGCCGGGCTGGTAGCCGACGGCGCGCTCGTCGAGCACACCGACCGGGTCGAAGGCGGCGGCCGCGTCCGTGATCCGGCGCTGGGCGAGGGCGCCCAGCGGATCCCGCGCCAGGTCGGTGGGCGCGTCGGCCGGCCACCAGGCCACCACGGGCGCGTCGGGCAGGAGCAGCGGCAGGACGACCGGACCGGCGTGTTCGGTCAGCGCACCGTGCAGGCGCAGCAGCACGATCTCGCCGGTCCCGGCGTCGGTGCCGACCCGCAGTTCGGCGTCCACGCGGTCCGCGCGGAGCTTGTGCGGACCGCGCGAGGTCCGCCTGATCACCGCGATGATGCGGCAGGGGTGTTCACGCGAGGCCTCGGAGGCCGCGCGTACGGCGTCGTAGGCGTTCTCCTCGTCGGTGGCGAGGACAAGGGTCAGCACCAGCCCCATGGTCGGGCTGCCTATCGCACGGCGGGCTTCGAGCAGGGCCCGGTTGACCTTGCTGGACGTGGTGTCGGTGAGTTCGGTCCGCATGCACCGAGTCTGTCACCGCGTCACCGGCGCCTGCGCGCCGTCCCGAAGATCGAGCGCGAGATCTCCCGGCCCAACTGGGTCCCGATCGACCGGGCCAGCGATCGGAACAGCCCGCTCCCCACCACCTGCTCGGCCAGCGAGGGATCCGGCTTCGGGGCGCTGCGCGCGGCCCGTGCGGCCTCCTTCTCCGCCGCCTTCGCCTCCTTCTCGGCCTCGGCGGCGGCCGCCGCGGCCTCCGCCTGCGCCTCCGCGGCGGCCTGCTCGGCGCTGATCTTCTCGTACGCCGACTCGCGGTCGACCGGCTCCGCGTAGCGCGACCAGAGCAGCGAGGACTTCACGGCCCGCTCCAGGTCGGCCGCCGCGACGGGTCCCATCAGCGACTGCGGGGCGCGCAGCCGGGTCGCCGCGACCGGGGTCGGGGCACCGTTCTCGCTGAGCACGGTGATCACCGCCTCGCCGGTGCCCAGCCCGGTGAGCAGCTCCTCCAGGTCGTAGGCGGAGCGGGGGAAGGTCTTCACGGTCGCCTTCAGCGCCTTGGCGTCGTCGGGGGTGAAGGCGCGCAGCGCGTGCTGCACCCGGTTGCCGAGCTGGGCGAGGACGTCCGCCGGCACGTCCTTGGGGGTCTGGGTGACGAAGAAGACGCCGACGCCCTTGGAACGGATGAGCCGGACCGTCTGGGTGATCGACGCGAGGAAGGCCTTCGAGGCCCCGCTGAAGAGCAGGTGCGCCTCGTCGAAGAAGAAGACGAGCTTGGGCTTGTCCAGGTCGCCGACCTCCGGCAGGTCGTTGTAGAGGTCGGCGAGCAGCCACATCAGGAAGGTGGAGAAGAGCTGCGGCTTGTCCTGGACCGCCGGGAGTTCCAGTACGGAGACCAGTCCGCGCCCGTCGGCGGCCGTCCGCAGGAACTCGCTCGTGTCGAACTCGGGCTCGCCGAAGAACTCCGAGGCGCCCTGCTGCTCGAAGGCGGTGAGCGCCCGCAGGATCACCCCGGCCGTCACCGTGGACAGTCCGCCGATCCCCTTGAGTTCGGGTTTGCCCTGGTCGGAGACGAGGAAGGCGACGACCGCGCGCAGGTCCTTGAGGTCGATCAGCTCCAGGCCCTTGGTGTCGGCGTAGTGGAAGATCAGGCCGAGGGACTGCTCCTGCGTCTGGTTGAGCTGGAGCACCTTCGACATCAGCACCGGGCCGAAGCTGGTGACCGTGGACCGCAGCGGGATCCCGGGACCGATCCCGCCCAGCGAGTAGAACTCGCCCGGGTATCCGGTGGGCTCCCAGATCTGGGCGACGTCCCGGGCCCGCTCGTCGATCCGCTCGCCGGGCGTGCCGGGTGCGGTGATCCCCGAGACGTCGCCCTTGATGTCCGCGAGGAAGACGGGGACCCCGTTCGCCGACAGCTGTTCGGCGATGAGCTGGAGCGTCTTGGTCTTGCCGGTGCCGGTGGCGCCGGCGACCAGACCGTGCCGGTTGAGCATCGCCAGCGGGATGCGGATCTGACGGTCGGGCAGGCACGCGCCGTCCCACAGCAGGGCGCCGAGGTCGAGCGCGGGCCCGGTGAAGGCGTACCCGGCGGCGATCTCCGCGGCCGGGCCGGCCGGGGCCGTCCGGTCCTCCGGAAGGGCGGGGTCGGTGCTCTCGCTCATGCTTCACTCCCCAAATAGCGCTGTTCGCCACTTTTGCACCGCCCGTACGAGGCTGCGCCCGCACGCACCGGCCCGGTAGGCTTTCCGTGTGATCTTCAAGCGCATCGGAAGCGGACGGCCGTACCCCGACCACGGCAGGGAAACCACCCGGCAGTGGGCGGACGTCGCGCCGCGTCCGGTCCGGCTCGACCAGCTCGTGACGACCAAGGGCCAGCTGGACCTCGAAACGCTGCTCGCCGAGGACTCCACCTTCTACGGCGACCTCTTCGCGCACGTCGTGAAGTGGCGGGGCGACCTCTACCTGGAGGACGGGCTGCACCGTGCCGTGCGCGCCGCCCTCCAGCAGCGCCAGGTGCTGCACGCGCGCGTCCTCGAAATGGACTGACCAAATCGCCTGGATTGCGCCTTTCGGGTCACCATTGACCTATCAGCAGATCATTTAGTAGGCATCGACACCGGGCCGCACTACGCTGCGCCCATGAGCATGCTCACTCCCCCCGGCATGGGCGGAAAGTACCGCGTCACGGGAGCCGCCTACCCCCGTATGAGTCGTAAGCGGAGCCGTACCCGGATCGTCCTCGCCGTGCTCGGCTCGATCCTTGCGCTGGCCCTGGTCGGCTACGGGGCCCTGCAGCTCATCGACGTGTTCCGGGGCGACAGCCCCAAGCGGAACACGGCTGCGGGTGCCAAGGACTGCCCGACGACGCCTCCCGGTACCGCCGCCAAGGGCGGCCCCGACGCCGCCTCCACCGCCTCGGCCGCCGCCAAACCGGCGGTCGTGCTCCCCCCGCCCGGGGACATCGCGGTCAACGTCTACAACGCGACCCCGCGTGCGGGCCTGGCCAAGGCCGTCGGTGACGAACTGGCCAAACGCGGCTTCGTCATCGGCAAGGTGGGCAACGCCCCGGCCGACTTCGACAAGAAGGTCCCCGGCACGGGAATACTGCTGGGCGCCCCCACCACCGACAAGGCGGTCTTCGCCGTACTCGGCACGCAGCTCGCCGGAACCACCCAGCAGACCGACACCCGCGAGACCGCGGACGTCGACCTGATCCTGGGCGACGCCTTCAAGGAGCTGAGCACGAAGGAGGACGCGGACAAGGCGCTGGCCCTCCTGGCCAACCCCGCGCCCGCGCCCAAGAAGTGCTGACACGCCGGACGCACACCGCGCCGACCGCGCGGGATGCGTCCGGCACCCGCCGCTACTCCGCCGAGCCGTACATCCGGTCGCCGGCGTCACCCAGGCCCGGCACGATGTAGCCGTGCTCGTTGAGCCGCTCGTCCACCGCGGCCGTCACCACGGTCACCGGCGTGCCCGCCAGCTCGCGCTCCATGATCTCGACGCCCTCGGGCGCGGCCAGCAGCACCACGGCCGTGACGTCGTCGGCGCCGCGCTTGATCAGCTCCTGGATCGCCGCGACCAGCGTGCCGCCGGTGGCGAGCATCGGGTCGACGACGTAGACCTGGCGGCCCGAGAGGTCCTCCGGCATGCGCGTCGCGTACGTGGAGGCCTCCAGGGTCTCCTCGTTGCGGACCATGCCCATGAAGCCCACCTCGGCGGTCGGCAGCAGCCGCACCATGCCGTCCAGCATGCCGAGGCCGGCCCGCAGGATCGGGACGATCAGCGGGCGGGGGGACGAGAGCTTCACGCCCGTGGTCGGGGCGACCGGCGTCTCGATGTCGGCCTGCTCCGTGCGCACGTCCCGGGTGGCCTCGTAGGCGAGCAGCGTCACCAGCTCGTCGGCGAGCCGCCGGAAGGTGGCCGAGTCGGTGCGCTTGTCGCGCAGGGTGGTGAGTTTGTGCGCCACCAAGGGGTGATCGACGACCTGCAAACGCACAACATCCTCCAAAACTCAGCCTGCGACCTGCAAAAACGGTCGCACGACGCGACCTGCACCCAAAAGGCTACGCGCTGACGCGGCTCCTTCGCGTCCGAAGCCGCGTCCGCGCCCGCCGCATCCCTGCGGATGCGACCCGCGCGGACGCCCAGCAGGCTGGACGGATGAGCAACACACCGGTGATCGCGGCCGTCGACGGTTCGGAACACAGCCTGCGGGCTCTGGAGTGGGCCCGGAAGGAAGCCGTCCGCCACGACTGCGGGCTGCTGGTCGCCCATGTGCTGCCCGACCACGCCCAGTTGTACGCCGGGCGCCGGGCCTCCCTGCACGACGCCTCCGAACCGGGGGAGATCCCGGACCCCGTGCGCCCCTGGGTCGCGTCCGTCCTCGGCGCCGGCGGCTCCGAGCTGCCCGAGGGGGTCGCGTACGAGGCCCTGGAGGGCTCCGTGCCCGAGGCCCTGCGGGTGATCGGCTCGGAGGCCCGGATGCTGGTGATGGGCTCCCGCGGCCGCGGCGGCTTCGCCAGCCTGCTGCTCGGCTCCAGCAGCCGGGCCGTGGCCAGCTCGGCCGCCTGCCCGGTCGTCGTGGTCCCGCACGCGGAGCGCGGCGCCGCAGCCGAAGCGGACGCCGCGGCCGACACCGACGCCGGCGCCGGGCAGTCGGCCGGGCGGGTGGTGCTCGGGCTGCACGCCGCCGAGACGCCCGACGACGTACTGACCTTCGCGTTCACCGAGGCCGCCGTGCGGGGGACCACCGTCCAGGTGGTCTCCGCGTACGCCATCCCGCCCTCGCCGACCCTGGTGATCGACAGCCCCTTCGCGGTGATCCCGCCGGAGGGGCTGGCCGACGAGGGGGACGGGGTACCGGCCGAGCGGGAGATGCTGCGGTCCCAGACGGAGCGGCTGGCACCGCTGCGGGAGCGGTTTCCGGACGTCCCGGTCGAGCAGGCCGCGGTACCCGGGGACCCGGCGGGCCGGCTGGTCATCGCCTCCCGGGCGGCGGCACTGGTCGTGGTCGGCCGCCACCACCCCCGGCGCACCGCCATGTCGCTGGCGATCGGCTCGGTCGCCCACGCGGTGCTCCACCACGCGCACGGACCGGTGGCCGTGGTCCCGACCCTGAAGGACGACGTCTGACCTGCGAAGGGGTGGCATCAAACGCGCCGTCCGGGGGAAGGTGGGTGCAAGGGGGGACGACCGACCAGCCAGGTGGTGGCCGATGCCCGACAGGCAGCCGAAGGACGACGTGCCGGAGACCGCGGCGCAGCGCCGAGCACGCCGCGCGCAGTTCCTGCGCGACCTGATGGAAGCGCGCGAACTGCGCGATCGCGTCCAGCCCCGCCGCGCCCGGGCCGCCCGTATGCGCCAGCAGATGCGCATGCGCACCTTCCGCTGGTGATCAGGTTCCGCTGGTGATCAGGGCCCCGGCACACGCCCCGGCACACCGCGACACGTCCGGGCCGCACCACCCGCCCCAGATCTCTCCTCACGGCCCCGCCGCCCCCGCGCCGCAACCCCGCACGGCCCCGCCGGTGCACGGCGCGGCACGACGCAAGCGCGGAAGACCTCTCGCAACGCCGTTGTTTCTGCCACGATGCCGATTGGGCGGGGTACGGGCGGCGAGCAGCACTGCCGCTTTGCCCCAACCTCCGGCCGGGGGGACCTCCAACCGGCACGCCTAAGACCAGTGGGAGAGTCACGGTGTATTTCGCCGCACTGCTCGCGCGCACCGAAGACGGGTGGGAAGCGAGCGACATGGAACTCGACGACGTCGAGTCCCTCAGTGATCTGATCGATCTCGCCAGGTCCGCCGCTGTCGACGACGACACGGTGGTCGCCCTCATCGAGCAGGAGGACGCCTGGTTCGGCGTCGTCCGCGTGGACGGCGAGGAGGACCCGCGGTACTTCGTGTCGAACGCCTCCGCGGCCGCCCGCAGCTCCTACGGCTCGATGCTGACCAAAGAGCTGCTGGGCAGCGACGAGGAGGACGACGAACTCGACGACCTGGACCTCGACGGCACCGAGGACGGCGAGGAGGATGCCGTCACCGCGTTCACGGACGAGGACGCCGACGAGGACGAGGCGGGCGGGACCGGTGCGGAACCGGTACCGGCCGGTCCGCTCGGTGACCCCCGGCTGCTGGACGATCTCGGAGTGACCAACAAACAACTGATGACCCTGGACGGGGACGCCCTCTCGGAGATCGCCGACTCCCTCGGCGCCACCGAGGTCCTGGAGGCCGTCCGCTAGTGCTCCCTGCGAACACCGACGATCCCGTACGGGACCCGTGGCGGGACTCCATGCGCCTGGCGCTCCAGGAGGCCGCCCGGGCGGTGCCGGCCGGCGACGTGCCGGTCGGCGCCGTCGTGCTGGGCCCGGACGGGCGGATCCTCGCCACCGGCTACAACGAACGCGAGGCGACCGGCGACCCCACCGCGCACGCCGAGGTCGTCGCACTGCGCCGGGCGGCCGCCGAGCTCGGGGAATGGCGCCTTCCGGGGTGCACCCTCGTGGTGACCCTGGAGCCGTGCGTCATGTGCGCGGGCGCGCTCGTGCAGTCGCGCGTCGCCCGGGTCGTCTACGGCGCGGACGACGAGAAGGCGGGCGCCGCCGGGTCGCTGTGGGACCTCGTACGGGACCGCAGGCTCAACCACCGGCCCGAGGTGGTCCGCGGGGTCCTGGCCGACGAGTGCGCGCGGCAGCTGACGGAGTTCTTCCGCGAACTCTGAAACCGGCGGAGCGGCCCGGGGCGGTACCGGCACGGTCCCGGCGCGGTTCCGGCGCGGTTCCGGCGCGGTTCCGGCGCGGTTCCGGCGCGGTTCCGGCGCGGTTCCGGCGCGGTTCCGGCGCGGTTCCGGCGCGGGAAAAGGCCTGCGTACTGCCGCACCGACGCCCCCGGACCCACCGATTTCGGCGGATGGGGTTCCTTAGGCTAGGATCCATCTCGGTAGTGTGTCCGAGTGGCCGAAGGAGCTCGCCTCGAAAGCGAGTATGGGGCAACCCATCGGGGGTTCAAATCCCTCCACTACCGCTTCGATCGAGAGCCCCGCCCGCAAGGGTCGGGGCTCTCGGCGTATTCCGGGCGGTGTGCTCCGGGCGGCGCGTTCCCGGTCGGCTCTCCGGAGGACACCCGCGTGACCGCCCGCGTTCTCGGCCGTTGTCACGGCATGACCAAGACCCAGCGCATGCTCGCCGCCATCGCCCTCGCGGGGGCCGCCGCGGGCCTCGCCGCACCCGCCGCCTCGGCCGCCCCGATCTCCCCCCTCACCCTCCCGGACCTGCCGGCGGCCGCCCCGGGGATGCCGGCCGGGGCCCAGCCCACGTCCGTCCAGGAGATCGGGTCCCAGCTCAGCGCCGGCGCGAACCAGCTCAACGCGCTCATGGAGCTGCCCGACCACCTGGCCCCCGTCATCGCGCCCGTACAGCCCCTCACGGACCTGGCCGGCGGCCTGGAGTAGCCCCGGGGACGCGAAGAAGGCCCCGGCCGGAGCCGGGACCTTCGACACGTGGAACGGGGGAAGTGGCATCGGGGGGACAAGCCACTTCCCCCTACGAGGACGGACCTGCCGGTCCGGGTCGCGATCAGGGGGAAGCTCGCGGCCCGGACCCCGCAGTGAGGCCCTGCCCCTCACCCACCGGTTTCCTGCCAGAACCGGTGGGCCCACACCCATCCTGCGCGCACCGCAACCACCCGCTCCACGGCAAAGGACCCGGAGTACCGGGTCGTTGGTCCTTAAAGACCAGATGAGTGTCCGATCCTGACCGGTTAGACTCACCCGACTTGCTCGGACCGGTTGGGGAGGCCGCCCGCACGTGGACACCAAGAAGCTCATCACGGGTGCCCTCACCGTGTTCGCCCTCTTCGTGATCATCACCCAGCCCAAGAGAGCGGCCGAGATCGTGGAAATAGGCTTCCAGGGGATATCGGACGCCGCTTCCGGCATCGGCGAGTTCATGACCGAACTGGTGCGCTGACCCGTACGCTGAAGCGGTCACCGGACTTCCGGCCCCCCACTCCGACGGGTGGGGGGCTTTTTGTATACCTGCAGCTGGGCGTATTGCCCTGATATGCCCAACTTGCCGTCAACACGGCGCTATACGGTGCTTGCACACAGTGCACATCTCTTGTGATGCTATGACCGCTTTTGATGGATGAGTTGACTGAAGGGGTGGCGTGACCGTGCCGGCCAGTACTGCGCCTCAAGTGCCACCCCAGCAGGACCCCCAGGTGCCGCCCCAGCCGGAGCCCCCGCGGGAACAGCGCCAGGAGTCCCTGCAGGAGCCCCGCCAGGAGCCGCCGGAGGAGCCCCCGGTCGCCCCGAGACCCCCGAGCAGGGGTGCGGACACCCGGGCGCTCACCCAGGTCCTCTTCGGCCAGCTGAAGGGCCTGGAGCCGGGCACCAGCGAGCACAGCCGGGTGCGCGGGGCCCTCATCGAGGCCAACCTCCCGCTCGTGCGGTACGCGGCCGCCCGCTTCCGCAGCCGCAACGAGCCGATGGAGGACGTGGTCCAGGTCGGCACCATCGGCCTGATCAACGCCATCGACCGGTTCGACCCGGACCGCGGCGTGCAGTTCCCGACCTTCGCGATGCCGACCGTCGTGGGCGAGATCAAGCGGTACTTCCGCGACAACGTCCGCACGGTCCACGTACCGCGACGCCTCCACGAGCTCTGGGTCCAGGTCAACGCCGCCACCGAGGACCTCACGACCCTCCACGGCCGCACCCCCACCACCGCCGAGATCGCCGAGCGGCTGCGCATCACCGAGGACGAGGTGCTGTCCTGCATCGAGGCCGGGCGCAGCTACCACGCCACCTCCCTGGAGGCCGCGCAGGAGGGCGACGGCATGCCCGGGCTGCTGGACCGCCTCGGCTACGAGGACCCGGAGCTGGCCGGGGTCGAGCACCGCGACCTCGTCCGCCACCTCCTCGTACAGCTGCCCGAGCGTGAGCAAAGGATCCTGCTCCTGCGGTACTACAACAATCTGACGCAGTCACAGATCAGCGTGGAGCTCGGCGTCTCCCAGATGCACGTCTCCCGACTCCTCGCCCGGAGCTTCGCCCGACTGAGATCCGCAAACAGGATCGAGGCGTAACCGGATCGAGTGGAGATCATTCGCCTGTTTCCCGACAGATCGGGCTGATCGCCCGGAGTCGCCTTCTGTCGCTGGAGATATATGTCGACATGGCGCTACAGCGCGTTGCCGACATGTGACATTCTGCGTGAACCGCGTTTGCCGCAGCCCCGCCTCCGGTATTCAGGTGGAGGCTGTGTTCCTCTGACGGGCGCGCAGTACGCGACCGTCCGCGACCTCAAGGGGGTGGCATGTCCGTAGACCAGGGCAGCTCCAAGGTGCTCACGCTCGTCAAGAGCGCGCCGGCGCCCACAGCACCTGCAGCGTCCGACCGCTCGGAAGCCATCGACACCCGCACCCTCTCCCGCTCCCTCTTCCAGCGGCTCGCCGCCCTGGACGCGGACAGCCCCGAACGGGCGTACGTACGCGACACCCTGATCGAGCTGAACCTGCCCCTCGTGCGCTACGCGGCCGCCCGCTTCCGCAGCCGCAACGAGCCGATGGAGGACATCGTCCAGGTCGGCACCATCGGCCTGATCAAGGCGATCGACCGCTTCGACTGTGAACGCGGCGTCGAATTCCCGACGTTCGCGATGCCGACGGTCGTGGGCGAGATCAAGCGGTTCTTCCGGGACACCTCCTGGTCCGTGCGCGTCCCGCGCCGGCTCCAGGAACTGCGCCTGGCGCTGACCAAGGCCAGCGACGAGCTCGCCCAGAAGCTGGACCGCTCGCCGACCGTGCCCGAGCTCGCCGCCGTGCTCGGGGTCTCGGAGGAGGACGTCGTCGACGGCCTCGCCGTCGGCAACGCCTACACCGCCTCCTCGCTCGACTCGCCCTCCCCCGAGGACGAGGGCGGCGAGGGCTCCCTCGCGGACCGCCTCGGCTACGAGGACACCGCACTGGAGGGCGTCGAGTACCGCGAGTCCCTGAAGCCGCTGCTGGCCAAACTCCCGCCCCGGGAACGGCAGATCATCATGCTGCGCTTCTTCGCGAACATGACGCAGTCGCAGATCGGCGAGGAGGTCGGCATCTCCCAGATGCACGTCTCCCGGCTGCTGACCCGCACCCTCGCGCAACTGCGCGTAGGCCTCATCGGGGAGTGATCGGGCGCCGCGCGCTTCCCAATTGACGATGCGTCAGGAAAACTGGCGCGATGCGAAAGGGATCGCGGGCGGCCACCGCCACCACCCTGCTCGCCCTGTGCTGCACCGCCGCGGCCGGCCTCACCGGCTGCGGCGGCCCGGCCCGGGAGGGCTACGTCGCCGTGGGCGCCGCGGCCCCGGGCCCCGAACGGGGCGCGGGGGAGAACGTGGCGCCGCGGGGCCAGGTGGAGTTCCAGCAGCTCGGAGGTGCGGACGCGACGGGCGGAGCCTCCGCGTCCGCCCGTACGTCGACCGCTCCCGCGGGATCCGGAACCCCTGGCGGTCCCGCCCCGGGCGGAGCCACGACCACCGCCCCCGGCGGCTCCGCAGACGCGCCCGGCGCCCCCGCGGACCCGGGCAGGGCACCACAGCCCCCCGGCAGACCCGGCACGCCCACGGCACCCACCGCACCCGGCACGCCGACCGCGCCGGGCACACCGACGGGCCCGCCCGGCAGGCCCGGGACGACGCCGCCGGCCCCGCCCGCGTCCACGCCGGCCCGGCTGACGCTGTCCGCGCCGGTCAGGACGGCCGCCGCCGACCGCTGGTGCGAGCAGGTCACCGTGACCTTCACCAACACCGGAACGACCGCGGCCCGTTCGGGCACGGTCAGCTTCGCGACGCACATCATCGGCGCCCTCGGCATCGACTGGGCCACGATCACGACGAGCCGGCCCCTGCCCGCGCCGGTGGCGGGCGGGACCTCTAAGACGCAGACCTACACCGTCTGCGTGGAGTCCTGGCGGGTCCCGCTGGGCATGCACGTGGACACCCGGACGGTCACCGCCACCTGGAGCTGACCGGCAGACGCGACCGTCAGCGCAGGACCACCCAGACCGCCGCGCCGATCACGAGCAGCGCGAGGACCAGCCCCACCTTCAGGGCCGGGCCGGAGGAGGACCCAGACCGCTGCTCCGCGCGGCGCTGCTGACGGGCCCCGGGACCCGCCTGCCGGGCCGGTGCGGCCTCCTCGACGAAGGCCTTGAACATCTGCGTGCTGCCCGCGGGGTCGTAGCCGCCCTCGGGGACCTGTGAGTTGTGGTTGTCAGCCATGGAGCAGGACCCTAGCCGGTTTTCCGATTCCTTTACCGCCCTACCCCCCGGATTCATTTGCCTGTAGCAACCATGCGCTTCTATGGTTGCCTCAAGCAACAAGATGGGGGACCCGGTGACCGTGCAGACCGCTCCGACCGTGCAGAGCGCACCGCCCACACCGCCCACCGCGGCGGCCCCGTACGCGGAGCTGGCCCGCCAGCTCACCGGAATCGGTGCGGTCACGCGCGAGCTCGCCCGCAGCCTGCCCCCGGACTGCCCGCCCGGCGCCGCCGCCGTCCTCACCCTGCTCGACCGGCACGGGGAGATGCGGCTGAGCCGGCTGACCGAGTTCATGGGGGTCGACATCTCCGTGACCAGCCGGCACGTCACGCACATCGCCGACCGCGGCTGGATCGAGCGCGAGACCGACCCGGGCGACGGGCGCTGCCGGATCCTGCGGCTCACCCCGGCCGGGCGGGCGCTCCTCTCCGAGCTCGGCGCCCGCTGCACGGCCTCGCTGGAGGGAGCCCTCCACGACTGGTCCCCCCAGGACGTCCACGTACTCAACACCCTGCTGGCCCGACTCCGATCGAGCTTCTAGACAAAGGAAAGACATGGCCCAGTCGGAGACGACGACCGACCACCCGCCCACGTCCGCGGCCGACCCCGCCACCCCCTCGGCCACCCCCGCGGCCACCTCCGTGACCATGACCCACCCGCAGATCATGAAGGCGCTGTCCGGGCTGATGCTCGGCATGTTCGTGGCGATCCTGTCGTCCACGATCGTCTCCAACGCCCTCCCCCAGATCATCAGCGACCTCGGCGGCACCCAGTCCTCGTACACCTGGGTGGTCACGGCCGCCCTGCTGTCGATGACGGCCGCCACCCCCCTGTGGGGCAAGCTGTCCGACCTCTTCAGCAAGAAGCTGCTGGTCCAGATATCCCTCGTGATCTACGTCCTCGGCTCCGTGGTCGCCGGCATGTCCCAGAACACCGGCACGCTGATCGCCTGCCGCGTGGTCCAGGGCATCGGCGTCGGCGGCCTCTCCGCCCTGGCGCAGATCGTGATGGCCGCGATGATCTCCCCGCGCGAGCGCGGCCGGTACAGCGGCTACCTGGGCGCGGTCTTCGCCGTCGCCACCGTCGGCGGCCCCCTGCTGGGCGGTGTCATCACCGACACCGAGTGGCTGGGCTGGCGCTGGTGCTTCTACGTCGGCGTGCCGTTCGCGATCATCGCGCTGGTCGTGCTCCAGCGCACCCTGCACCTCCCGGTCGTGCGCCGCGACGTCAAGGTCGACTGGCTGGGCGCCTTCCTGATCAGCGGCGCCGTCTCGCTGCTGCTGATCTGGGTCACTCAGGCCGGCGACTCCTACGCGTGGATCTCCTGGCAGACCTGGACGATGACGGGCGGCGCGCTGCTGCTCGGCCTGCTCTTCGTCCTCGTCGAGTCCCGCGCGAGCGACCCGATCATCCCGCTGCGGCTGTTCCGCAACAAGACCATCAGCCTCGCCTCGGCGGCCTCCCTGTTCGTGGGCATCGCGATGTTCTCGGGGACCGTGTTTTTCAGCCAGTTCTTCCAGTTGGCCCGCGGTGAGTCCCCGACGATGTCCGGAATCCTCACGATTCCGATGATCGCCGGCCTCTTCGTCTCCTCCACTGTTTCCGGTCAGGTGATCACCAAGACCGGTCGGTGGAAGGCCTGGCTCGTCTCCGGCGGCGTCCTGCTGAGCGCCGGTCTGGGTCTGCTGGGCACCCTGCGCCACGACACCCCGTACTGGCACATCGCGGTCTACATGGCGCTGACCGGCCTCGGTCTCGGCATGATGATGCAGAACCTGGTCCTCGCCACCCAGAACCAGGTCGCCCCCGAGGACCTGGGTGCGGCCAGCTCCGTCGTCACCTTCTTCCGCTCCCTCGGCGGCGCCATGGGCGTCTCCGCGCTGGGCGCGGTCATGGCCCACCGGGTGACGCACTACGTCCAGGACGGCCTCGCCGCCCTCGGCCCGAAGGCCGCGGCCCTCGGCCACGGCGGCACCGCCGGAGGCGGGATCCCCGACCTCGACAAGCTGCCCGCGCCGATCCGCGAGGTCATCGAGTCCGCGTACGGGCACGGCGTCGGTGACGTCTTCCTCTACGCCGCCCCGTTCGCGCTGCTCGGACTGGTGCTGGTGGTGTTCATCAAGGAGGTCGCCCTGAAGTCGAAGCCGTCGGCCCACGCCCCGGCGGCGTCCAACGAACCGGCCCCCGCCGAGACCGCCGTCAAGGCCTAGGCTCTTTCGGATCCTGTCGGCCGGGCCCGCGGCGTCCGGTGCCGGACGTCGCGGGCCCGGCACGATCCGGAAGGGACGGCCCGGGGCTGCCGGAGCCCCGGGCTCAGCCCCGGTCTCCCCGCGCCTTGGCCTCGATGCCCGCGATCACGACGTCGAGCGCGAGGCAGAAGTCGCCCTCCGGCGCCCGCCGGACCGTCCCGCCGCAGCCGTGCAGGAACTGCGAGACGGCCAGGTGGGCGCCGGTGCGTGCGGCGCCCACCAGGCCGGTGGCGTCCAGCAGCCGCTGGAGGGCGGCGTCGAAGGCCCGCGCGTGCGGGCCGATGTTCGGGAACGCGGCCGTGAGCGGAGCGACCCACGGGTGGTCCGCCAGCACCCGCCGGTAGCCGCGGGCCAGCACCCGCAGCCGCCCGGGCCAGCCCGCTTCGGCGCTCGCCCCGGCGCTCTCCCCGGCGCTCGCCGCCGCGGGCGCCCTGGTGCTCCCCGCCGTGCTCGCCGCCTTACTCCCCGCCGTGGTCGCCGCCGTCTCGGGTGGCAGTCGCAGCTCGCCCAGGGCGCTGTCGAGGGCGAGTTCGAGCAGGTCCTGCTTGGTGTCCACGTACCAGTACAGGGACATCGCGGTGACCCCGAGCCCGGCCGCCAGCCGCCGCATCGAGAACCGGGCCAGCCCGTCGGCGTCGAGCAGCCGCACGGTGGCGGCGGTGATCCGCTCCCGGTCCAGCCCCGAGGCTGCCTCACTGCGGCGTCTGGCGGGTGCGGCGGGCCTGGCGGCCAGCCACACACTGGTGCGGGTCTCGCCGGCATCGGCCGCGGTCACCATGCAGGCACCCTCCTCACGACAGGTGGATCAGCCCGGAATGCCCGGTCCGCCCTCTTGATGCTAGGGGTTGTCCCGCCGATGGAGCCGGAACAGCGGAAGGGGTCCGCTGCCGTGAGGCCGGATCAGGCCGTCGGAGCCGTCAGGTCGTAGAAGGTGGCTCCGCCGACCGTGGACGCCTTGAAGGTGGCTTTGATCCATGTCTCGATGTCCGTGCTGGTGCCCCCGCCCGGGCCGCCCCGGCCGCCGCCCTGTCCGCCGCCCGGTCCGCCGCCCCCGGACATGCCGCCCTCGGCGCCGCCGACGGTGCCGCTCTGGCCGATGAACCAGTGGATCTTCCCGTCCCGCACGTACTTCTGGAACTGCTCCAGGGTCGGTGAGGGGTCGCTGCCGTTGAAGCCGCCGATCGGCATGACGGGCGCCCCGGACGCCAGCTGGTAGCTCGCCGCGTTCTGGGCGCCGATCGCGGCCGCTGCCCAGGTGTACCGGTCGGCGTCGGTGGTGAGGGCCTTCTTGGCCTCCACGCTCACCCGGGCACCGTTCAGCAGACCGCCCGGCCCACCCTGGCCGCCGCCGAACCGCTCGCCTCCGCGTCCCGCGCCCGCACCGCCCTGACCCTGCGGCACCCCGCCCTGGGCCATACCGCCCTGCGGCATCGCGCCTTGCGGCATCCCGCCCGGTGGCATCGCGCCCTGCGGCGGCATCCCACCTTGCGGTATCCCGCCCGGTGGCATCGCGCCCTGCGGCGGCATCCCGCCCTGCTGCCCGGCGCCCGGCCGGCCGCCGTTGGGCACCCCGCCCTGGCGGCCCTGCCCGCCCTGGAACATCTCGCCCGGTCCCCCGGGGCCGCCCATCATCCCGCCGGGTCCGCCCCGGCCGCCCGCCACCGCCGGTCCGGCGGTCACGATGGAGCCGGTGTGCGCGGTGCCCACCGTGGTCAGGCAGTACGCGAACGGCCCGGCCAGCGCCGCCGCCACGCCCAGGGCAGCCGTGGCCTGCAGCGCCCGGCGTCCGGCCCGCGCGGCGAACGGGAGCGCGGCCGCCACCAGCAGCCCGCCCACCAGCACCGCCCAGCGCAGCCAGGGCAGATAGCCGGTGGCACGGCCCAGCAGCACGAACGACCAGACCGCCGTCAGGGCGAGCGTGCCGGACAGGGTGAGCGCGGCGGCCTTGCCGCCCCGTTCCTCCCACAGCACCGCGACACCCATGCCGATCAGCGCGGCCACGAACGGCGCCAGCGCCACGGTGTAGTACTCGTGGAAGATCCCCTGCATGTAGCTGAAGACGGCCGCGGTGATCAGCAAGGGGCCGCCCCAGGCCAGGAACGCCGCCCGGGCCATGCCCTCCAGCGAGTCGGTGGCCCGGCGGGCCCGCCAGGTGATCACCAGCCCGGCGACCAGCAGGACCAGGGCGGCCGGCAGCAGCCAGGCGATCTGCCCGCCGATGTTGCCCGAGAAGAGCCGGTCGATGCCGGTCTCGCCCCAGCCCCCGCCGCCCCCGGCGCCGCCACGGCCGCCGCCGCCCACGCTTCCGGTCTCGTTGCCGTTGATCCGGCCGAGGCCGTTGTAGCCGAGGGTCAGCTCCAGGAAGGAGTTGTTCTGCGAGCCGCCGATGTACGGGCGGGAGGAGGCCGGCCACATTTCGACGACGGCCACCCACCAGCCGCCGGCCACCACCATCGCGAGCCCCGCCAGCAGCAACTGGCCCAGGCGCCTGCGCAGCCCGGTGGGTGCGCAGACGGCGTACAGCAGGGCCAGCGGCGGCAGGATGACGAAGGCCTGCAGGGTCTTGGTGAGGAAGGCGAAACCGACCGCCACCCCGGCCCAGACCAGCCACTTCGTACGGGCGCCGTCGAGGGCGCGCAGCACGCAGTACACGGTGACGGTCAGCAGCAGGGTGAGCAGCGCGTCGGGGTTGTTGAAGCGGAACATCAGCGCGGCGACCGGCGTCAGCGCGAAGGCGGCGCCGCTCAGCAACCCGGCTGCCGGCCCGAACTGGCGGCGCACGGCGGCGTAGAGCACACCGGTCGTCGCGACGCCCATCAGGGCCTGCGGTACGAGGATCTGCCAGGCGCCGAGCCCGAAGAGCCGGACCGACAGCATCATCGGCCACAGGGCTGCCGGGGGCTTGTCGACCGTGATCGAGTTGCCGGCGTCGGAGGAGCCGAAGAAGAAGGCCTTCCAGTTCTCGCTGCCCGCCTGCACGGCGGCGGAGTAGAAGGAGTTGGCGTAGCCGGAGGAGCCGAGGTCCCACAGGAGCAGGGCGGCCGTGGCGATCAGCAGACCGGCCAGGGCGGGAAGTTCCCACCGGGGGCGGTCGGCCGCCGCGCGGCGGCCGGTGCCGGCACGGGCCTCGGGGACCGGGAAGAGCGAGGGTGCTGCCGTGGTCATCGGTTGTCGTCCTTCACGTTCACGGGAGTGTCGCGCCGCTCGGGGAAGATCCAGGCGCGGAAGAGCAGGAAGCGCAGCACGGTGGCGGCGAGGTTGGCGGTGATCAGCACGGCCAGTTCGGTGCTGTGCGCGGGCTCGGCGGTGGCCGCCCCGAGCGCGGCGAGGGAGCCGCTGGTGAGGGCCAGCCCGATGGCGAACACCACGAGGCCCTGGGCCTGGTGGCGCACGGCCCGGTCCCGGCCGCGCACCCCGAAGGTGAGCCGGCGGTTGGCGGCGGTATTGGCGAACGCCGAGAGCAGCAGCGCGGCGCCGTTGGCGAACTGCGGACCGGTCCCGGCGCGGAAGGCGGAGTACAGGACCAGGTAGAGCACGGTGGACAGGGCTCCGACGGCGCAGAAGCCGAGCAGCTGGCGGGCGAGTCCGCCCTCCACCCCGGGCAGCGCGGCGCGGTCGCGCGGGTCGTCGCCGAAGGGGCGGGCGAGCCGGTCCAGCGGCAGCGCGCCGACCGCCAGTGCCCGGCCCACGCGCCAGACGCCCTTGAGGTCCTCGGCGGCGGTCCGGACGATGTGGACGGTGGAGTCGGGGTCGTCGACCCAGTCCACCGGGACCTCGTGGATCCGCAGCCCGGCACGTTCGGCGAGGACGAGCAGTTCGGTGTCGAAGAACCAGCCCGTGTCCTCCACCAGCGGCAGGAGCCGCTCGGCGACCTCGCGCCGGATCGCCTTGAAGCCGCACTGCGCGTCGCTGAACCGGGCCGAGAGCGAGGACCGCAGGAGGAGGTTGTAGGCCCGCGAGATGAACTCCCGCTTCGCGCCCCGCACCACCCGCGAGGACCGGGCCAGGCGAGTGCCGATGGCGAGGTCGGAGTGACCGGAGATCAGCGGTGCGACCAGCGGCAGCAGGGCGTTGAGGTCGGTGGAGAGGTCCACGTCCATGTAGGCGAGGACGGGGGCGTCGGAACCGGACCACACCCGGCGCAGGGCCCTGCCCCGGCCCTTCGCCTCCAGGCGGGTGCTGCGTACGCCGTCCAGCGCGGCGGCGAGCCCGCGCGCGACCTCGGGGGTGCGGTCGGTGCTCGCGTTGTCGGCGACCGTGATCCGGAAGGGATAGGGGAAGGTCCGGCTGAGGTGCTCGTGCAGTCTGCGGACGCACGGCCCGAGGTCCTTCTCCTCGTTGAAGACGGGGATCACCACGTCGAGGACGGGCTCGCCGGGCACGAGCGCCAGGGGCGCGCGTGCCGGAAGGGCCCCGGAAGAGGTGTCGGTTCGCATGGTCCGACACTCCCGGGGCGCCCTGTCACCGCTGTGTGCTGAGCCTGTGCCCCGGCTGTGAGTCCGTCCGGTCCGGCTGCGCGTGCGGCAGCAGGACCTCGAAGCAGGTCCGTCCGGGCTCGCTCCGTACGCCGACCCGTCCGCCGTGCGCGGTGACCACGGCCTGGACGATGGCCAGCCCGAGTCCGGTGGAGCCCGCCGCGCGGGAGCGGGAGGCGTCGCCGCGGGCGAAGCGCTCGAAGACGCGGGGGAGCAGGTCGGGGGCGATACCGGGGCCGTCGTCCTCGATGAGCAGCCGGACGGCGGATGTTTCACGTGAAACGTGGGCGGTGACGGTGGTGCCCGGCGGGGTGTGCGTACGGGCGTTGGCGAGCAGGTTCACCAGAACCTGCTGGATCCGGGCGGGGTCGCCCCGTACCGGTGCCGGCTCCTCGGGCAGCTTCAGGCGCCAGTGGTGCTCGGGGCCCGCGGCCCGGGCGTCGCTGACGGCATCGACGACGAGCGGGGCCAGGTCGGTGTCGGTGTCACCGGTGGAGAGCGGGCGGCCCGCGTCGAGCCGGGCCAGCAGCAGCAGGTCCTCGACCAGGCCGGTCATCCGGGTGGCCTCGGACTCGATCCGGCCGAGGGCGTGCCGGGTGTCGGGGCCGGGCTCCTCCCGTCCGCGGCGCGTCAGTTCGGCGTAGCCGCGGATCGAGGCCAGCGGGGTACGCAACTCGTGGCTGGCGTCGGCGACGAACTGCCGGACCTGCATCTCGCTCTGCTGGCGGGCCGTGAGGGCCGAGGAGACATGGCCCAGCATCCGGTTGAGGGCCGCGCCGACCTGGCCCACTTCGGTGCGGGGGTCGGCCTCGGCGTCCGGGACACGCTCGTGCAGGGCGGGCTCGCCCGTGTGCAGGGGAAGTTCGGAGACCCGGGTGGCGGTGGCGGCCACCCGGCGCAGCGGGCGCAGGGCGACCCCGACCAGGGCCTGCCCGGCGAGGGAGGCCGCGATCAGCCCGGCCAGGGTGACGCACAGCTCCACCCCGATCAGGGTGCGCACGGTGGAGTCGACGTCGCCCAGGGGGAACGCCAGGGCGAGGCTCCCGTCGGAGGCGATCCGCACCCGGTAGCTGCCGAGGCCCGGAAGCTCCGTGTCCACCGGCCCGGGCGCGCCCTGGTCCGCCGTCCGGGCGGCCTGGGCGGCCTGGGCGAGGGCTTTGCCCTGGGCCTCGGTCAGCGGCGGCGGCTGGTCGACCGACCATCCCTCGGCGCGGACGTTGCGGGCCGTCCCGAGGACGGTCCCGGCCGGATCGAACCGGATCCCGGCGGCGTCCAGCGGGCTGCCGGGAGCCATGACGAAGCCGGCGCTGTTCTCCCGGGCCGGCTTCCCGCCGGGCGCCCGCACGGCCATCCTCACGGAGGTCTTCAGCTGCTCGTCGAGCTCGGTGACCAGGTACGAGCGCAGGGCGAAGGTGGTCACGGTCCCGATGGCCGCGCCCACCACGGCGATCAGTGCCACCGCCGAGACGACGAGCCGGGTACGCAGCGACCAGGGGTGACGGCCACGCGGTCGCCGTTTCGTGCGGAAGGCCACTACTCGGCCGGCTTGATCAGGTAACCGGCGCCGCGCCGGGTGTGGATCATCGGCGGCATACCGAGGCCGCTGTCCAGCTTCCTGCGCAGGTAGGAGATGTAGAGCTCGACCACGTTGGCCTGGCCGCCGAAGTCGTAGGACCACACCCGGTCCAGGATCTGCGCCTTGCTCAGCACGCGCCGGGGGTTGCGCATCAGGTAGCGCAGCAGCTCGAACTCGGTGGCGGTCAGGTGGATCTCCCGGCTGCCCCGCACCACCTCGTGGCTGTCCTCGTCCAGCCGCAGATCGCCGACGGTCAGCACGGAACCGCCGCGCGCTGCCTGCGCGGCGCCGGAGCGCCGGACCAGGCCGCGCAGCCGGGCCACGACCTCCTCCAGGGAGAAGGGCTTGGTGACGTAGTCGTCGCCGCCCGCCGTGAGGCCCGCGATCCGGTCCTCCAGTGAGTCCTTGGCGGTCAGGAACAGCACGGGCACCTGCGGGATCTCCCGGCGCAGGCGGCCGAGGACGGCCAGGCCGTCCATGTCGGGAAGCATGATGTCGAGGACGACCACGTCGGGCCGGAACTCGCGCGCCGCCCGTACCGCGCCCGCCCCGTCGCCGGCGGTGCGGACCTCGCAGCCCTCGTAGCGCAGGGCCATGGACAGCAGCTCCGAGAGCGAGGCCTCGTCGTCGACGACGAGCACCCGGCAGGGGCCGCCGTCGGGCCGCACCAGGGCCGTGGGGTGGTTGGTGGACGTGGACGCATGGGAGGTGGTCGTCGCAGTCATACCGAACACGCTGTCCCGTGCCTCTGAGAGCGTTCTTGTGCCTTCCTGTGAATTTCCTGAGAAAGGAATCCGGGAGGCGAGGCCGCGCCCCCTGGGCAGGACACCGGGCATGGGGCTGGCCGGGGCAGGGGCCGGCCAGAACAGGGCCCGCCGGAACAGGGGCCGCCGGAGCGGTGCGTCAGCCGTCGAGGCGGAACAGCCGGGCGCCGTTGTCGTGGCAGACGGCCCGCAGCCAGTCGTCCCCCAGGCCGAGCCGTTCGAGCGCGGCGAGCTGGTGCTCGTAGGGGTAGGGGATGTTCGGGAAGTCGGTGCCCAGGAGGATCCGGTCGCCGAGGTCCGCCAGGCGTCCGAGGTCCCCGGGCGGGAAGCCGCTCATCCGCTCGGCGAAGTCGGTGAAGGCCATGGTGGTGTCCAGGCGCACCTGCGCGTACCGGTCGGCGAGGTCGAGGAAATCGGTGTACTCGGGCATGCCCATGTGGGCGATGACCAGCGGCAGCCTCGGGTGGCGGGCCAGCAGCCGGGCGATCGGCTCCGGGCCGGTGTACTTGCCCGGGACGGGGCCGGACGCGCAGTGGATCACGATCGGGAGGCCCGCCTCGGCGAGCAGCCCCCAGACGGGGTCGAGCCTGTCGTCGTTCGGGTCGTAACCGCCGACCTGAAGGTGCGACTTGAAGATCCGTGCTCCGGACTCGACCGCCTGGCGGACGTACGCGCTCACGCCCTCCTCCGGGAAGAACGTCGCGGTGTGCAGGCAATCGGGGGTGCGGGCGGCGAAATCGGCGGACCAGGCGTTGAGCCAGGCGGCCATCGCCGGCTTGTGCGGGTAGAGCATGGCCGTGAAGGCCCGGACCCCGAACTCCCTCAGGAACTCGACGCGCTGCTCCTCCTCGTGCCGGTAGGTGATGGGCCACTCGACGCCGGTCAGCGGGCCGACCGCGTCGAAGTAGTCCCACACCTTGTCCAGAACCCGCTCGGGCATGAAGTGGGTGTGCACGTCGACCAGTCCGGGGAGCCCCAGCCGTTCCCGGAAGGAGCGGACCGCCTCAGCCGTTGCGGACAAAACCATGGCTCCGCTCGACGGTGCCGACGTGCAGGGTGTAGCTCTCGTACCAGTCGGCGCGGCCCTGCCTCATGGCCGCCTGGTGCTCCATGTCCTCCCGCCACGCGGTGAGGGACTCGTGGTCGCGGAAGTAGGCGACGGTGATGCCAAGACCTCCCGGGGTACGCGCGGACTCGTAACCGAGGTACCCCGGGTTGCCCGGAACCAGCTCCTTCATCCGCTCCAGGGTCTCGGCGTATCCGCTGTCGTCGGCGGCGCGGATGCTGCTGAAAACGGCCATGACATAAGGGGGCTCAAAGGCCTGTACCGGCTGAATGATCATGTTGAACACCATCGGCGGAGCACCCCCGACATGTCCACCGGAATCACCCTCGGGAGCCCAAAGGGATCCAAGTTTTGACTTTTGGCCGCCGCAACCCGGACCGCGGTCCGAGCCGTGGTCCGCGCCGCAGCCAGCCGGTGTCAGAACAGCCCGCCCTGCTCGCCTGGAGCCGGGGAGACGGACGGGATCTGCGCCGTCGGGACCGAGGTCACGGCCTCGCCGCCGGGAGCGGTGAGCTCCCAGCCCGCCAGAAGCCGGGTGTCCACCACGAGGCTGTCGGCAAGGTGCAGATCGGGCCCGGCCGCACCCGCCAGCCGGCCCACGACGGCCCCGCCCGGCACCATCTCGGTGAGCGCCCGCGCCGGTCCGGGCAGGCCCGGCAGGGCGTCCAGCCCGAACGCCCCTGCATGGTCCGCCACTTCGCACTCCACCCGCTCCAGCGACTCCGGCCACCCGGCCAGCGCCGCCGCCCGTGCGTGCAGCTCGGCGACCTCCCGGGCCCGATCAGGCGCGGCCGGCAGGTGGGCCCGTACCCCGCGCTTACGGGCGTACGCGATCCGGTCGGGCACCCCGAGCGCCGCCCGCAGCAGCTCCTCGGTGCGCCGCGTGGCCATCAGCGGACCACGCCCGAGCCAGGCCCAGGTCACCGCGCCCTGCTCCAGCAGCCGGGCCGAGCCGCGTTCCTCCGCGGTGATCCCGACCTTGACCATGCCGGGCCCGAACCAGGCCAGGTACACCCGGTAGGTGCGCGGATCAGCGGCGTTGGTGTCGGCCGCCACGGAGAACGACCGGTCGAGGCGGGCGCACTCGGGGCACTGCGCGTTCCCGGCTCGGCCCGGCACGGTGTCCGCGGTGGGACAGGGCGTCCGCTTGCCGGCTCGCCGTACACCGAGACAGTGCCGCTCCCCGCGTGCCGCGAAGGCGATCCGCTGCCCGTACGCGAGCTCGCTCACCCGCTCCCCGCGCCCCTCCCCGTACCACCCGATGGACGGTCGGCCGTCCTTCCACCGGATCCCGGTGCACCACCAGGTCACAGCGGGAGCGGCCGCTCGAAGAAGGTGTCCAGGACGACGGTGGCATGCGTTCCGCTGACACCGTCGATGGCGTAGAGCCGGCGCAGTACGTCCTGCAGCTGTTCGGTCGAGGCCGTACGCACCTTGACCAGCACGGACGCGCTGCCCGCGATGATGTGCGCCTCCTGGATCTCGGGGATCGCGGCGAAGTCGGCACCGGACTCGCCCATCCACGCGTTGGAGTCGACCATCACGTAGGCCAGGACTCCGCTGCCGACGGCGGCCGGGTCGACGTCGACGGTGGTCCGCCGGATCACCCCGCGCTCGCGCAGTTTCCGTACCCGCTCGTGGGTGGCCCCCGCCGAGAGCCCGACGGCCGTGCCGAGAGCGGCGTACGACTGGCCTGCGTCCTGCTGCAGGCGCAGGACGAGCGCACGGTCGATGTCGTCCACGCAATCTTCCTCTCCTGGGCCTGTCGACCCTTGCGAAGACGGTACCTGATCCTGCAATCTCACCATCAGACCGAACTTGATTCGGTGTGACTCTTCCAGGGGGAATCATGTCTGCCATAGCCGACCTCACCTTGTACGAGATTCTGGACGAACGCTTCCAGACCGGCCGCTGCACCAACGGCGACGCCCGGCTGGACCGGCTCTACGACGACTGCCGCTGGGCGGAGGGCCCGCTCTACCTGCCCGCCTGGCGGCAACTGGTGTGGAGCGACATCCCCAACGACCGGATGCTGCGCTGGGACGAGGCGACCGGAGCGGTCTCGGTCTTCCGCTCCCCGGCGGGCCACTCCAACGGCAACACCCTGGACCGAGAAGGCCGTCTGATCACCTGTGAGCAGGGCAACCGGCGCGTCACCCGCACCGAACCGGACGGCAGCCTCACCGTCATCGCCGACCGCTTCGACGGCAAGCGGCTCAACAGCCCGAACGATGCGGTCGTCCGCTCCGACGGCTCCGTCTGGTTCTCCGACCCCGACTTCGGCATCACCAGCGATTACGAGGGCCACCGCGCACCCAGCGAGATCGGCGCCTGCAACCTCTACCGGGCCGACCCCGCGACCGGCGAGGTCCGGCTGGTCGCCGACGGCTTCCTCGGCCCCAACGGCCTGGTCTTCTCGCCCGACGAGAGCGAGCTGTACGCCGCGGACACCCGGGCCGGCCACATCCGCGCCTTCAAGGTCACCGACGACGGCGCCCTCACCCACGACCGCGTCTTCACCACCTGCCCCGGGGCCGACAACATCCGCTTCGACGACGAAGGCCGGCTGTGGGCGGCCGCGATGGAGAACGGCGTCCAGTGCTACGCCGCGGACGGCACCCTGATCGGCCGCCTCCGGGTACCCGAACCGGTCTCGAACATCGCCTTCGGCGGCGCCAAGAACAACCGCCTCTTCATCACCGCCACCACCTCCCTCTACTCCCTGGTGATGTCGGTGACCGGCCTGCCCCGGGTCCTCTGAGAGGCCGGACCGCCGCCTACCGCGCGACGAACTGGGTCAGGATCGCCTGCACCTCGTAGATGTCGACGCCCTTGGTGAAGGTCTTCTCGATCGGCGCCGGGCTGCCGGATATCCATATCTTGAGCTCGGCGTCGAGATCGAAGTGCCCGGCGGTCTCGACGGAGAAGTGCGTGATGCTCCGGTACGGGATGGAGTGGTACTCCACCTTCTTCCCCGTGAGCCCCTGCTTGTCGACCAGCACAAGCCGCCGGTCGGTGAACAGGATCGTGTCCCGGATCAGCAGGTACGCGGCATGCACCTGCTCCCCCTGGCCCAGCAGCCGCGCGTAGTCCCGCTGCGCCGACACGGGGTCGACCGTGTGCGCGTTCCCGAACAGTCCCATGAGTGCCCCCGTTGTCCAGCTCCGGATTTCCGGCTTCGAACGATCTTCAGAAACCGTACCGAGGCCGACCCCTGGTCCACGTCCCCCGCCAGAGCCATCCCTCCCCTGACATCCTCCGGGGGACCCCGTCCCCATCAAGGAGGAGACGGCACCCAACAAGGACATACGACAGAGGCCCCCAGGATTTCTCCTGGGGGCCTCTGTCCTGCTGTGCACTCGGCAGGATTCGAACCTGCAACCTTCTGATCCGTAGTCAGATGCTCTATCCGTTAAGCTACGAGTGCTTGGGCTTCTCGGGGTTTTGCGCCCCGTTGTCCTTGCGAGAACAACAATACATGGACCTCGCCGGGACGCGAAATCCATTAGCCAAACCGCCACTGACCTGCGGAAACGAGCCGGATGGAGATCATCCGGATGGGTTCGTGGACAGGGCCGGGCAGAGGCTGCGGCGGGTGGGGCGGACCTGATCGCCCCAGAACGCATCGAAGCCCCGGTCCGTCAGGACCGGGGCTTCGATGAGGTGCGGAGGCGGAGGGATTTGAACCCTCGATGGGCGGTAAGACCCAAACCGCATTAGCAGTGCGGCGCCATAGACCGGACTAGGCGACGCCTCCAGCACACCCTCGCGAGGAGGGTGCGTGCAGATGATGACACAGGCGCAGGGCCCCTCACCAATCCGCTCCCACGGTACTAGGCGGGACGGGCGGAGGGCAAAGCCTTAAAGCAGCCGCGGCACGCAACGTCAGCGCGCCCTCGTCGTTGGGCAGGCGTACGACGTACGGACGACCTGGAGTGCCCCATGCTGCGTCTCGCCGCCTTCGCCGTCACCTCCGCCCTGGCCGCCGCGGTGGCCGGGCCACTGCCCCCGCTCCCACTGGGCCGGCTGCTGGCGACGCCCGACCACCTCACCATCGCCATGGCCGACACCGGGAACCCCCGGCTGGACCGGGAGTACCGGCTGGAATGCGGCCCCGTCGGCGGCGACCACCCGGAAGCGGAAGGGGCCTGCGCCCGGCTGGACCAGTTCGCCCGCGAGGGGAAGGACCCCTTCGCCCCCGTCTCCAAGCGGCAGATCTGCACCATGCAGCACGGGGGCCCCGCCACCGCCCGGATCACCGGAACCTGGAACGGCTACAAGGTGGACGCCACGTTCCGGCGGACCAACGGATGCGAGATCCGCCGCTGGAACGAGTTGGAACCTCTGCTTCCGAGTGGGCCTTCCTGACCTGGGAGGATGCGCGGGATCGGCGGTATCCGCCTCACATCGGCCATCCCATCGCGGGCCTGTGGCCTTAGACTCCTCCCGTGACTTGCCGGTAGTTGTGGTCAGGGAGGAAGCTCGTCGTGAGCAGCAGGCCATCCCGAGGCGCTGCTCGCCTCGCAGCAATACTCGACGCTCTTCCGGACGCGCTGTTGCTCGTCAACGCCAACGGCACGGTCGTCAACGCCAATTCGATCGCGCTCGAGATCATGGAGAGTCCCGGTACCGGACTCGTCGGCCGGGGCGTGCTCGACCTCCTGCCCGAGTTCGACTCCAAGCTGATCCCCGGCTCCATGCGCCGGCCCGGCGAGGACGACGGCGGCCGCACCAAGCCCAAGCGGATGATCGCGCGCCGTACCGACGGCTCCGAGTTCCCCGTCGAGCTCACCAGCGCCCATCTCGACGGACGCGACGCCTACCGCGAGCCGCAACCCTCGTACACGGGCGACGAGCTGCTGATGCTCGTGGTCCGCGACCTCTCGCAGACCGTGGACACCGAGGCCGAGCTGGCGCGCTCGCAGCGGCAGACCGAGATGATCCTGCGTGCCGCCGCCGAGGGCGTCGTGGGCACCGACACCGACGGACGGGTGGTGCTGGTCAACCCGGCCGCCGCCCAGATCCTCGGCTACCGGGCCACCGATCTCGGCAACCGCGAACTGCACGGCCTCGTCCAGCACTCCCGCGCCGACGGATCGCCCTTCCCCTTCGAGGAGTCCCCGCTCGCCGACACCCTGCGCAGCGGGCGCAAGCACCGCGTCCGCGGGCAGGTGCTGTGGAACAAGGCCGGGCAGCCCGTCGCCGTCGACCTGACCACGTCGCCCGTACGGGACGGGGAACAGCTCGTCGGCGCCGTCATGACCTTCACCGACCGGCGGCCCTACGACGCCCTCGCCGCTCGGCACGCACAGCTGATGGCCGTCCTCGGCGACTCCCTGCGGGGGCCTCTGGACGAGCTGCGCGGTGAGCTCGCGACGCTGGCCGCCGACGACGCCGGACAGCTGTGGCCCGAGGCCAATCAGCTGCTGCACCACCTGGCCGCCGGGTACTCCCGGATGACCACGCTGGTGGACAACGTCCTCGGCTACCAGCGCCTGGACACCGGGCGTGACCGGCTCACGAAGAAGAACGTCCTGATCAACACCGTCGTCACGGCGGGTGTCGACGGTGCCGTCGAGCTGATCGGCCCGGGTCGCGCGCAGTTCGCCGTCCATGCGCCGACCATCGAGGCCGAGGTGGACGCGGACCGGATCTCGACCGCGCTCGCCCACCTGATCGCGGACGTGGCCGGAGTGGACGCGACCGGCAAGACCCGCCAGGGCAGCGGCTACAGCGATTCGACGATCGTGGTGGCCGCCGCGCAGCGCGGCGATGTCGTACGGATCGAGGTGCGCGGGCCGTACGAGGGCGGGAACCCGGTGCACGAGCCGATCGTGCGGGGAATCGTGGCCGCGCACGGCGGTGTGCTGCAGACGGTGGAGGTTCCGGGCGCGCCCGGCGGGGCGTACGTGCTGGAGCTCCCGCTCGGCTCGGGCGCCGGGACGGTGACCCTGCCGGAGCCGGCGGAGGAGCCCCCGGCCGATCCGGCCGCGGACGGCGCGGGGACGGCCGGGGGCGCGGCTCCCGGCAAGGTCTCCGGCGGCCGGCGTGGCCGGCGCGGGGTGGACGCCTTCCTGGACGACGAGACCCCCGGCCCCGACGCGGCGCAGGCCGCACCAGCACAGCCACGAGCACAAGCACAAGCGGCGCAGGGCGGCGGCGCGCTGGCGCTGCCTTCCGGGCGGCGGCGCGCGGGGGAGGCCGGCGACGCTCCCGAGACGGGACCCGAACTCGCGCAGTCCCCGGTGAACCCGGCGGGACTCGGCACCGGTCGCAGGCGCGGCCGGGCCGGTGACGGCAGCGGCGAGGCCGAAGGCACCGCCGGGCACGACGGCCCCGGGCGGCCCGTGCCCCCGCAGGGCACGGCCATGCCCGCGCTCCCGCCCGTACCCGCGGTGCCCCCGGTTCCGGTGAGCGAGCATCCCGCCGGGCGGCGCCGGGCCCTGGGTCCGGCCGGTCCGGCGCAGCCCGGCGGCCCCGTCCCCGCGACCGGGCTCGGGCCGGCGCCCGCTCCCGCGCGGCCCATCGCTCCCGAGGGCGGCTTCGCCCTGCCCGCCGGGCCGACGCCGGCTCCCGCCGCGGCGGACTCCGACGCCGACGCCCCCGCCGGACGGCGTGGCCGCCGGGTGCTGGGCGCCCCGGCAGCCGAGCCCGAGACCGCCGCCACGCAGCCCGACGAGTCCGCGGAGAACCCGACCGGGCGTCGCCGCGCGCTGGCCGGCGCACCGGCGTGGCCGGTTCCGGCGGCCCGTACCGCTCCCGAGGACGGCGAGGCGTCCGGCCAGGTCGCGGTGCCCGGTGCGCGTCGGCCGCACGACACCCCTGCGGAGGGCCAGACCGCGCAGCCGATCAGCGTGCGCGCCCTCGGCACCCTCGGCCAGGGCATCTCCGTCGACCCCAGCGGCTCCGGACCGGCCTCCGGGTCCAGCACGGCTTCCGGGCCCGGCACGGCCTCCGGACCTGGTGCGGCCTCCGGGTCCGGCCGCCGGCGACGGCTCGCCGAGCCCGCCCCCCAGGGCCGCGCCTTCGCCATAGGGGCGCCCGAAGCCGGCTCCGACGAGGGCCCCGAGCCGCTGGACGGCCCGGGTGGCGCCGTCGAGGTCGTCAACCGGCCCGTGCCTCAGCCGGTGGACGACGAGCTGCCCCCGGAGCCCCTGGACAACCCGCGCCGGCTCCTGGTGTGGCCCGCGCCGGACGTGCAGACGCAGCAGGCGCTCAGCGACCGCGGCTACCGGCCGGTGATCGTGCACTCCCGCGAGGAAGTGGACGCGCAGATCGCCGCGTTCCCCGCCGCGCTGTTCGTCGACCCGCTGACCGGGCCGATCACCCGGACGGCCCTGCAGTCCCTGCGCCAGGCCGCCGTGGCCGCGGAGGTCCCGGTACTCGTCACGGCCGGGCTGGGGCACGCCACGCGCGAGGCGGCGTACGGCGCCGATCCGGCCGTCCTGCTGAAGGCGCTGGCGCCACGGGACAGCGAACAGCACCCCTCCCGGGTGCTGGTGATCGAGGAGCGCGAGGAGATCGCGACCGCGCTGACCGCCGCCCTGGAGCGGCGCGGCATGCAGGTCGCCCGGGCGGGTGCCGACACCGACGCCGTGGAACTGGCGACCCGGATGCGGCCCAACCTGGTGGTCATGGACCTGATGCAGGTGCGCCGCCGGCGAGCCGGGATCGTGGACTGGCTGCGCGCCAACGGGCAGCTGAACCGCACCCCCCTGGTCGTCTACACCGCGACCGGCATCGACCCGGCCGAACTGCCGCGGCTGGCCTCCGGCGAGAGCGTCCTCTTCCTCGCGGAACGGTCCACCACGGCGGACGTCCAGGGCCGCATCGTGGACCTCCTGGCCAAGATCGGCACCAACTAGTAATCCTGGGCCGATGGCCATCATCAACACGAGCGAGCACACCGTCCCCGCCGACAACGGGGAGGTGAATCTGCTCATCGCACGGCAGGTGGAGCCCGGCCACGAGGAGACCTTCGAGGCCTGGGCCCACGGCATCCTGGAGACGGCCGCGGGCTTCCCGGACCACCTCGGGTACGGGCTCTTCCGTCCGGCGGCGGAGGGCGGGCCGTGGTTCCTGGTCCACCGCTTCCGCAACCAGGCCGCGTTCCAGCGCTGGCAGGACTCCCCGGAGCGGGCGCAGTGGTTCTCCAACTGCCTCGGCCACCACCACACGGAGATAGCCCGCAGGGAACTGCACGGCATGGAGACCTGGTTCGCCAAGCCGGGTACGACCCGGCCCGCGCCGCCGCGGTGGAAGATGGCGATCAGCTCGGGGCTGGCCATCTTCCCGATCTCGCTGATCGGCAACGCGGTGCTCGGGCCGTACCTGGTGAATCTGCACTTCGTACTGCGGACGGCCGCCTTCGCCGTCGTGTTCAGCACCCTGATGACCTACGTGGCCATGCCCGCGGTCAGCAGACTGCTGCGGCCGTGGCTCACCCGGGCTTAGGTGTTCTGTCCGGGGAGGTTGTGGACGGGTGATGCAGGTCTCGGTTGAGGGATCTTGAAATGGGTGAGGGCCTTCTGGCCTGGTGTGGATTGCGACATCTGCACCGGCGACCAGAAAGGCCCTCGTGCCCCACCGTAATGCACCCCTGACCGAGACCGGACGACTACGCCTGGCCCGTTGTGTGGTCGTGGACGGCTGGCCCCTTCGGCGGGCTGCCGAGCGTTTCCAGGTCTCGCCGACCACCGCCCAGCGGTGGGCTATCCGCTACCGGGCCCTGGGCGAGGCCGGTATGGCCGACCATTCCTCCCGACCGCACCACAGCCCTCGCCGGACCGCGACCCGCACCGAACGCCGGATCATCAAGGTCCGCATCCAGCGGCGGTGGGGTCCGGCCCGCATCGCCCACCTGCTGGGCCTGGCGCCCTCGACCGTGCACCGTGTGCTGGCCCGGTTCGGCCTGGCCCGCCTGACGCATCTGGACCGGGCCACCGGCCGTGTCATACGCCGCTACGAACGTGAGCGTCCGGGCGAACTCGTCCACGTCGACATCAAAAAGCTCGGCAACATCCCCGACGGCGGCGGCCACAAGACCCTCGGCCGGCAGGCCGGCCGCAAAACCAAGACCGGCGTCGGCTACCAGTACATCCACACCGCCGTCGACGACCACTCCCGCCTCGCCTACAGCGAGATCCACGCCGACGAGAAGAAGGAAACCGCCACGGCCTTCTGGAGCAGGGCCCAGGCCTACTACGCCAGTGCCGGAATCACCGTCGAACGGGTCCTGACCGACAACGGCTCCTGCTACAAGTCCCACGCCTGGCGTGACCTGCTGGCAGCGGCCGGGATCGCCCACAAGCGAACCCGGCCCTACCGGCCCCAGACCAACGGCAAGGTCGAACGACTGAACCGGACCCTGCTGGACGAGTGGGCCTACGCCCGCCCCTACCGCTCCGAGCAGGAACGACGCGACGCCTTCCCCCAATGGCTACACACCTACAATCACCACCGCGGACACACCGCGCTCGCAGGCAAACCACCCGCCAGCCGCGTCCCCAACCTCACTGGGCAATACACTTAGGCCGTCTCCTCCGATCGTGCCGGGCCCGCGACGCCCGCCGCCGCACCCGGCCGTCAGCCGAGCTTGGTGACGGCCAGCGCTCCGTCCGCGTACTGCTTGCGGATCACCTTCTTGTCGAACTTGCCGACGCTGGTCTTCGGTACCGCCTCGATGAACGTCCAGCGCTCCGGCAGCTGCCACTTGGCGACGGTCCGGGCGAGGAACTCGTGCAGATCCGTGCAGCCCACGCTCGCACCCTCCCTGAGCACCACCGTGGCCAGCGGACGCTCTCCCCACTTCTCGTCGGGAACGGCGACGACCGCTGCCTCGGCGACGTCGGGGTGCGCCATCAGCGCGTTCTCCAGGTCCACGCTGGAGATCCACTCTCCGCCGGACTTGATGACGTCCTTGGCCCGGTCGGTGAGGGTGAGGTAGCCGTCGGCGCTGATCACGCCGACATCGCCGGTCTTGAGCCAGCCGTCGGCGCTGAACTTGTCCTCGGGCCGGAAGGGTTCGCCGGACGCGCCGCCGTAGTACGCGCTGGCGATCCAGTTGCCGCGGACCTCCAGCTCGCCCGCCGACTGTCCGTCCCAAGGCAGGAGGTCGCCTGACGGGCCGATCAGGCGGGCCTCGACGCCCGCCGGGAAACGGCCCTGGGTGATCCGGTAGGGCCACTGCTCCTCGGCGCTCAGGCCGGACGGCGGGTGCGCCATCGTGCCCAGTGGCGAGGTCTCGGTCATGCCCCAGGCGTGACAGACGCGCACCCCGAGTTTGTCGTACGCCTCCATCAGGGAGGGGGGACAGGCAGAGCCGCCGATGGTGACCTGCTTCATCGAGCTGAGGTCGCGTGGGTGGGCGGTGACCTCGGCCAGGAGTCCCTGCCAGATGGTGGGGACTGCTGCGGCGTGCGTGGGCTTCTCCCGCTCGATCATCTCGGCGAGCGGGGCGGGCTGCAGGAAACGGTCCGGCATCAGCATGTTGATCCCGGTCATGAAGGTCGCGTGCGGCAGCCCCCAGGCGTTGACGTGGAACTGCGGGACCACGACGAGGGTCGTGTCCCTGTCGGTCAGCCCCATCGACTCGGCCATGTTGACCTGCATCGAGTGCAGGTAGAGCGAGCGGTGGGAGTAGACGACGCCCTTGGGGTCCCCGGTGGTGCCGGAGGTGTAGCACATCGCGGCTGCCTGGCGCTCGTCGAGCTCGGGCCACTCGTAGCTGTCGGAGGCGCCCGCGAGCAGCTCCTCGTATTCGTGCACCCGCACGTTCAGGCCTTCGAGCGCGGAGCGGTCGCCGATGCCGCTGACCACCACGTGCTCGATGGTCGGCAGGTGCGGCAGCAGCGGTACGAGCAGGGGCAGCAGCGTGCCGTTGACCAGCACCACCCGGTCGGCGGCGTGGTTGACGATGAAGATCAGCTGCTCGGGAGGGAGCCGCAGGTTGAGGGTGTGCAGGACCGCGCCCATGGAGGGGATCGCGAAGTACGCCTCGACGTGCTCGGCGTTGTTCCACATGAGGGTGGCGACACGCTCGTCCTGCTGCACTCCGAGCTCGTCGCGCAGGGCGCCGGCGAGACGGGTGGCGCGGTTGCCGATCTCGGCGAAGCTGCGGCGGTGCGGCTCGGCCTCCCCGGTCCAGGTCGTGACCTGGGACTTCCCGTGGATCGTCATCCCGTGTCGGAGTATGCGGGTGACGAGGAGCGGTACGTCCTGCATGGTGCTGAGCAAAGCGTCCTCCCGGTGAGCGCTGCGGCGCTGCGGCGGCTACGGATGCTGCCGATTCTGCGCACGTACCGGTCGGCATGTCACTACCCGGGAGTAGAAACCAGGGCGTGTTTCACGTGAAACATCCCCGGACGTCCTCACGTTTCACGTGAAACACCGGCCGTCTCACCGGACCGGCAGGAGCTCCGGGTCCTCGCGGAGCTTGCCGAGCGCACGGGAGACCGCGCTCTTGACCGTGCCGACCGAGACCCCGAGCAGCTCCGCCGTCTGCGCCTCGCTCAGATCCTCGTAGTACCGCAGGACGACCATGGCCCGCTGCCGGTCGGGCAGCCGGGTCACCGCGCGCCACATCGCGTCCCGCAGGGCCTGCGCCTCGGCGGGGTCGCAGGCCGGTACCGCCTCGGTCTCCGGAAGCTCGTCGCATACGAACTCGTCGACCTTGCGCTTGCGCCACTGGGAGGTACGGGTGTTGACGAGGGTCCGACGGACATAGCCGTCCAGGGCGCGGTGGTCCTCGATCCGGTCCCAGGCCACGTACGTCTTCGCGAGGGCCGTCTGGAGCAGGTCCTCCGCGTCGCACGAGTTGGCGGTGAGGGAGCGCGCGGTGCGCATCAGGACCGTGCCGCGGGTCCGTACGTACGCCGAGAACGACGGGTACGGCGTCGGATTCGAGGCGAGCGTGCACACAGGCGTGGTCATGTCTCCACGCTAGGAGCGCCCACTCCCCGTGGGATCGGCCGCAGGTGCCGAAGGTGGATCCACCTCAGGTTGTAGAAACGGGTCTTCCTCTACCCCCTGAAGGTGGAGGGGGCGGGGGCGGGGAGTCCCGGATCTCAGCCGTCGGCGCCGAGGATCAGACCAGAGGTCGGAACCCCGGTACCGGCCGTGACGAGAGCATGCGCCGCCCCCGCGACCTGGTTGACGGAGGTACCGCGCAGCTGGCGGACGGCCTCGGCGATGCCGTTCATCCCGTGCAGGTACGCCTCCCCGAGCTGGCCGCCGTGGGTGTTGAGCGGCAGCGCGTCCGCGGCCACGAAATCCGCGGCCTCGCCCGGCCCGCAGAAACCGAACTCCTCCAGTTGCATCAGCACGAAGGGGGTGAAGTGGTCGTAGAGGATGCCGACGTCGATGTCCGAGGGCCGCAGTCCACTGGTCCGCCACAGCTGGCGGGCGACGACGTCCATCTCCGGCAGCCCGGTGAGGTCGTCACGGTAGAAGGAGGTCATGCCCTCCTGGCGTCGCCCGGCGCCCTGCGCCGCCGCGGTGATCACGGCGGGTGTGTGTCTCAGGCTCCGGGCGCGCTCGGTCGTGGTGACGACGACGGCCTGCCCGCCGTCCGTCTCCTGGCAGCAGTCCAGCAGCCGCAGCGGCTCCACGATCCAGCGCGAGGCGGCGTGGTCGGCGAGGGTGATGGGCTTGCCGTGGAAGTAGGCGGCGGGGTTGTTCGCGGCGTGCCGGCGGTCGGTGACCGCCACGTGGCCGAACGCCTCGGGGGTGAGGTTGTAGGTGTGCAGGTAGCGCTGGGCGGTCATGGCCACCCAGGAGGCGGGGGTCAGCAGCCCCCAGGGAAGCGACCAGCCGAGCGCCGCCCCCTCCGCCGAGGGCTCCCGCTGCTGGACCCCGGATCCGAAGCGGCGCCCGGAGCGCTCGTTGAAGGCCCGGTAGCAGACGACGACCTCCGCGACCCCGGTGGCCACGGCGAGGGCCGCCTGCTGGACGGTGGCGCAGGCCGCGCCCCCGCCGTAGTGGATACGGGAGAAGAAGGACAGGTCACCGATGCCCGCCGCCTGGGCGACGGTGATCTCTGGACTGGTGTCCATGGTGAAGGTGACCATGCCGTCGACATCGGCGGGGGTGAGTCCGGCGTCGTCGAGGGCGGCGTGCACGGCCTCGACGGCGAGCTTGAGCTCGCTGCGGCCGGAGTCCTTGGAGAACTCGGTCGCTCCGATGCCTGCGATGGCGGCACGGCCGCCGAGCTCGTCGCGGGTGCGGACGCTCATGCCGGCACCTCCGCGGTGACCGTTCCGGTGACGTGGTGGCCGATGCCGTTGGCGCCGACGACCCGGATCTCGATGGTGGTCGCGGCGGCGACGGCCCCGGAGACCGCGGTGACGGTGCCGGTGAGGGTCATCGTGTCGCCCGGATGGTTGGGGGCGCCGAGGCGGATGGCCACCTTGCGCAGGACGGCCCGCGGGCCGAGGTGGTCGGTGACGTACCGGCCGACCAGGCCGTTCGTCGTCAGGATGTTCATGAAGATGTCCGGGGAGCCCTTCTCCTGCGCGAGGGCCGCGTCATGGTGCACGTCCTGGTAGTCGCGGGAGGCGATGGCCCCCGCGACGATCAGCGTGCGGGTCACCGGTATCTCCAGCGGTGGCAGCGTGTCGCCGACGTTCATGCCTGTTCTCCCTCGGCCGTCGAAGCGAATGCGGGTGAGGCGGCGATGGTGGCCCCCAGCTCGGCCAACAGCTCGCTGCCGCAGCCCAGATAGGCGTCCAGTTGGCGTCCCCACAGGAAGTGCCGGTGGACGGGGTGGTCCAGGTCGGCGCCCATGCCGCCGTGCAGGTGCTGGCCCGCGTGCACGACCCGCTTGCCTGCCTCCGAAGCCCACCAGGCGGCCGTCAGCGCGTGCTCGTGGGCCGGAAGGCCCTGGTCGATGCGCCAGGCCGCCTCGTACGTGGTGACCCGGATCGCCTCGGTGTCCATGTACGCGTCGGCAGCGCGCAGCATGACCCCCTGGTTGGTGGAGAGCGGCCGGCCGAACTGCTCCCGGGTGGAGGTGTACTCCACCGCGCGGGCGAGAGAGCCCGCGCAGACGCCTGCCTGGAGTCCGGCGAAGGCGGTGCGGGCGGCGGCGAGTGTGTCCTCGTAGGCACCGTCGGAGCCAAGGCGTTCTCCCTCGGCCGCGGTCAGCGTCAGCCGACCCGCCGCCCAGGGGGCGGTGGTCTCCACCGGGGAGGCCAGCACACCGGGCGCGTCGGTCCGTACGAGCCACAGCGCCCGGTCCGCGTCCGGGACCAGTACGTGCGTGGCGTCGCGCAGCCACGGCACGGCGGGTGCGGTCCCGGTGAGGCGGCCGCCCTCGGCGGTCATCCGGCCGCGCGCCGGGAACGCGCCGGTGGCGACCGCCTCGCCCGTGCCGAGGGCGGGCAGCAGGCGGGCGCGCTGCTCGGGGCTGCCGTGCGCGGCGACGGGCAGGACTCCGTACACGCAGGTGGCGGCGTAGGGGACCTGGGCGGTGGCGCGGCCCTGTTCCTCCAGCAGCAGGACCAGCCCGAGCAGGCCGACCTCCTCGACCGCGGTGGTGAGTCCGGCCGTGGTCAGGGCCTTCCACAGCTCGGCGTCGCTGCCGGCGCCGGCTTCGGCGAGGCGTTCGTGGGTGGCGAGATCGGAGAAGATGCGGGCGGCGAGACCGGCCGCGGCGGCCTGCTCCTCGGTGGGGTGGAAGTCCATCAGCCCTCGCTCCCGCAGAAGACGGGGAGTTCGAGGCCGGCGTCGACGCGCAGGAACTCCAGCTGGACGGGGAGGCCGATGCGCACCTTGTCGTAGGGCACCCCGGTGATGTTGCTGATCATCCGGACTCCTTCGGCGAGCTCGACGAGTGCGACCGCGTAGGGCGGGTCGAAGGCCGGGAAGGGCGGGTGGTGCATGACGACGTAGCTGAACACCGTGCCGGCGCCGGAGGCCTCGACCGTGTCCCAGTCAGGGCTCGCGCAGGCGTTGCAGCCGGGGAGCCACGGGAAGCGGAGGGCGGCGCAGGAGGTGCAGCGCTGGATGAGCAGCTTGTGGTCGCGCACCCCGTCCCAGAATCCCTGGTTGTCGCGGTTGACCACCGGACGGGGGCGCTGGGAGGGGGGCCGCTGCGCGGACGGCCGCTTCGCCGGCTTGGCAGGGGGCGCGTACTTGAGGATGCGGAAGCGGTGGGTGCCGGCGAGCTCTCCGTCCGCCCGGACGTCCATGCGGGTGGTCACGAAGTGGCCGGTGCCCAGTCTGGTCGTCTTGCGGGGCGACACGGTCTCGATGACGGCGTCGAAGGTGATCGCGGCTCCGGGGCGCAGGGGGCGTTGGTACTCCTGCTCGCAGTCGGTGGCGACCACGGAGGTGAAGCCGGCGCCGTCGAGGAGCGTGAGGAGCTCGTCGTAGGCGGAGGAGCGGTCCGTGTGGCCGGAGAGACCGCCCATGGTCCAGGCCTGGAGCATGGTGGGCGGCGCGACGGCGTCCGGGCCGGTGTAGGCGGGGTTGGTGTCGCCCATCGCCTCGCACCAGTGGCGGATCATCGACTCGTTGACGAGGTCCTTGCCCCGGCCCGCGGTGGCGGCGGGCTGCCCCTCGAAGGCCGCCAGCAGCGTGTGGAACCGGGCTGCCTCCTCGGCTCCGGCACCCCCCGCGTTCACGTCGTCCACGTGCGCGTCCGCATCCGCCGTCATCGCTTCCTCCCCTTCATGCCGAGCCGCATCATGGCGACGATCTCCCTCTGGACCTCGCTGACCCCGCCGCCGAAGGTGTTGATCTGGGCGGCCCGGTTCATCCGTTCGAGCTCGCCGCACGCGAAGGCCCCCGGCCCGCGGATCAGGGCCTCCTCGCCCACCACCTCCTGGCACATCCGGTACACCTCGACGGCGGACTCGGTGCCGAGGAACTTCACGCCGCTCGCGTCACCGGGGGCTAGGGAGCCGCTGCCCACGTCTTGGACGAGACGCCAGTTGAGGAGGCGTACGGCGGCCAGGCGTGCGTGTGCCTCGGCGAGGCGGGACTGCACCCAGGGGAGATCGGCGGGCCGGTCGCCGGTGACCGGGTCGGGGGTGCGGGCGTGGTCGAGCGCGTAGGTGTAGAAGTCCTCGGCCTGCATCCCTATGGCGGCGAGGGCGACCCGCTCGTGGTTGAGCTGGTTGGTGATCAGACCCCAGCCGCCGTGCTCGGGACCGACGAGGTGGCCGGTGGGCACCCGGACGGAGTCGTAGTACGTCGCCGTGGTGGTGAGCCCGCCGACGGTGTCGATCGGGGTCCAGGAAAAGCCCGGGGTGTCGGTGGGCACCAGGATGATCGAGATGCCCTTGTGCTTGGGGGCTTCGGGGTCCGTACGGCAGGCGAGCCAGATCCAGTCCGCGTTCTGGGCATTGGAGGTGAAGATCTTCTGCCCGTCGATCAACCAGTCGGATCCTTCGCGGACCGCGCGGGTGCGCAGGGCGGCGAGGTCGGTGCCGGCCTCGGGCTCGGAGTAGCCGATGGCGAAGACGATGTCGCCCGTGAGGATCCGGGGGAGGAAGAAGTCCTTCTGCTCCTCCGTCCCGTACTTCATCAGGGTCGGGCCGACGGTGTTGAGCGTGACCATGGAGACCGGTGCACCGGCCCGGTAGGCCTCGTCGAAGAAGACGAACTGCTCGTCGGCGCCGCGACCCTGGCCTCCGTATGCGACGGGCCAGCCGAGGCCGAGGAGTCCGTCGGCGCCGATGCGGCGCAGGAGTTCGCGCTGGTGGGCCGGATCGTCGGGGAGGCCGTCCGGCAGCAGGTCCTTGAAGTAGGCGCGCAGTTCGGCACGGAGGCGCAACTGGCCTTGGGTCGGGGCGAGGTGCACGGCGCTGGCCTCCCGGCATCACATCATCGAGGAAACCTGACTGTCCGTCAGATATACCTGTGGTGTCAAGGTCGGGGGACACGCGCGAGGGCGCCCGCGCTACCGGACCCCAGCCGGTCCGGTCGCACGGGCGCCCTCAGGAATCGGGGCGGCTCAGGCCGCGATTACCACCAAGGGACGAAATTGACCGCGACGGTCGAGTTGGACTGGTTGATCGCGGTGAAGGCGGAGCCGTTCACCTGAGCGGTGCTGTTCTGGTTGGACGCACCGGAGCCGGTGGCCACCTGCTGCGACGTGGACGAGTTGCCGTTGTTGTCGCCGCCCACGCCGCTGCCGATGACGCTGGCGACGCTCGCATTCGATCCGTCGTTCGCGAAGGAGCCGTTGTCTGCCGACGCCACCCCGCCGAAGAGAGCGGCGGCGAGGGGGAGCGCGGCGACGGCGGCGATGACGCGGGCGGTACGGATGCTTGCCATGTCTTGATCCTCCAGAAAACCGAAGTGGGACTCTTTCCAAGGCAGTTGGCCGACCGCCTCGGACGTTCGTTCCATGTGGTGACGACGTCGCGAGACCAGAGTTGCCCACCGAATCCCCGGCGAACCACCCCGGAGTCCCCGATTCCCCCGCAAGTATGACCAACATCGGATAAACCTGATTCACGCCCCCGAAGCCCCAGATCAGCGCCCTGGAAGCAGCTGAACCCCACGCCACACAAGGGATGAAGCGTTCCGTCAGACTGCCTGTCCCGGACATGCCGAAGAGGCCGCACCGTCCGGGAACCCCACCGTCTCCCGGGCCTGCGGCCCTGCAATGCCAAGCTTCACGCCCCCTGCGCGCCCCGGCGCGAGCCGGGGTGATCCATCCGTGCCCCGCCCTGGGGCACCCACGTAGCGCGATCCACGGTCACGACCGACCGGGCTCCAGCGCCTTCTACCGGGCCTGCTGTTGCTGCTCTCGTGCGTGCTGCGGTGTCTGCTCTCGTTCTTGCTCCTGCCCGGCGGCTACGTGCACACCTGCGGGCCGGGTCCTGCGACTGCCCTGCGCTCTCATGGACTGCCTGTACGGGACCTGCGGAGCTACGCGGCGAGCGCGAGCGCGTCCCGGACACCACCGGCGGCGACCGCGGGTCCTGCGGCTTCGGCGCCGGGCGCCGCGGCGGCGGCAGGTACTGCGGCGGGCGCTGCGGACGAGGTCCGGGCGTGGGAGGCGGTCGTGGCACCAGCACCGGCACCAGCACCGGCACCCATGGCCGCGGCGGTGGTGGAACGTCGTACCGAAGGGGTCTTGCCGTGCGCCTCGGCGTGGATGCGCTGCTTGATGGTCGGCGGCAGCGAACCTCCCCGCATCATCGCCCGCCAGGTCCGCCGGGCCGCGACGGCCGGCCGGCGCACGGCGGTGGCCGCGGCGCCTTCGGCGGCGGGGGCAGGGGCGGGGGCGGCCGCCGCAGCGGGCTTCACCGTGATACCGAAGCCGGAGAGGATGGCCACCAGGGCGGCGAGGACGGAAGTCCAGATCGACGTGAGGATGCTGCGCTGGGTCATGACGAGGTGCCTCGATTCACGATGTTCGGACGGGCGGATCTGAATACATTCGTCATGATGTGGCCGCAACCGCACCAGCCCCACGACCCGCGCCGATCTTCCGACAAACACCACCCGGACAGCCCAAGGACGTCACTCAGGCCTCCGTCCGCCTGCCCGGAACCCGTCGGAAAACCTGCCCCGGAACCCGCCCTGACCTGGGCATTCACGCCAGCACGCAGCCAACGGACCGGCAAGCCGGGAATCCCGGCACCGGCCTTGCCCCGCCGGAGTAGGCACGTACCGGAGGCCTGCTGCGGGAAAGGGGGGGGCGAACTCACGGCGCGGAGAGCAGAACGGCCCCTGACCAGAGATCGTGGTCAGGGGCCGTTCAACTGCGGTGGGTGTGGGATTTGAACCCACGGTGACTCGCGCCACGACGGTTTTCAAGACCGTTCACCTCGGCTACGCGGCCAAGTCCGCCCTCCCCCGCCCCACCTGCGGCGGAGCCGTTAACGCCTTCTGATCGCGATCCTGACGCGGGAGCCATGGTCCACGTAGGGTCCACTGGCTGCTGCCTGCCCGCTCCCAAGAGAATCTTCTGATCCGAAGGCTCGGGCACAGCCCCACGGGAGGCTCCACCAGCCTCGTGTCTCGTTCGCTCACGCCAGCGGTCACGCGCCTCTGCGCGCTGTCGCTGCCGTCGATCGTCAGACCAACCAGGCATTCTTCATGCAGACTTCGGCGACTCAGGACGCATTGTCAGTAGCGCGGTGGATGATGGCCCTGTGACGGAAACACCCCCTACTCCCGACCCTGCCCAACCCCCCAATGCAGACCACGCCTGGAAGGCGCTGGGCCTGGTCATAGATTGGATCAAGCACGCCGAAGCCAAAGCAGCTGCCACCCTTGCTGCCACGGGCGTCACCGGTGGCGTGCTCTACAACCTCGTGAAGGATGTATCCAGTCCTTCCACATGGTTGATCTTGAGCTCCATGCTGTGCGCGCTCGCAGTCGTGGGTGCCGGCGCGTGCGCCAGCTTGGTGCTGTGGCCTCGCCTCAACATGAAGGAAGAGCCGACAAGCCTGTTGTACTTCCACCACATCGCTCGCGGGCACACAGCCAGCGATAGTTATGCCGCTTCGCTAATCGCCCTAACTCAGGACGCCGAGTCCCTCGTTGCGGAGATCGCCAAGCAGGGTTGGGCCAACGCAAAGGTCGCCCGCAAGAAGTACATGTGGGGCGGCATAGCCGTCTACATTCTCCTATTCGCCCTTACCACTCTCTCCATCACCGCCGCCCTCCGAGTCATCGACTAAACCTGGAGGAACCCTTGGACAGTAACTACAAGGCATACAACCACGTCGACAGCGCCCGAAGAATCAAAGAATACCTAACCGGAACGACGCAAACGTTTGAAGAAGTCGACTCGCTGCCCGACAGGGATAAGCTCACCTTCTCAAACGGGTTCTACGCTTACTGTTCGGCGATCTTCGTGGACATCCGAGAGTCGTCGAAGCTGCCCAGTCATTACAAGCGCCCACGACTCGCCCGTATCTACCGAGCGTACCTTTCCGAACTAGTTGCCATCTTCAACGGCGACCCGAACGCTCGCGAGATCAACATCGCCGGTGATGCAGCGTGGGCAGTCATCAACACCCCGTACACGCGCGACATCAACTCAGTCTTCGCCCTCGGAGCCAAAGCAAACTCCATGGCGAAAGTGCTTAACTATGAAATGAAAAAGGCTTCCTACGGGCACCCGATTGAGATCGGAATCGGAATGTCTTATGGACGAGCCTTGATGATTAAGGCCGGATATAACGGAAGCAAGATTAACGACGTCGTCTACATGGGAGACGTGGTCAACGAAGCCGCAAAACTCGCAAACTACGGGAACAGTAGTTGGAATGTTCCCGCATTGGTTACGTCCGAGACCTTCTACGGCAACCTCAACGAACACAACCAGGGGCTGCTGAAACACGACTACTCACGCAGTTGCTACACGGGGGAGGTAATCAGCACCGAGATGCAGGAGTGGTTCGACGAGAACTGTAAATAGGACGCCTTGGAGGCGGCTCAGACTGAACGTACGTCCCCCGCTGGCTCGGTCTGAGACCCTAGAGGCCGATCGAGAGGGGCCGCAGCGATGCAGTGGAAGATCCACGGGGAACGTCCGATCTACGAGAACAAGTGGGTGAACCTGTGGCTCACCGACGTGGAGACGCCGGACGGGAACCGCTGGGAACACCACGTCGTCAAGCTCCGCCACCTGGCCGTGGCCGCCGTGGTCAACGACCGGCAAGAGGTCCTGATGATGTGGCGCCACCGCTTCATCACGGACGCGTGGGCCTGGGAGCTGCCCATGGGCCTGGTCGAAGCCGACGAAACGCCCGGCGAGGCTGCCGCCCGTGAAGTCCTAGAAGAGACCGGCTGGCGTCCGGGCCCCATGAAGCCACTCGTCTACGCCGAACCGGCGAACGGCATCACCGACTCCCAGCACCACCTGTTCCGGGCAGACGGCGCCACCTACGACGGGCCTCCGACCGAGAAGAACGAGTCGGACCGGATCGAGTGGATCCCGCTGGCGAATATCCGGGGCATGATCGACCGCCGCGAGATCGTCAGCAGTGGCTCCCTCGTCGGCCTCCTCTACGTCCTGATGGACGAAGGGGTCCGCTGACTCGGCGGGGGAAGCACCGCTCGTAGCCGGGCCTCGAAGGCAACCGCGGCCGGCACCTCGCGATACGGCGCAAGCTGCTCGTAGAACTCGCGAAGGTGTCCGGCCACCCGCTCAGACGACACCGCTGCGGCGGGTACCAGCGCCTCTATCGCCGTGTGGCACGCCTGGTCAAGCTTCCCGCGCTGGAGCTGCGTACGGGCCAACCAGAAGGCATGGAAGGCCCGGCCTCGCTGGTTCGCAGGGTCCTCCCTCTCCAGAGCGTCCGCGATCAACGGTTCAGCGATTGCGGCTTCACCGAGACGGCCATGCGCGATGCCGGTGTCCACGATGAGCTTCGGCTCATCGAAGTAGGTCACCCATGCCGGGTCCGGGTCGTCCACCTTGATCCGGCCGAACTGACTGTGGGCCTCGGAGATCGCAGTATGGGTCGCTGACCGGTCGCCCAAGGTCGCGTGGGCGAACGCCTCGCGCATGGCCAGCATCGCCCGGACTCTCGGCGTCGTGCCGACGGCCGCTCGGGCCTGGTCCTGGGCTGCGGACACCAGTGCCAGCGCGTCCGCCGGCTTGTCCTGGTAGGTCGCTTGCAGGCTCATGCAGGCCAGCACGTTGGCCATGAAGGGGTGGTCGTCAATCTCCCTGGCCAGTTGCAGAGCTTCCGAGAAGTAGGCGCGGGCCTGGTGGTACTGCCGGGCGTCGAAGTACGTCCACCCGGTCAGCCGCGCCAGCTCCGCCGCGATGCCGTACAGGCCGTTCTGTATCGGTGTCGGCCGCTGGTCCTTCAGCAGCCCCTCGACGTACCGCAGCTGGCCGACTACGGCCGGCCTCAGGGTCTCGCCCCCGTGCTCGTCGTCCCGGCGCCAGTAGTCCTCGATCGAGGACCGTAAGGCGTGCAGCGTGGACGGGCTCGGATTCGTCCCTGCGGCCAGGGCCAGGATGCTGTCCACCTCCACGCCCGGTAGCGCGCTGAGCGGCTTCGGCCCTGCGGTGTCGCTGACGGCCTCGGACGGTTCCCGCTGGGCCACGATCAAGGCGGGTGGCGTCTCCCACCCGCGTCGGGCAAGCCCGAGCATGTGGCCGGGGATGCGCAGGCCATCGGCAATCCGCTCGATCACGTCCATGTGGACTAGCTGCCGCCGGCCCGCGATGACTTCACCGACGCGGCTCGGGGTCAGCTCGCATTGCCGGGCGATCATTGACGGATAGATGCCTGCCCGCGTCTTGACCAGCCGGAACACCCGTGTGAAGTCGCGGACCCGGCAGGCATCGATCATCTGGGGATCGGTGAGCAGGCTGGGCGGGAGTTCCTTCGTGCGACGTGGCTCGGGCATGGGTCACGCTCCGGAGGAAGACTACGGATCGCGGCAGGGTCTCAACCGAACGTGATGTTACCCAAGTTGGGTAATCCGCTGGACCTTTCTGGCCACTGCCCCCGCTGGCGAAGCTTCTGCACATGGCGAAGCGACAGAGGACGACCGCCTTGGAGACACACGGTGGCACTCCTGACTCACAGCGAACGGCCCTCCGGGCGGCCTCGGACCTGGGCACCGAACCCCGCGTCTTGATGAGCCTGCGGGTGTCACGGGATTCGGGCCGGACGTGGTCGCCGAGCACGCGGGTGCTGCAAGGCGACCCGTTCGACATCCTCTCGAACCCCAGCAGCTACCCGCCGTGCGAGTGCCCGCGCTGCGGCGGCCAGCCGGTATCCGCCCGTGCCCTGCGCCCGGTGGCGGTCAAGCCGGGGGCCGCGTAGTGGACGCCTTACCTCAAGCCCGACTGAGAATGCGCGACCCCTGGGGCTGGCGCCAACAGCTCGCCGTCCTCCTGTACGTCGCCGTCGTCAGCGTCCTGGTGGTCGCCCTGGCCCTCGCCGGGGATCCCGGCCGCTGACCCACAGATCTCCGCCCTGCACTTCCTGAGCACGTCCCGGGGCGGATGCACCACCCGCAAGATCCCTCGCCGGAACCCCGGTGGGGCCCATCAAGGCCAGGAAGGAGTACGGGATGAACGAGAACGCTCCCACCGAGCAGAACAGCGGTCTGCTGATCGGTGTCCGCCGCATCGCCGCGGCCCGCTCGCGTGCCGAGGAAGCCTCGGACAACACGGGCGGCAAGTCGGACATGAACGACACCTGATCGACCGAGGAGACCCACGGTGATTGATTCCGCATCGTGGGCGGAGCGTCTGGGCGGGGATACGTTCCTCGCCCAGACGTGCTTCCGTGCCCACAAAGTGATCCGCTCCAACGGCACCACCTTTCCCGCGCCGCTGACCTGGGACGACCTCAACGAGATCGTGGCCGCTCACCGGCTCGAACCGCCCCGGATGCGGCTCTCCCGCGCCGGGGAAGCCGTCCCCGCCACGGCGTACTCCATCCTCCGTACGAACCGTCGCGGGGTGTCCTGGTACCAGCCCCAGCCTGCCGAGTTCCACGCCCGGCTCGCTGAGGGCTCGTCCCTGGTCATCGACGCGATCGACCAGATCCACCCGCCCGTCCGAGAAGCCGCGGCCGGCCTCGAACGGTTCTTCCGCACCCCCGTGCAGGTCAACGCGTACGCCTCGTGGACCGCCGAGGAGGGCTTCGGCACGCACTGGGATGACCACGACGTGGTGGTGCTCCAGCTCGAAGGCTCCAAGCGGTGGAAGATCTACGGCCCCACCCGGCAGGCGCCCGCCTGGCGCGACGTGGAAGCCCCCGAGGCGCCGACGGGTGAGCCGATCGCGGACATCGTCCTGACGCCCGGCGACGTGCTCTATCTGCCGCGCGGTTGGTGGCACGCCGTCAGCGCCGACCAGGGCACCGCGTCCCTCCACCTCACCTTCGGGCTCGCCACGCAGACCGGCGCCGAGTTCCTGGGTTGGCTGTGCGACGATCTCCGGGCGAGCGTGACTGTCCGGGCGGACGTACCGCGTTTCGGCACTCCGGAGGAGCGGGCGGACTACCTGGCTGCCGTACGGAAGGACGTACTGGCCGCCCTGGACGACCCTGCGGTTCTGGACCGCTGGGAAAGGTCTCTGGACGCGACGCACCCCGGGCGCCCCCGCCTGTCACTGCCACACCTCACCGCCGTGCCTGCCGAACCGGGCATCACGGTGCAGGCCACGGTGCCCCGTGCCCGGATCGACCAGGACGACCAGGCCGTGACCTTCGCCGGGGCGGGGAACGAGTGGACCTTCGCCCTCCCCGTCGCCCCGGTCCTCCGCCTCCTCGTTGGTGGACCGCCGACCACCCTCGCGGACCTGGCCGCCGAGTCCGATCTCACCCTCGCCCAGGTGGCGGAGGTCGTCTCCGCGCTCGTTGCCGGTCAGGCCGTCGCCGTGGTCGGGGGCTCCTCGTGACCGCTTCTCTGGGACTGGGAACGTACCGGGTGCGCGCCGTTGAACAGGCGGCTCGCACCGCGTGCGCTGACGGGCTCGTGTGGATCGACACCGCCCCCAACTACGGCAGCGCCCACCAAGCGCTCGGCCCCGTCATCGCTGACCACCCGCGCGCCATGGTGGCGACGAAGACAGGCTTCTTCGGCCCGGATGAAGGCGCGGCTGCTCTTCGAGCCGGACAGCTCACCGCCGCCCAAGTACGGTCCGGACACAGCCTCGACCCCGGCTTCGTCCGCTGGCAGACGGAAAGGTCCCTGGCCGCTCTCGGCCGGATCGACCTCGTGTTCGTTCACAACCCGGAGCGCGCCGGCCTCTGTCCCTCGGAGCTTCATCCGGCACTTCGTGACGTGTTCGCGGTGCTGGAGGAGTTCGCTGCCGAAGGCAGGATCGGCGGGTACGGCGTGGCCACCTGGTCGGGGTTCCTCCACGACGCCTTCTCCGTGTCCGAACTCCTGGGCCTGGCCATCGAAGCCGCTGGTTCGGGTGAACATCACCTCCGGGCCATCCAACAGCCGGTGAGCCTCGTCATGGCAAGGCCGATCGCCCTCGCCCTCGATGGCCGGGGCCCTCTCGTCCTGGCCCGTGCGGCTGGCCTGATCACCTTCGGCTCCTCGCCTCTGCACGGTGGCGAACTGCCCGGCCTCGTCACGCCCGAACTCGCCGAGTTCATCCGCCCGGGGGCCTCGCCGGGCACCGCCTGTCTCCTCGCTGCGGCCTCCTGCCCGAGCCTGGACGTGGTACTGCTTTCTGCTGGCACCGCCCCCCATTGGGCCGCTGCCAAGGCCACCGTTGCCGCCCCGCTCGATCCGGGCCACCTCAGGAAGGTCACCGATGTACTCGCCCAAGGATGAGACCACCAGGGCACGCATGGAGGACGCCCTGGCCCACGCCGCTGCCCACCTCTCCACCATGACGGCGGGGGCGCCGGCCTGGGGCTGGCTCGGCCGCACCATCGGCAGTCGCACCGGGGGCGGCCACTGGCTCCGCGTCCACTGCGGCGAGGCAGCCAAGACCCCCGCCACCCGGAACGAGGGGATCGCCCTCGCCGAGGAACGGGTGTCCGACAAGGTGTCCCGCCCTCACCTCCACGACCTGTACCGCTGGGACGGCGGCGAGTACGTCTTCGAAGCGGAGCTGATCGACTACATCGCCCAGCCCGTCATCTCGCCGGAGACGCCCGACCTCACCGAGGATCCGGGCCTGCCGGACTCCTGGTGGACGACCCTGCGGGAGAGCCTGGACGCCCTCAGCACCGCCGAACCGCCCCGCGAGACCATCCGCCAGTCCTGGGCCGACCGCGTCTTCCCCGAGTTCCTGGGCATCCCTGCCCCGCCCATCACCGAACGCGTCACTGGGCACGCCGACCTTCAGTGGGCCAACCTCACCCACGACCCGCTCGTCATCCTGGACTGGGAGCGCTGGGGCGCCGTACCCGTCGGCTACGACCCCGCGATGCTCTACGTGAACAGCCTCCGCGTCCCCGCCGTCGCCGACCGCATCCGTACCGAGTTCGCCCACGTCCTCGACACCCCCGCCGGCCGGATCGGCGAACAGATCGCCCTCGCCGAGATGCTCCAGGCCGTGGGCCGTGGTTGGTACGTCGAGCTGGCCCCGCTCCTGCGCCGACGCGCGGAGGACCTGACGGGGGTCCGTCCTCCGGCTCCGTCCCCCGCCCATCCAACCGCCTGATCGGCGCCTCCTGCACGAGCCCCAGCGCACCCCTCCGCGCTGGGGCTCGCGTGCGTCAACTCCCGCCCTGTCTTTGGCGTTTGACAATGACTGCTGCACCTGGCATCGCGGTCGGCCGGAGCGGCTTTGGCCGGTGTCCTGTTCGGGTTGGGGTCGGGCATGTTCAGGGGGCCGTACGCTGGCCCGGCAACTCGGGCAGGCTTTGATCCTGCCCGGAATTTGAACGAGTGGCCCCCTGGACTTGCCCGACGCGGGCCCCGGCCCGAACAGGTGGGTAAAGCCGTGGAGGCCGGCCGCCCCGGCCACATCTGGGTGAAGAGCAATCCGCGGTGACCCGCGCGGGCCTGGCGTACATCCCGCTGCTGTCGGCCGCGTTCTCCGTGAGGCGGCTGGCGGGGTTCTTCACGGGTTCTGACTGCCCGCTCCTCGGGCTCTTGCGGCGCGAGTGGGCGGGGGCCGTCGCGGGCGGTGGCGGAGACATGGAGCCAGCGGCGGCCTGGGGCCGCCGCGCCGCGCGGCCCGCGCCAGCGGGCCGCCTTGATCCAGTAAAGAAACTTTGGACAGCTCACCCCTTCGGCCGCTTCGGCCGGCAGGGAATGGGCTGTTTCGCCCTTCAATGCCGGATCTATTCGCAGAATAGTCACTTCCTCGGTTCTAGGCCGGTCTGTTCGCGGAATCGCGTTCCCTTATCCACAGGCTTGCCGTGGTTGCCTGCTCTTCGCATGGAGTTGTCCACAGGCGGGAGGGGTGCGACATGGCCGTTCGGAAGGGGTGTCCGCTTTCGGTGATTGCATGCGGGCCGCGCCGGAAAGTCCGGGGCATGCAGCAGCGGAAAGCGGAGACTGTGATGCGGGTCACCTCGGGTGGGGGTAACACGGAGGCGGCTGTCGGCACCTCTATGGGCGATCCGGAAATCCGGCTGACGTTTAGCACGACATCCCCGGTTAGCCAAACCGGGGATTCTCCGGATCCTTGCGACTGTCGCCCGGAACGCCTGGAGGTGAAGGAGAGCGTGATGCAGGTCCATGAGGTCCCGTGGCGGGGCGTTCCGACACCTACGCGGGTGGCCTGGGAGCGGCGAAATATAGCCGCCGATGCCCGGTTTCGGAAACCGGGGATTCTCCGGAGTCTTGTCGATGCCACCCGGAACGCCCAGGGTCGCGAGGGAAGTGAATGTGACGCATGACACAGGGGTCGAGTGATACACCGTCGGCCGTTTCGACACCTGTAGCAGGTGACAGGCCGGGGCTCGCCTCGGCGGCATCTATCAGGGGAACCGTGAATTCCGAATTCCCGGTTTCTCCGGACGCTTACGACAGGACGGGTGAACGAGTGGAGGCGGCAGCGGTGGTCACAGAGGGGGATCTGCCCAGTTCGGGGGCCTTGGCGGCTGCCCGTGGGGCGGGCCGTGGTCCCGGGTCTGCGGGGCGTGGGGCGGGAAAGTCGGGGCCGCCTTCCCGTGGTGCGGGAGATCCCGGATCTGGGGCTCGACGTATGCGCGGGGGTCCGTCAGGGTGCGTCGTGGCCACCGGTTCGAGGCGATCTGCCAGCGGAGTGGCCACGGCCGGTGTGGATCGGTCTCGGGCGTCGCCTGGGGGCCAGGGTGGCGGATTTGGCGGCGGGGTACGGGAGAACGGCACGACGATGGGCGGGGACCTGATGGGTGAGTCGGAGATAGCGGCTCTGGATGCGGAGGTAACGAACCTCGCGGTGGAAGTTGCTGAGCTGGCGGCGCTCATGCAGCAGGTGGCGCGAGAGGCCCGATCCTTTATCCGTCGGTCGGGTTCTCCGACGCCCGCAGCATTTCGAGAACTCCCGTCAGGGTCTCGCGGATAGCCGCGACGTCGGCCCGAAGGTCCGCGACTTCCTGAGAGAGCTGGACGTATCGGGCGTCAGTGGTGGGGCTGGGGGACGTATCGGAGGACGATGCGTCCCCTGCCTGCTGTCCGGCTTCCGATGCGTCGAGTTCGGGGGCGGGCCGGCGGACGAAGCTGCCCCGCCCCTGGACGCTGTAGATCAGCCCCTCGTTCTTGAGCAGCCGAAAGGCGTTCTGAATGGTGGCGCTGGCCAGTCCGAACTTCTCTTGCAGGTCGCGAGAGGACGGGACCTTGTCTCCGGGGGCCAGCTCGCCCGTGTCGACCTGACGGCGGAGGTACTCGGCGACCTGGACGTACGGGGGCCGGCTGTCGTCTTCGAGGGGCAGTGTCATGCCCGCAGGATACGTCCGCGAGCCCTGCCCCACCTACGGAACGCATGGGTAGCAGAGAACGTCCAACACCCAGGTGTTGCAGTACACCCGGGTGTTGTGGTTTCCTTTGATTGTGGCCGCACAAGTGGTCGCACCAAACGAAAGGGTGTATTTCGCCATGGCTCGTATCCCGGTCCTCGTCAAGCAGACCGACAGCTTCGTCACCGGCACGGGTGGCACCGTGAAGATCAAGAACCCGGAGACGGGGGAGATCGCGACCGACCGCGACACGGGGGAGACCCTCTACACGGTCACGGTCATGCAGATGGCGGACGGCCGCGCCGAGATCCTCAAGATCACCGTGCCGGAGTCCGGTCTCCCGGTGGGTCTGACGCCGGGCGTCATGGTCCGTCCGGTGGAGCTGATCGCCACCCCCTGGGCCCGCATCTTCAACGGCAGCCTCTCCGACGGCATCGCCTACCGGGTCACGCGTCTGGAACTGGCCGCCCCGGCCATGGCCGCGCCCCCTGCTCCGGCCGCGACGGTCTCCGAGTCGGCCGATTCGGCCGCTGCGGTCAAGAAGGCCGCGTAATGGGTGCCACTGCCGGGCGGGGTTCCATCACTCCGCCCGGCGGCGGCAAGGGGGCCTCGTCTCTGCGCGATGCCGTGCTGGCCGTCTTCGCCGCCCACGGCATCGAGCTGGACCCGATCGCCCGGATGCACGTCTCCGACGCGGTCTTTCAGGCCCGGATGTCGGTCTACGGATACGGCATCTGCGCGCAAGTCAGCCGGTCCATCGAGGACATGAAGAAGAAGGGGATGGGGAGGGCTCGATGAACGTGGAACAGGTCTTCGACTGGGCGCCTGTGGTGCTGGTGGTCTGCACCGGACTGCTGGCGGTGTGGGCCGTGGTCAAGACGGTCCGCTATGTGCGGGCGGACAAGGAGACGCGCCGGAGCATCCGCCAGGCCGTGAAGATCCGGATGACATGGGCGCGGCTGGCGAAGATGGCCGGGCTGTCGGTCACCGACCGCACCCCGCCCTGGCTGTCCTTCCTCAACACGAGCAAGGGCGCCCCGGACCCCAAGCCGCGCGAACTCGTCCCGATGATCAAGACCCGGCCGGACCGGTACGGGGTGATCGTGCACGTCAAGCTGCTGCCGAAGGTCGGGATCAAGGAACTCCAGGACAAGGCCCGGTTCCTGGCCGATGCCTGGGGCTGCGTCCGGGTCGCCGTCGAGGCGGGCAAGCCCGGCCACGCGGTCCTGCGGGCGATCCGCACCGACCCGCTGACCGGTCACACCGAGTACGTGCCGACCGGGAAGCCGCCCACTGACCTGACGGTGTGGCCGGTCGGCCGGGATGAGTACGGCGCCCTGGTCCACGTCGAGCTCAAGAACAAGTCGGGGGCGGTGGTCGCGGGCGGTGTCGGCGGCGGCAAGTCCAACCAGCTCACCGCGCTGATCACCTACTTCGGGCCGTCCCCGGCCGTGCAGTTCGCGGTGATCGACGGCAAGGTGTCCAACGCCGCCCACGGTGACTACGCGGACGTACTGCCCCGGGTGTTCGCGCACGCCGGAAACGACCTGCGCGAGGCCAACGCGGTGCTGCGGCGACTGGTCAAGCTGCTGCACGACCGCGCCACGATGGCTAGGTCGGTACTGGGCACATCGAACATGTGGAACGTCGGCCCCAGTGAACAGTGGCCGCTGGTGTTCGCCATCATCGACGAGTCCCACACCTTCTTCCACGACCACAAGGGCAGCGACAAGGAGACCCGCGAACTCGCTGCCCTCGCGGCGGAGAACGTCCGCCTGACGGGGCTGCTCGTCAAGGGCGGCCGGTCGGTCGGGATCTTCACGGTGCCGGCCACCCAGAAGGCAACCGGCGACGCCATCCCCACCTCGATCCGGGACGTGTGCAGCGCCGCCCTCTCCTTCTACCAGCGCACCACCGAAGCATCCGTCGCCGCGCTCGGGGATGACATCCGCAACTGGCCGGACATGGACCCGATCAACCTCCAGGGCTCCCAGTACGTAGGCGTCGCGTCCATGGCCGCCGAAGGACGGCCCGGCTTCGTCCGCGTCCGCACCCCCTACCTCGACCCGGCCAACGCCGCAACCGTCGCCGACGCCACCGCCCACCTCACCCAGGACCCCACCACGCTCCTGGCCAACCTCACCGTGCCCAGCCTGCGCAAGCCCAAGCCGCCGCAGGACGACACCGCTGCCGCAGCCTGACCCCCTGCCCTCGTGCCCACACCCAACTCCCGTGGAAGGGAGGTGAAATCCCTCATGTCAGAAGACCGGATGACACAGCGCACCGTGACCGTGGTCATGGCGATCATCGCCGCTCTCGCCTTCGTGTTCTCCTTCGGCAACGTCTGGAGCTTGGCCCTGCGCCTGGGCGTCCCGGCCCCGGTGGCTCCGCTGATCGCCCCGATGGTGGACCTGTCCGTCGTCGGCCTCCTCGTCGCCCTGCGCTACCTGTCCCTGCGAGGCGTCCCGGCCGGTGACCTCAAAGCGGCCACGCGCCTCATGCACGCCTCCGGCTTCTTCACACTCGCCCTCAACATCGCCGAACCCATCATCGCGGGGCACTACGGCCGCGCCTGCGTGGACGCCGTCGCACCCCTGCTCCTCCTCGGCTGGGGCGCTGTCGGCCCCGCCCTCCTCAGGCACTTCCACGCCGTCACCATCCCCGCCCCCGCTACGGCCCCGGTGATCGTCCCCGAGTCGCTCACGGAACCCGCCCCGGCCGTACCCGAACCGGCACCTGTCGCGGCCCCGGCCCCGGTGGCTCCTGTCGCCCCGGCCCCGGTTCCGGTCCTCCCCGCCCCGGCTCCGGCTCCGGCTCCGGTGACGGTTCCGGCGGTCAAGGTGCCTCCGGCTCTGCTGGACGCGGCCCGCAACATTGCCGCATCCCACCTGGCCGCACACGGTGAACCCATCACCCCAGTTCAGCTCCGGACCCGGCTCGGCATCGCCCTGCCGCTCGCCACCGCCGCGCACGCCGCGCTGACGGCCTGACCTCCCGCCGGCCTTCCGGCTCTCCTCCTGGCCCCCTGGGCCTGGCCCGTCATGCCCTCGGGCAGCACCCCACCCCTACCTCGGTGCTGCCCGGGGCCCTTCCACCAGCGGAAAGGATCTTCCTGCCGATGCCCCGCAACCTCGACCTGCGGCACGTGATCAGCCCCGCTGTCCGGGACCTGATCGAACTGGCCAACCTCGACGGCTTCGACCGCACCCGCGAACAGGTCACCCGCCTGCGCGGCTGCACCCGCCCCGTCAACCTCGTCGGCCACACCCACACCCGCAACGCCGCCACCGGAGAAACGATTCGCTCGTACTCCACCACCGACGAACCCACCGGACGGCTCCTGACCACCTGCGGCAACCGCCGCGCCTCCCGCTGCCCCGCCTGCTCTCGCACCTACGCCGCCGACACCTTCCACCTCGTCCGCGCCGGACTCTGCGGCGGCAAGGACGTCCCCGAGACCGTCCGCACCCACCCCCGCGTCTTCCTCACCCTCACCGCCCCCTCCTTCGGCCCCGTCCACAACCGCCCCACCAACAAGGACGGCAAGCCCCGCGCCTGCCGCTGCGGCGACCACCACCCCGAGGGCGCCCCCGAACTCGGCACACCCCTGGCCCCCAAGACGTACAACTACACCGGCGCCGTGCTGTGGAACGCCCACGCCGGAGCCCTCTGGGCACGCTTCACCCTCAACCTCCGCCGCGCCCTGGCCGCCCACTTCGGCATCACGCAGAAGGACATGAAGCAGGTCCTGCGCGTGTCCTTCGCCAAGGTCGCCGAGTACCAAAAGCGCGGCCTGGTCCACTTCCACGCCGTCGTCCGCATCGACGGATCCGACGGCCACACCAGCGCCCCGCCGGCCTGGGCGACCGTGGACGACCTCACCCACGCCATCCATACCGCCGTCCCCCGCACCGCCCTCACCGTCTCCTCCGACACCGTCGGAGACCACGAGATCCGCTGGGGCTCCATGCTCGACGTACGGGAGATCACCGCGCTGGGAGACGGCGAACTCACCGACGCGGCCGTGGCCGGGTACGTCGCCAAGTACGCCACCAAGAGCGCCGAGGACTCCGGCACCGTGGACCGCTCCTTGGTCTGCCGGACCTGTTCCGGTCGGGGGACTGTCGGGGGCCGCGTCAAGGACCTCTGCCCCGACTGCGAAGGCACCCGCCAGGCCGAACCCCTCCGGGAACTGCCCGTGCACCGGCACGTCCGGCAGATGATCCGCACCGCCTGGGACCTCGGCGGCCTGCCCGAATTCGCAGACCTCAAGCTCTGCAAGTGGGCCCACATGCTCGGATTCCGCGGCCACTTCTCCACCAAGTCCCGCGCCTACTCCACCACCCTCGGAGCCCTCCGCGACGTACGCCGCGCCTGGCGCCTCGCCCAGGCAGACGCCGCCCGCGCCCGCGCCGGCCACCCCGCGCCCGGCCCGCACACCGTGCTCGTCACCGAGTCCTCCTGGGCCTACCTCGCCTCTGGCTACCGCCCCGGCGAAGAACTCCTCGCCGCCCAGACCCGCCACGACATCAACCAGATCCGCGCCGACAAGGAACGGGCCAAGACCGAAGGGGAGGTTTGGCAGTGACCGCCGCACCGACCACCCGCATGCTGACCATGGTCGAAGCACTGGCCGAGCTGCGCATGTCGCGGGCCGCCTTCTACCGGCTCCGCGCTCGCGGGAACGCGCCCCGCTGCCTCAAGCTCCCCAACGGGCAGATCCGCATCCGCCGGGCCGACCTCGACGCGTGGTTCGAGGGCTGCGAGGTGCCCGCGTGCTGACGTACGACGTGCAGATCTGGGGCATCCGCAAGCGCCCCGACCGCGCTGCGGCCTACCAACTCCGCTGGCGGGTCGGCGTTCAGCCGTTCTCGAAGAGCTACAAGATCAAGGCTCAGGCGGACGGCCGGCGCTCCGAGCTGCTGGCCGCGCTCCGCAAGCGCGAACAGTTCGACACCGAAACCGGCCTTCCGGCCTCGGAGGTGCAGGCGGCCCAGTCCCCCACCTGGTTCGCACACGCCCGGGAGTACGTGGCGATGAAGTGGCCGAACGCCTCGGCCAAGCACCGCGCGAGCATCGCGGACGCCCTCGCCACGGTCACCCCGCGCCTGGTGAAGGACAACCGCGGCGCCCCTGCTCCCCGGGTTCTGCGGACCGCCCTCTACTCCTGGGCCTTCCGCCTCGTCCTCGATCAGGACGGCGAACTCGTGGCCCGGATCGACGCCGAGGAAGCACCCGAAGCCATCGTGGCGGCCCTCGACTGGATCGGCCGTAAGTCCGTGGATGTCTCGGCCCTGAACACGCCGACGGTCGTGCGGTCCGCCCTGGACGCACTCGCCCGCAAGATGGACGGGACCGCTGCGGCGGACAACACGGTGAACCGCAAGGTGCCCGTGTTCAGCAACTGCCTGCGCTACGCCGTCGAGCTGGACCGCCTGCCCTCCCTGCCCCTGACCAAGGTGGACTGGACGCCGCCCGAGACGGACGACGAGATCGACTTCCGGTACGTCCCCGGCCCGGCCCTGGCCCGCAAGCTGATCGACGCCGTGGGCGAGCAGAACGACCGTGGTCGGCACCTCATGGCGTTCTTCGGGTGCCTCTACTACGCGGCCACCCGCCCCGGCGAAGCCGTGGGCCTCCGCGAGTCGGACTTCACCCTGCCCGAGGAAGGCTGGGGCCAAGTCATCCTGTCGTCCAGCTCCCCGCGCGTCGGCTCGGGCTGGACCGACTCCGGGGAGTCCTACGACTCCCGTGGCCTCAAGAAGCGCGCCCGAAAGGCCACCCGCGAGGTACCGATCCCGCCGGTCCTGGTCCGCCTGATCCGCGACCACATCGCGGAGTTCGGCACCGCCGAGGACGGCCGCCTCTTCCGCGCCGCTCGCGGCGGCGGCCTCCTGAGCAAGGAGTACGGCGACATCTGGAAGGCTGCTCGCCGGGCCGTCCTCACCAAGCAGGAAGTGAAGACCCCCCTGGCTGAGGTCCCCTATGGACTCCGCGCCGCGTGCGTCTCCCTCTGGCTGGAGTCCGGCGTCTCCCCGGCCGAGGTCGCCCGCCGCGCCGGCCACAGCATCGCCGTGCTGTTCCGCTTCTACGCCAAGGCCATCCGTCGCAACCAGCACCACGCAAACCAGCAGATCGAGCGGGCCCTAGCCACCGACAACGACCAGTAGGCAACGGCCGATTGGGCCCCAAGGACTCCGGATCCACCAAGGGCCAACAAACCGTGCGCCTCGTCAGTATTCTGATCACGTGGAAAGCGCAAGTTCAGCCGGGAGACAGTTTCGCACAATAGGGCCGGACACCGACCCCTCACGACCCACGCCTCTCCCATGGGAGCAATATTCGGACAAGGTACTGGCACAGTGGTACACACTTCTCAGCGAAGACCCCGAGGAAGACGCCATCCAGACCTTTCTGGAATTGCATCCGTCTATGATCCCAGGAGGAAGCGGGGACGTCGGCCCTGGAGGTCATCACGGATCCGACATGGGCGCAGTTTTCCGCCGCCCGAAGCTGGAGGGAGCTGGTCGCTCATTCGAACCGGACTTCATGTGGATTACACGGTCATCCGGACTCGTCACACCCATCCTAATTGAGATAGAGAAGCCCTCAAAGCGCTGGTTTAAACAGAACGGTCGACCAACCAGCGAGTTTACCGAGGCTCGGGACCAACTCAACGACTGGCGCTCTTGGTTCGCACGCGAAGGGAACCAAGCACTATTTCGCGATAAGTTCCTTTTCCTCGGGGATCGCTACCTCGATCGACCGCTGGAGCCACAGTACGTGTTGGTCTACGGGCGCGAGTCAGAGTTCAAGGTGGGCGGAGGTCACGGGAACCCAAACGCCTTGAGGTACAAACGGGATCAACAGCGAGGCAGCAACGAAACGTTCATGACGTTCGACGCCCTGCGCCCCCGCTACGACCATTCCAGGTCAATGACCCTGACCATGACGTCGCAGGGGCCTGAACTTTTTGCCTTCTCACCTATCTACGGGACGAGTGCTTTCGTCGGCGCGGGGGCCTTGCTACTGGGAGACCCTGACCCCGCTCTGGCACGGTCCACCATGATGAGCGAAGCGCGGCGCACATACCTTTCAAAGCGCTGGCGCTACTGGCAGGATCACACGAGAAAGTCGACCGATCCTAACGAGCGCTATGTGCGCAGCATAGGCGTCGAATAAAGGAGCGTAGAATCACTGCCCCTTTTAAATAAAGAGACGTTCTACAGTGAAAGTCGCCTACCATCCCTCACGGACGGTAGGCGACTTTCGTTTCCAAAAGGTGTCTCTTCCCCTCAGGCAAGAACGCCGGCCGGATATTTATCTATCGATCGAGCTTCACGATTCCAAACCCACACGTCACTCTCGCGCCACATCTCCGGAAGTTCCGTCACGGGGATAGCGGCGGGATCGTTGGGGTACGCCTGTTCACCGGTGTACCCGTTTCGGAATCCCGTCGTGATGGGCGTAGGGCGCCAGTTCGGGTCTCCAATGAGAATCGCGTGTGCCCTGGTCATCGAGAAGCAGTTGTACTGCTTGATCTTTCCGTCGATGTCCTCACACAACGGCGCTCGCCACTCGCGCTCGTGCATCCACTGGGAGTTCTCACGTATGGGTACGGCCCAGTGCCCAAGACCAGCACCAACGAACCGCTTGTACACGTCATCCGTTACATAGGCGACGGCTCCACCGTCGTGGCTGAGTACGCCAGCCCGGGTGACAACTACGCCCCAGGGGCCGAACCCTCGATCGGCGATTAGATGGGCAAGATGATCTTGCGGGCTCTCAGAGAAACAGACGCACGCCTGCTGCGCGCCAAACGGCGGATAGCCATAGAGCTGGCCTGAGCCGAGGATGGAGTCCAGCCGCTCCTGGGCCGTCATCTGACGGAACTTCTCAGGCACCTTAGGCGTGAAGCTTGCGTTCTCACCGCGGCTGGTGAAGTGGACCAGCGTGTCGCTCTGCGCCGGGCCCGCGCCCTGAAGCACAAACCCCTTGTCATCCTTCTTGGCTCCGCCCACTCCACGCTCCCCCGCTGATGCTTGCTCGTTGAGCCTTCATACCGGGTCGGCGCGTGGGTCACGAGGTCTTTCTGCTGCCTGACCGCTTTGTCGCAGGCTGCTTGCTTGGTCCACGCCTGGTCCACACATCATGATCCAAAGCGGTACACGGGTGGGTCAGGGTGAGACGGGACCACACGACGAAGGGGTGCCCCTGGTAGGGACACCCCTTCTGATCAGCACATCGTCTGACCTGTGGCGGTGGGTGTGGGATTTGAACCCACGGTGACTTGCGCCACGACGGTTTTCAAGACCGTTCCCTTAGGCCGCTCGGGCAACCCACCTGGCCGGTACAGAGTACCGGCCAGGTGGGGGTGACGGGAGCGGCTGGAGAGGTCAGGACGTCTGGGCCTTGTCGTAGGCCGCCTTCGCCTCGTTGCCGAAGTACGGGCCGTACATGCGGTTCGGCAGGAAGACGTAGCCGAAGCTGTTCACCGAGACCTGGGTGCCCAGGCCCGTGGCCTCGTTGAAGTCCTGGAACCAGGGGCCGCCGCTGGAGCCGCCGGTCATGTTGCAGCCGAGGCCGTGGTCCTTGGTCAGCAGGAAGTCCTTGCCGCTGTTGCCGCTGCAGTAGACCAGCTTGGTGCCGTCGTACGGGGCCGCCGCCGGGAAGCCGAAGGAGTACATCTTCTTGTTGTAGCCGCCGTTGAAGGCGATGCCCTGGGCCCCGACAGCCTGGCTGAGGGTCTGCCCGTTCAGCGGGGCGACGACGGCGAGGCCGACGTCCATGTTCATGTCCTCGCTCGCGGCCCACTGGTCGGTGGCGAAGGTCTTGGTGGCCGACCACTGGCCATAGGGAGCGGAGCCGTTGTTGTAGGCGGGGACGAAGACCCAGTTCGTGTGCCAGGCTCCCTGGTACTTCACGCAGTGACCGGCCGTGATGACCGTGCTGCCGTTGGCGCTGGTGACCGAGTCGCCGGAACAGGATGCGGTCCGGTCGCCCATCGTGAAGAAGACCCGCCCCGAGGTCTTCACCACGGCGCCGCCGCCCGTCCAGGCCCCGCCCGCCTGCGGGAACGCCGTGGGGGAAGCCGCCGCCGTCGGGGCGATGGTCGTGGGGGTCGCCGATGTGGCGACCGGGGTGCGGGCCGCCCCGGGAACCGCCGTCACGTCGAGCGGCGCAGCGCTGCGCATCCGCTCGGCGGTCCAGAAGCCTTGGGTGTGCTGTTGCCGGAACGACGCGGGGGCATCCGCGGCGGTCGAGGGGGTGGCCGCCGTCAGGGCTCCGGCGACCAGGGCGCCGGCCGCGAGCAGGACGGACAAGGCCGTGCGATGACGATTCACGCATGACTCCTTCTGCCGTGCCCGGGCCGGGTGGCGAAGCCGGGCAGGGTGGGGGTGAAGTGCGGTCGGTGCGGATCGGCTGTGCGCGGTTCGTGGTGCGTCGTGCGTCGTGCGTCGTGCGTCGTGCGTCGTGCGGAATACCGGGCAGGGTGACACGGGTGCGTCGCAATGTCAGCGGGCAGTCAGAACGGTCGGTCGGTTCCGGCCAGGAAATGGCCAACTCGCCTCCGTTGCGCGGTCATACGGTGAGCATCACGCCCGCGTACGCAACTCCTGCCACGACGATCCACGCCCCCAGTCCCAGTGCCGCGGCCCGCCCGCCGGTCCGGGCCAGCGTCGGCAGGTGCACCGCGCTCCCCAGGCCGAACAGGGCCGCGGCCAGCAGGGCCTCCTGCGCGGTGTGCGCCCACTCCAGTGCTACGTCGGGCAGTACTCCGGTGGCGCGCAGCGCCGCCGCGGCCAGGAACCCGAGGACGAACAGCGGCACCGGTGCCGGCCTGCGGCCCGAGGCGGTGCGCACCCCGCGGCGCCGGGCCCGTACGGAGAAGGCCACGGCGGCCACCAGCGGGGCGAGCAGCGCCACGCGCATCAGCTTGACCAGGACCGCCTCGCCCAGGGCGGCGGGGCCCGCGGTCTGCGCGGTGGCCACGACCTGGCCGACGTCATGGACCCCGGCACCGACCCACCGCCCGAAAGCGGGGTCGGAGAGCCCCAGCGGCCCCTGGAGGAGCGGGAGCACTCCTATGGCGAGCGTCCCGCAGAGCGTGACGAGTGCCACCGAGGCGGCCACGTCCTCCTCGTCGCTGCCGGACACCTCGCTCACCGCGCCGATCGCCGAGGCACCGCAGATCGAGTACCCGGTGGCGATCAGCAGCGGCTGGTCACCCGGGAGTCCCAGCCGTCGGCCCAGCCAGAGGGTGCCGAAGAAGGTGGCCACGACCACGCCGACCACCATGGCCACGGTGGCCCAGCCCAGCCGGAGCACCTGGTCCAGCCCCAGGCCGAGGCCCAGCAGGACGATGCCCATCCGCATGAGCCGACGGCCTGCGAGGGAGAGTCCGGGGCGCGCGGTCGCGCGTACGAACGTCCGCAGGACCGGAACGTGCGCCACGGCGATGCCCAGCACCACCGATGCGGTCAGCATCGGCACGGCGGGAACGAGGCGGTGGACGCACCAGGCCGTCAGCGCACCACCCGCAGCCATCGCCAACCCGGGCCACGGAGTGGGTGTTTCACGTGAAACATGCCCGATGGCCGTGCCCTGAGGGCGGTGGAGGAGGGCCATCAGTCGACGGGGAGCGTGTAGACGCGGCGGATGCTGGTGCCCAGCCGGGAGACGTCGGCGCCGTACACGTGCACCGATATCGCCTTGTTCGTACAGGAGTTGCGCACCTTGTGGATGTCGCCGGGCGGGGCGAACCCGCAGACGTCGCCCTGGGCGTTGACCACGTCCTCGGTGGCCACCAGCCGGGCGGGACCGGCTCCCGGCGCGAGCCGGAAGCGGCGTTCGCTCTCCTCACCCTGATGCACCCCGGCCACGCACCAGGACACGTGGTCGTGGATGCAGGTCTCCTGCCCGGGCAGCCACACCAGTGCCACCACCGAGAAGCTGCCGTCGGACTCGGCGTGCAGGATGTGCTGCCGGTATCGCTCCGGGTCGCCTACCTGCTGCGCCGGAGTCAGCAGGTCGGGCGCGCCCAGGTGCGGGGCGAGCCGTTCGCCCACCAGGTACGCGGTGAGGTCGGGAGCCAGCCCCCGCTCCACGACCGTGCGGATCTCACTGACGAGGGCGGCCATCCTCGTGGTGGTACGGGCCGGCGTGGTGGTGGTCATATCGGCAGCGTGCTGCCGACGTTCCATCACGTCCAACGACAGTTGTGACCTGAAATCCCAAGCACAGCTTATGGGTTGGTCAGCAGCCGACCCGGTTGGCCGCCACCTGTCTGAGCGCGTCGAGCACCACGGACGTCGCCGGGATCCGCAGATGGTCCCGGTAGACGTACGCGGCGATGTGGCGGCGGGCGGCAGGCTGGAGGGGCCGCCCGCAGACACGGCTCAGCGAGAGGGAGGGGAGCACCAGCGCGGGCATCATGGCCACGCCCAGCCCCTGTGCGACCAGACTCTGTACGACGAGGTTGTCGTCGGTGGCGAACCGTATGTCCGGCACGAAACCCAGCTCGGCGCACTCGTGCAGCAGGTTCGCCCGGCAGCGCGGGCAGCCCGCGATCCACCGTTCCTCGGCGAGGTCGGCGAGGTGCACGGCGCGACGGCGGGCCAGCGGGTGCCCGGTCGGGAGCAGCACCGTCAGCTGGTCCTCCAGCAGCCTGACCTCGGCGACCTCCTCCGGGATCTCCTCGTGCAGGCCGGGATAGGTGAAGGCCAGCGTGATGTCGCACTCTCCGCGCTCCAGCCGGCGCAGCGACTCGGGGGGCTCGCCTTCCAGCAGCTCCACCTGTATGCCCGGATGGTCCTTGGCGAGGCTGCTCAGGGCCTCGGGGACGAGGGTGACATTGGCGCTGGGGAAGCCGCACAGCCTGACCCGGCCCGTGCGCAGCCGGGCGTAGGCCCTCAGCTGGGCCTCGGCGGCGGAGAGGTTGCCGAGGATGGTCTCGGCGTGCCGGGACAGGGACGCACCGGCCTCGGTGAGCTGCATCTTGCGGCCGACGCGGGTGAACAGCGGGGTGCCGACGGCGCGTTCGAGCGCCTTCATCTGCTGGGTGATGGCGGGCTGGGTGTACCCCAGCACGCGGGCGGCGGCCGAGTACGAGCCGGAGGCCACCACCGTGTGAAAGGTCCGTATGTGCCGAGAATCGAACACGAGCGAAGCATAAGCGGACGTTGGAGGGGCCGTAGGCGGAATTCCGCCTACGGCCCCTCCTCATCGGGCCGCCGCCGCGACCGGTGGTGTTCGGGTTCGCTACTTGTCGCCGACCCGCGAGCCGAGCGTGATATCGACCGTGGTCGGCTTGCCGCCGCGCAGGTAGGTCAGCTTCACGGTGTCGCCGGGCTTGTACGTCCAGATCATGCTGATCAGGGTCGGGCCGCTGTCGACCGGCTTGCCACCGAACTCGGTGATGACGTCGCCGGGCTTGAGGCCCGCCTTGCCGGCGGGGCCGTTCGGGTCGACGAGCTCGTTGGGTGCCCCGCCCTGCTCGGAGATCTTGGCGCCCTCGGACTTGGCCTGGAGGTCGACCGAGACCAGGATCACCGGATAGACCGGCTTGCCCGTCTTGATCAGCGATTCGGCGACGTTCTTGGCCTGGTTGATCGGAATGGCGAAGCCGAGGCCGATGGAGCCGGCCTGGCCGCCGCCGAAGCCGCCGTTGCCCGCCGACTGGATCGCGGAGTTGATGCCGATGACCGCGCCGCGTCCGTCGAGCAGCGGGCCGCCCGAGTTGCCCGGGTTGATCGAGGCGTCCGTCTGGAGAGCGCTCATGTACGAGTTCTTGCTGCCGGAGCCGTCCCCGGATGCGACCGGGCGGTTCTTGGCGCTCACGATGCCGGTGGTGACCGTGTTGGACAGGCCGAACGGGGCGCCGATCGCGATGGTCGAGTCGCCGACGGCGACCTTGTCGGAGTCACCGAGGGGCAGCGGCTTGAGACCGGCCGGCGGGGTCTTCAGCTTGAGGACGGCGACGTCGTAGCCCTGGGCACGGCCCACGACCTCGGCGTCGTACCGCTTGCCGTCGGAGAAGATCGCGAAGAGCTTGCCGCCGTTCGCGGCAGAGGCGACGACGTGGTTGTTGGTGAGGATGTGGCCCTGCTGGTCGTAGACGAACCCGGTGCCGGTGCCGCCCTCGCCATCGCCGGCCGAGGCCTCGATGGTGACCACGCTGGGCAGGGCGCCCGCGGCCAGACCCGCGATGGAGCCGGCTTCGCGCTTCAGGTCCTTGGGGGTGTTCGCGGCGCTGATCGTGGTGGAGCCGCTGCCGTCGTTGCCGCGCTGGGCGGCCCAGTAGCCGACACCACCGCCGATGCCGCCGGCGAGGAGGGCCGCCACGAGCACGCCCGCGATCAGGCCTCCCCTGCCCTTCGGCTTGGGGGCGGGGAAACCGTCGGTGGCCGGGGGAGCGCCCCAGGCGCCGCCGCCGTGACCGCCCGCTCCGTACGCCGGCACCGTGGGCGGCGGGGGCGGCCAGCCCTCGGCTCCGTGCGCGGCCTGCGCGGGGGCCTGGCCGTACGCCGGAGGCACCTGCGGCGCCTGGCCGTAGGCCGGGGGCTCCTGTGCGGGCGGGATCTGCTGGGTGGGCTCGGTACCGGGTGCCGGGGTCGGCGGCAGCTGCTGGGTCACCGGCTCGCCGACAGCGGGCGCGGGGGCCGCATCCTGCGTCGCGGAGGCCGGAGCAGGGGGTACGGACGGGGCCGCGGGGGGTGTCGGGGCCGCGGTGCCCTCGTTCTCGGTGCTCACAGCGCTCTCTCCTCGTCACACACGGCTTCAGAATTCTCTGGCGATATCGGTCCGACTGAACGTTCGACGTGCCGCGCAAGTTCCTGGGCAAAGCCTTTCCCATGCCCCGTCAGAGCACTGTAAGCCGGACCTGTGCATCTCTCCCCATTCTTTATATCCGACATTTCGGATGCCCTCGCGGGGGTCGGCCCCGACGCCCGCGGCCCTGTCGGTGGCACCATGACCCGGTGACCCACGCAATGCCGCGCACCATCCAGGTCGTCGCCCACCGCGGCGCCTCGGAGGATGCCCCCGAGCACACCCTGGCCGCCTACCGCAAGGCCATCGAGGACGGCGCCGACGGCCTCGAATGCGATGTCCGGCTGACCGCGGACGGTCATCTGGTCCTGGTCCACGACCGCCGGGTGAACCGTACGTCGAACGGCCGCGGCGCCGTCTCCGCGCTGGAGCTGGCCGATCTCGCCGCCCTCGACTTCGGCTCCTGGAAGGACCGCGAGGAATCTCCCGACTGGGACGCGGACCCGGAGCGCACCTCCGTCCTCACCCTGGAGCGCCTGCTGGAGCTGGTCTCCGACGCCGGACGGCCGGTACAGCTCGCGATCGAGACGAAGCATCCGACGCGTTGGGCCGGACAGGTGGAGGAGCGCCTCCTCGTCCTCCTCAAGCGCTTCGGTCTGGACGCCCCGCCCGCCGAGGGTCCGCACCCCGTGCGGATCATGAGCTTCTCCGCGCGCTCCCTGCACCGGATCCGGGCATCCGCGCCGACGATCCCGACCGTGTACCTGATGCAGTTCATCTCGCCGCGGATGCGGGACGGGCGACTGCCGGCCGGCGTGACGATCGCCGGCCCCGGGATGCGGATCGTGCGGAACCACCCCGCCTTCATCCACAAGCTCCAGGGCGCGGGTCACTCCGTGCACGTATGGACAGTGAACGAACCGGAAGACGTTCAGCTCTGCGCTGATCTGGGCGTGGAAGCAATCATCACGAACAGACCGCGCCAAGTTCTGTCCCAACTCGGCCGCTGAAGTCCCTTTTTGCACACTCGCCACCCTCAACTCGTTCGTTACGGGGTGTGCTCCGGCGCATCCGCTCCGCATTCGGTCGCCGTGAATGCGTCAGAGGGGTCCGCTTCGGGCTCCTTCGGCGGTTTCCGGTCCAGGCCATTGGGGCATCCAGACCATGCGTGGGGCTAAGGAGGTTCCGGGGGTGGCGTTGGTGGTGGCACAAGAAGTGCCCACGTCGTCGTGCATGGACGTACGCCATGGTCCTGCTGGCGTGGGCGAGGCGAGACACCGGATGCGCGAGCAACTGCGCATCGGTGGAGTGCCCGAATCGGTCGTGGACGACGCCGTACTGATTCTTTCCGAACTGCTCAGCAACGCCTGCCGGCATGGCAGGCCGCTCGGCTCTCGGGAGGTCGGGGACGGGGAGATACGCGCCGCCTGGCGCGTCGACAGAGCGGGACGACTGACGGTCGAGGTCACGGACGGAGGCGGGCCCACCCGCCCGGTTCCTGCCACGCCCTCGGTCACCGCACGGGGCGGCCGGGGGCTGAACATCATCAGCGCCCTGGCCCAGGACTGGGGTGTCCGGGACGGAGCGGCGGGTGAGGTCACCGTGTGGGTGATCGTTGCCTGTGGGCCCCGGCACGAGGATTTCGCTACGCGCGTTGCGCCCCCGGCGATCGACTTCAGTACGGCCTTCGACGACCTCGATCCCTGATCCGGGATCCCTGCGGCACAGGACCACAACAGCACAGCAGTACCGGTCATCCGCACAGGCGGCCGTCCGGGAGCGCACGCCGACCGTGCTCCCGGCCGCACCCAACCGGTTCCGGCGGTACGAACGGCTAGGCTCGCGCCCAGACACGACGCCGTACCGCCGCAACCGGGAGACACGCACGATGGCCAAGAAGCGCCCCGCAGCCAAGACTGCAAAGCCGCAGCTCAACAACGGTGAGATCCCCGTCGTGGGCGCCCGCGAGCCCTGCCCCTGCGGATCCGGCCGCCGCTACAAGGCCTGCCACGGCGCAGCCGCCGCGCACGCCGTCACCGAGCACGTGCGGCGTCCCTTCGAGGGACTGCCGGGCGAGTGCGACTGGGTCGCGCTGCGCGAACTGGTGCCCGCGGCCACCGTCCCGCTGTCCCTCAAGGGCGGCCTGCCCGAGGGCGTCCCCTCCGTCACGCTGGTGACCGTACTGCCCATGGCGTGGCCGGCGCTGCGCCGTGAGGACGGGTCCGTCCTCCTCGGCCTGCAGAACGACTCCTCCTCCGGGGACCTCGGCCGCGACATGGCCGACACACTGGAGCGCGCCCTCGTGGCGGAACCCGGTACGCCGGTCGCCGCCCGCCGGGTCCCCGCCGAGGGTCCCCGACTTCAGGATCTCCTGGACGCCGACGGCGGTTTCGAGCCGGTTGTGCACACCGGGTTCGAATTCTGGATTCCGGAATCCGAGAGCGCCCAGAACTCCTCGCCGGAGATCGCCGCCTCGCTGGAGCGCGCCAACGCGGCCGCCATTCCCACCGTCAAGCTGACCGGCGTGGACGCCGCCTACTGGTGCGAGACGCCGGACAAGAACCACCTGCGCTGGGTCATGCCGCACCCCGAGGAGAAGCTGCTCGACGCCCTCGCGCGGCTGCACGCGGCCGGCGCGACCTCGCTCGGCGAGGGCACGAAGCTCGTCGGCTCCTTCCGCGCCCACGGCCTGATGGTCCCGGTCTGGGACCTGCCCACCGGGGTCACGGCCGACGACGTGGAGAAGCCCGCGGCGGAGTTCGCCGAGCGGCTCGCCGGGGCTCTGGCCACGGACGCCCCGCTGTCCACGGAGGAGCGCCGGGCCCGCGGCGGACTCACCAACCGCCAGGTGACGCTCAGCTGACCGGAGCCCCGTGCGGAACCGGTGACCGGAGTCACAACTCCCGCTAATCGTCTGCAAATCGGTGTCTGAATATCGGAGATCGAATTTGCGAACAGGCGATCTCTTGTTACCGTTCTTGTAGCCCGGTCGCTGGTGCATCCCCCGTCGCCAGCGACCGGGCCCTTGATTTTCAGGGTGCGATCAACCGTCACCCGGTGCCGGTGAGTTGCTCCCGGACCTCAAGAGCAGTTCCCCTTCATCATCCGGAACTGCAAATTCCGCTACGGCCGAGTAACTGTCCGGATCTCCCGCCGAAGCCTCCTTCGGCGTCTCGCACAAGCCCGGTTCGTCGCCCGCTCCCACCGCGCACCGGATCTGGACCGTGCGGCCGGCCGGACCCATCACCGTCAGCACCGCGTCCAGCGCCCGACCACTCGTGTTCCGGTAGTAACTCCGGCCCCACGTCTGGCCTTCACCGACCAGTACGCAGGTCTGCGCCTCCACCCCGTGCGGCGAGGACAGTTCGGGACCGCAGCGCGAATCCGTCCGGGGCTGCTCCGCCGGACCGGGCTGCTGCGGGCCGGCCGACGACGCCGAGCGCGCGGGGGCTGTGCGGGAAGAGTCCGAAAGCCCGAGCACGGAGAACAGGCCGCCGCCTTTTCCGTCGTCCTGACCGGCAAAATCCGGCCCGGCGATCGCCCCGGCGAGCGGGAGCGACAAGATGACCAACACACCGGCGCCGATACCGATCAGGCGGAGATTCATTCGCCGAAGATAGCGAGGCGGGAACGGGGCGCGGAGATCCCCGCGCCCAATTCCCTTGCAAACTCGCCCCGCCGACACCCGTACGAGTGATCCCCACAGGCCCGGCGGTCAGTACGCGAGCCGGCTCCCGCCGCCGGGCGCACCGCTGCTGGCCTCGACCAGCGCGTCCACGACCGCCTCGATCTCGGGCAGCCAGAGATCTCCCGGCTGCGCCTGCAGCGGCTGCGGCGACCCCGTGTGCGCCTGCGCCTGCGCGGACCGTCCCCGCGGCTGCTGCACCGCCGACCGCGAACGCGGCTCCCGTTCCCAGCGCACCTGGCCGCCGCTGCTCGCGGCGGAGGGCGGCAGCAACAGGTAGCCGCCCTCGCCGTGGAAGCGCAGGGAGGAGGGCACATGGTCCTTCGCGTACAGGAGTTCGCCGAGCCGCTCCAGCGAGTAGGGCGCCACGAGCAGCGCCCAGCGGGTGGGGGTCGCCACGACCGGACCGAGCCGCATGCCCTGCGCGTCCAGTCGCGCGAGGGCACGTGCGGCCGCACCGGCCGGCAGGCTCACCGCGCACGGGGCGGTTCCGCCGGTGGCCATCAGGACGGGGGCGGTGGGCCGGTTGGTCCACCACCAGGTCACCATGCGGGGGTCGGTGGTGGCGGCGAGCAGTCCGGGGTCGAAGGGATGTGCGCCGGGGACGGCGCAGTCGGGTTCGGGGCAGGCGCATCGCTTGGCGTCGGTGCCGGACCGGCCGACACCGGGCAGGACGGGCCACTGCCAGGTGGTGGCGCAGACGAGCGCCGCGTCGAGGAGAGCGGACGTGCCGCCGCTCTGTCCCGGGTCGGAGCGCAGGGATTGAAAGCGATCGCGGAGCCGCTGGAGACGCCTTCCGAGGATCTCGCGCATGTGCGCTCGTTCCTTTCCGTTGAACGCCGAGGGCCACATCACACCATGTAACCGGTGTCTCACCACACGTACAGGTTTCGCGTCACTGTCCGCCAGAAGCGGGTTCACACGGTTCGTCGTGCAGTTTCTTACAGGTCCATCAAACGTCCCGCGGGGGTGGAGCGCGACCCGCGCCGGCCACCGGAACCGGCGGCCGCCGCTAAGGACGAAGGCCCGTGCCGGGTGGTTCCCGGTGGCGCCAACTGGCGCCGCACATCACCGAGTACGTACCCGGGGCCCCTGCGGAGCCCGCTCAGTCGATCGCAAAAACCGATTGCTTCCCGCTTTTTCCGGCCAAGTTCTAGCCTTGGCTCGACCGTGAGTTGCGGTCCCACGGACACCAGGATTCCCAGCTGGGCAATGCTGGACATGCATCCATGTGTGCGTGTAGATGTGGATTCCTTGATGGCGGCGCAGCACGATCTGGGGGTTTGCGATGCTATTTGGCGAATCGCACCAGGTGGAAAGGCGGACGCCATGAGCGCCCCGCATCTGCCGAAAGTGGCTGGAATCGATCCAGCGGCAACCGCGTCGCCGCACACTGCGGCGCCCGCACCCGCCCGGACCACCCCCGCACCTGCCTCTCCGGCCGACGGCCCGGGCAGTGTCATCCAGGACCGGCTGGCGGGCATGGTCTCGGACCTCACCACCCTGCACGAGCTCACCGAGCGCCTCGCCCGCGCCAGTGACCTCGACACTTCGCTGCGCGAATTCCTGCGCGCCGGAGCCATGCTGGTCGGCGCCCGGCGCGGCCTGATCGTGCTGGAGCCCTCCGACGGACTCGGCCCGACCACCACGATCGGCCTGGGGCTCGGCCACGCGGAGCTCGGGCACATCGAGACCGTGCCGCGCAGTGCCACCCCCTACGGGCGGATCCTCGACGGTCTGCCCGACGCCCAGGGCGGCTCCGAGTTCCTTCCCGAACCGGGCGCGCCCCCCGGAACAGGTGGCTTCACCGCCCCCGTGGACCCGCGCCAGCGTGAGGTCGCCGCCCGTCTCGGGTTCGCCGCGAGCTACTCGCTCCCCCTCACCGCCGAGGCCACCGGCCGGCTCGGCGCAGCCGTATGGCTCTACGACGAGCAGGCCGAGCCGAGCGACCGCCAGCGCGACCTCGCCGGGCTGTACGTGCGGCACGCCGCCGAACACCTGGCCCGGATGCTGGAGGTGGAGCGCTCCCGTACGCACCTGGCCACCGTCTCCGAGGAGCTGCTGCCGAGCCGGCTCCCCCGTATCCCCGGCGTACAGCTCGCGGCCCGCCACCACACGGGGCCGCTCGGCGGGGGCGACTGGTACGACGCCCTGCCGCTGCCCGAGGGCGCCCTGGGACTGGCCGTCGGCTCGGTCACCGGATCCGGGCCGAGCGCCGTCGCCGCGATGGGGCGGCTGCGCGCGTCGCTGCGCGCCTACGCCGTCATGGAGGGCGAGGACCCCGTGGCGGTCCTGTCCGACCTGGAGCTGCTGCTGCGGCTCACCGAGCCCGCCCGCGCCGCCACCGCGCTCTTCGCCTACTGCGAACCCGTCGGGGGCCCGAACTCCGAAGGCCAGGGCAACAAGATCATTCTGGCCGGTGCCGGGCACACCCCGCCCCTGCTGATCGGCGAGCACCGCACGGAGTACGTGGAGACCTCGCTCTCCGCGCCCCTGGGCATGCTGTCCTGCTGGGAGGCGCCGAGCGTGGAGATCGAACCCGCACCCGGAGAAACGGTGCTTCTCTATACCGACGGGCTTCTGCACCACACGGGCGACCCGATGGACCGGGCCTACGCCCGGCTGCACGCAGCGGCCGCGGGGGTCCCCCGCAGCGTCCGCGAGGACCCGGCGGCCCTGTGCGAGCACATCCTGCGGACCGTACTGCCCGGCGGCGAGCCGACCGACGCCCCCGAGGACATCGTGCTGCTCGCGGCCCGGTTCGACTAGACGCGGAGCCTGCTCCGCGTCGTGACCGCGGAGCAGGCTCCGAATCGTGACGGACGGCACGATTCGGACCGGCACTCTCCGCACACGCATACGATGGATATGGTCCACACCCAGGTCCGTACCGTCGTAGCTGAGGAGAAGACGTGGCTGACGAGCTCACCCCGGAGACCCCGGAAGAAGAGCAGCCCAAGAAGACGCACAAGCAGCGCAAGAACGGTCTGTACCCGGGCGTCAGCGACGAACTCGCGGAGAACATGCGCAGCGGCTGGGCCGACACCGAGCTGCACGGACTGGAGCCCATCGCCCAGGCCGCGCACACCCTCGCCCGCCGCGACGCGCTGTCCCGCCGCTTCCCGGGCGAGCGCCTCGTGATCCCCGCCGGCCGCCTGAAGACCCGCTCGAACGACACCGAGTACCCCTTCCGGGCCTCGACCGAGTACGCGTACCTCACCGGTGACCAGACCGAGAACGGCGTCCTGGTCCTGGAGCCCACCGGGTCGACCGGCCACACCGCGACCGTCTACCTGCTGCCGCGCTCCGACCGGGAGAACGGCGAGTTCTGGCTGTCCGGCCAGGGCGAGCTGTGGGTCGGCCGCCGCCACTCCCTCACCGAGGCCGAGCAGCTCCTGGGCATCCCCGCGAAGGACGTCCGCCAGCTCGCCGAGGCCCTCACCGAGGCCGAGGGCCCGGTCCGCGCCGTGCGCGGCCACGACTCCGTGATCGAGTCCGCCCTCACCGACAAGGTGACCAAGGAGCGCGACGAGGAACTGCGCGTCTACCTCTCCGAGGCCCGCGCCGTGAAGGACTCGTTCGAGATCGGCGAGCTGCAGAAGGCCGTCGACTCCACCGTCCGCGGTTTCGAGGACGTGGTGAAGGTCCTCGACAAGGCCGAGGCCACTTCCGAGCGCTACATCGAGGGCACCTTCTTCCTTCGCGCCCGCGTCGAGGGCAACGACGTCGGCTACGGCTCCATCTGCGCCGCCGGCCCCCACGCCACCACCCTGCACTGGGTCCGCAACGACGGCGACGTCCGCTCCGGCGACCTGCTGCTCCTCGACGCCGGCGTGGAGACCCACTCCCTCTACACCGCCGACGTCACCCGCACCCTGCCGATCAACGGCAGCTACACCGACATCCAACGCAAGATCTACGACGCGGTCTACGAGTCCCAGGAAGCCGGCATCGCCGCGGTGAAGCCGGGCGCGAAGTTCCGCGACTTCCACGACGCCTCCCAGCACGTGCTGGCCGAGAAGCTCGTCGAGTGGGGCCTGCTGGAGGGCCCGGTCGAGCGGGTCCTGGAGCTGGGCCTGCAGCGCCGCTGGACCCTGCACGGCACCGGCCACATGCTCGGCATGGACGTCCACGACTGCGCCGCCGCCCGCACCGAGGCCTATGTCGAGGGCACCCTGGAGCCCGGCATGTGCCTCACCGTCGAGCCCGGTCTGTACTTCCAGGCCGACGACCTGACCGTGCCCGAGGAGTACCGCGGCATCGGCGTCCGGATCGAGGACGACATCCTCGTCACCGAGGACGGCAACCGGAACCTGTCCGCGGGGCTGCCCCGCACCTCGACCGACGTCGAGGCCTGGATGGCGCGCCTGAAGGGCTGACGCCTACGCCGTGCGCTCCGGTGGGCGGGAATCCTGTACGGGGTCCCGCCCATCGGCGTTCCCAGGACACCTGGACGCCAGGACACCTGGACGCCGCCGCGTGCGGCGCCTGCGACAGACACCGCCTACGACACCTTCAGCAGCGCGTCGTCGCGCCACTTCAGCATCTTGTCGAAGCTCACCACCGCGCCGCGTCCCGGCCGGTTGCGGAAGCGGACGTGGTCGGCGAGTTCGGCGATCAGGTGCAGGCCCCGGCCGTGTTCGGCCAGGGAGGGTCTGCGGCGAGCCACCGTCGCGGGCGGGAACCCCGGACCGGAATCGGTCACCTCGATGCGGCAGCAATCCCCGTCCAGATAGGCCGTGACGTGGTACGCCTCGGTGTCGTCCGGGATTTCGCCGCCCCCGCCGTGCTCCACCGCGTTCGCACACGCCTCGCTCAGCGCCACCGAGAGATCGAAGGAGATGTCCGGGTCCACCCCCGCGGTCTCCATCGTCCCCAGCAGCAGTCGCCTGGCGAGCGGCACGCTCGCGGCTTCGCGCCTCAAGTGGAGAGACCACCAGATGCTCATACGGTTACGTATTGCCGCGCGCGAGGGGGCGTAAGCGCCCTGCGGCCGTCCGAGACCTCAATACGCCCGTTCGGCCGATGCGGCTCTCCCGGGGAGAGGTGTATGCGGCGGGCCCGGCCGGTCCTCGCACAGAGGACTCATGCGGACCTTCCGGACCTGCCGTATGAAGGGCCCGGGCGCAGTGCGATGATGGCCCGGCCATGTCCGACCCCCATGCGACGCACACCGGAGCCGACCTCCGGCTGATCCGGGCCGCGGTGTTCACCGCGGTCTGTGTCGTGCTGTCCGCGACCGGGCACGCCCTGGCTTCCTGTGCCACCGTGCCCTGGTGGTCCCTCGGCCTCGGCTTCCTCGCCGTCTTCGCCGTCGCCGCCCCACTGGCGGGCCGACAGCGGACGCTGCCCGGTATCGCCGCCGGGCTCACCGCCGGACAGCTCGGCCTGCACGCGCTGTTCGGCCTCGGCCAGCACGGTACAGCCGCGCAGGCACCGGCCGGCACCGCCGACACCTCGCTCGCCGAGCTCGCCGCACGGCTGGTGTGCGGGGGCAACTCCATACCGCTCAGCCCGGCCGACGCCCGGCGGATCCTGGAGGCCGCAGGCCTGGACCCGGCCGCTCTCGCCGAGCAGTCGGCACAGGTCGCGCAGGCCGGGCAGGTCGTGGCGCAGGGGCACGGAGCGCACGCGCACGTGGCCCAGGCCGTCACCGCGGGCCCCGTGACGGGCCTGTTCAGCCCGGCGATGCTGGCCGGCCACCTGCTGGCGGCAGTCGCCGCGGGCTGGCTGCTCGGTCGCGGCGACGCCGCGGTCCTGCGGCTGGTCGAGCTGTCCCGGCGCTCCGCCGAAGCCGCCCCGATCCGTCCGCTGCGTGCCGCACTGGCCTTCGTACGCGCCCTCGGCATCGGGCTCGCAGGTTCGGCCGCCCGTACCCCGCAGGGCCCCCGGACCGGGTCCGACCCCGCCCTCTGCACCGGGCGGGAAGCACTCCAGCACACGGTGATCCGGCGCGGCCCACCCGTGGCACTCGCCCTCGCAGCCTGACGCGGCACCTCTTTCCCGGACACAGCGCGGGATACCGGTGCCGCGAACTCCGCGCGCGCCCGTGCGCGGAGCCATCGCCACCACTGCTTCCGTGGAGTGTTCCTGAAATGAAGACCTCTCGCGTCTCCTTCGCCGCCGCCGTCGCCGCCGGTTCCGTCCTCCTCCTCTCCGGCCCTGCCTTCGCCCACGTCGGCGTGCAGCCCGTCGGAGAGGCCGCCAAGGGTGGCTACGCGACGCTCAACTTCAAGGTCCCCAACGAGCGCGACAACGCGGCGACCACTCAGCTGGAGGTCAACTTCCCGGTCGACCAGCCTCTGACGTCCGTCATGCCGCAGGACATCCCCGGCTGGACGTCCACCGTCGAGAAGACGAAGCTCGACAAGCCGCTGACCGTGCACGGCAAGCAGGTCAACGAGGTCGTCACCAAGGTGACCTGGACCGGCGGCAAGATCGAGGCCGGGAAGTTCCAGCAGTTCCCGGTCTCCGTCGGCAAGCTGCCCGAGAACGCCGAGCAGATGGTCTTCAAGTCCATCCAGACCTACGACAACGGCGAGGTCGTCCGCTGGATCGAGGAAGCCAAGGAAGGCGCCGCGGAGCCGCAGACCCCCGCGCCCGTCCTGAAGCTGACCGCCCCGAAGGGTGACGACCACCACGACAGCGGCGCCAAGGCCGACGAGTCGAAGAACGCCGACAAGGACGCGGACCACGGCCACAACAAGGCCTCGGCCGACCACGGCACCGACACCACCGCGCGCGCCCTCGGCATCGCTGGCATCGTCATCGGGCTCGGCGGCGTCGCCTTCGGCGTCGTCTCGCGCCGCCGCTCCGCCTGACCTGCCGCGCCCCTCGGCGCTGCCGTTCCGAAACGTCCGTAGCATCCCCGATCCCAGGGACATTCCTTCATGCGCACCACACGTGTGACGGTCGCCGCGCTGCTCGCGGCGGCCGCACTCACCCTCACCGCTTGCGGTGGTGAGCCCGTCAAGAAGACCGGCGGAGTCACCCAGATCGCCGGCGGTCAGAGCAACACCAAGGCCGGGACCCTCCTGGACCGCCCCTTCAACAAGCCGGAGCTCGTCCTCACGGACACCACCGGCAACCCGTGGAACCTGCGTGAGCAGACCAAGGGCAAGCCGACCCTCATCTACTTCGGCTACACCAACTGCCCCGACGTGTGCCCGCTGACGATGAGCAACATCGCGGTCGCCAAGAAGGCCCTCCCCAAGGCCGACCAGGACAACCTCCGGGTCGTCTTCGTCACCACCGACCCCGAAAGGGACACGCCCGAGTCCCTGGCCGCCTGGCTCAAGTCGCAGGACCCGTCCTTCATCGGACTCACCGGGGACTTCGCGACCATCCAGGCCGCCGCGCGCACCCTCGGCATCGGCATCGATCCCGCGACGAAGGACGCCAACGGCGACGTCGTCTCCATGCATGGCGCGCAGGTCATCGCGTTCTCGCCCAAGACCGACGAGGGCTACGTCCTCTACGGCGAGGGCACCACCGTCGACGACTACACCAAGGACCTGCCGAAGCTCATCAAGGGGGAGAACCCGTGAACGCCCGCACCACCCGCATCCTCGCCGCGGCCCTCTCTCTGACGGCAGCGCTCGCCATATCCGGCTGCTCCGGAGAGGCCGAGCCGAAGATCACCGTCAGCGGCGCCTTCATGCCCCAGCCCGTGAACGACAAGATGGCCGGCGGCTTCCTGGTCATCAAGAACGGTTCCGGGACCGCCGACAAGCTCACCGGCGCCACCTCCTCGCTCTCCGACGATCTCCAGATCCACGAGACCAAGGACCAGAAGATGCAGCAGGTCCAGTCGATGGACGTGCCGGCGAACGGTGAGCTCCGGCTGGAGCGCGGCGGCAACCACATCATGTTCATGGGGCTCAAGAGCACACCCAAGATCGGCGACAAGGTCACCGTCGAGCTGCGCTTCGAGAAGGCCGCTCCGGTCAAGGTCGAGCTGGACGTGAAGGACCGGACGTACAACGCCCAGACTCCGACAGATACGTCCGGCAACGCCCACTGACGGACCGAGGAGCTGACACGCCATGACGGCCACCGCCCCCGCCCCCTCCACGGCCCACGCCCGTGCCACGGCACTCCTGCCGCGGCTCGCGCTGGTCCTCGCAGCGCTGCTGGCAACCCTGTTCACCGCGGCCTCTCCGGCCACGGCGCACGCCGCACTCACCGCGAGCGACCCCGCGGACGGGGCGGTGGTCGCCACGGCCCCCGCCCAGGTCACGCTCTCCTTCTCGGAGCAGGTCGCCCTGGGCGACGACTCCATCCGCGTCCTCGACCCCCAGGGCAGGCGCGTGGACACGGGCGAGCTGCGCGACATGTGCAGCGGGAACACCGTCCGCTACGGCACCGCACTGCACACCGGTCTGCCGAACGGCACCTACACCGTCGCCTGGCAGGCCGTCTCGGCCGACAGCCATCCGATCTCCGGCGCTTTCACCTTCTCCATCGGCGCGCCCTCGGCCACCGATGTCTCCCTGCCCACCGCGCAGGCCGGCGGCGGACCCGTCGGCATCGCCTACGGGATCGCCCGCTACGCCGCCTACGCCGGGTTCACCGTCCTCGTGGGCGGCGCCGCGTTCATCCTGCTGTGCTGGCGCCGGGGCGCCGCCGAACGGCCGCTCCAGAAGCTCGTCGTGCGTGCCTGGGTCACCCTGACCGCCGCCACCCTCACCATGCTGGTGCTGCGGACGCCGTACACAGGCTCCGGCGACTTCTCCGACGTGTTCGATCTCAACGGACTCCGTGCCGTCCTGGAGACCAAGACCGGGGCCTCTCTCGTCTCCAGGCTGCTCCTGCTGGGGGCCGCCGCCCTCTTCGTCGCGGTCCTCTTCGGCGTCTACGCACGCCGCGTGACGGACCTCGGACCCGCTGAGGCGGACCGCGCCGAGGGGGAGGACGACGGGACCGACCGGGCCGCCGGCTCCGATGATGACGAGGGGGCCGATCAGGCGGCCGAGGGGCCGGACGACACCAGCGATCTCACCTTCGGGCTGGCCATCGGCGGCGCCGTCGTGTCCGGCGGTATCGCCGCCACCTGGGCCCTCTCGGAGCACGCCTCCACCGGGATCCAGCCCGGCATCGCCATGCCCGTCGACATCTTGCACCTGATGGCCGTCGCCACGTGGCTCGGCGGTCTCGCCGCGCTGCTCGTCGCCCTCCACAAGGTCCCCGGGATCGAGCGCGCGGCCGTCCGGCGCTTCTCCCGGGTCGCCTTCGTCAGTGTCCTGGTGCTCGCCGTCACCGGCGTCTACCAGTCCTGGCGCCAGCTCGGAAGCTGGTCCGCCCTCACCGGCACCGACTACGGGCAGCTGCTGCTCCTGAAGGTCGGCCTGGTCGCGGTCCTCCTCGCTGTCGCCCTCGTGTCCCGCAAGTGGACCGGGCGGCTCGCCGACGCCCCGGCGGACGCCGCGACCTCCGGAGCCACCGTCGCCGTTGCCGCCGGGAAGAGCGCGGACGGTGTTTCACGTGAAACGAAGGCCGTCGCCGCCGACTCGGAAGGCACCGATGTTTCACGTGAAACAGAGCCGGCGGCCATCCCCACGGACCCGAAACGAGCCGCCCAGCTCGCCCGGCAGCAGGCCGCTCGCGAAAGCGCGCGGGAGAAGCGGGTTCGGGATTCCGACCCGGACCGTGCCGGCCTGCGCCGCTCCGTCCTCGCCGAAGCGGCCATCGCCGTGATCCTGCTCGCCGTCACCACCGTGCTCACCAGCACCGAGCCCGGGCGGACCGTGGAGCGGGAGGCGGGCCGCGGTTCCACCGCCACCGCCGTCCCCGACCGCGCAGTCAAGATCACCCTGCCGTTCGACACCGGCGGCCCGAACGGCAAGGGCACCGTCCGTCTCGAACTCGACCCGGGCCGGGTCGGCGCGAACACCCTGCACCTCTGGTCCGAGTCCGCCGACGGCACCCCCTTCGATCTCCCCGAGATCAAGATCGCCTTCACCCTTCCCGCCAAGGACATCGGACCCCTGCCGCTCGTCCCCGAGCGGGCGGCCCCGGGCCACTGGACCGCATCCGGTGTCCAGCTGCCGCTCGCTGGCGAATGGCGTATCGACGTCACCGTCCGCACCTCCGACATCGACCAGACCACCGTCCAGAAGACCGTGAAGATCGGCTGACCAGCGTGACCGAGAGCAACCCCGACATCGAGATCTCCCGGCGCAGGCTGCTGGGTACCGTCGGCGCCGCAGGCGCCGTCGGGATCGCCCTCGGAGCCACGGGCGGCGCCCTGGCGCACTCCGCCATGGACGGCTCCGGGAACGGCTCCTCCCCCGGCAAAGCCGGGGGCCCGGCCTCCCTGGGCGCCACCCAGGTGGCCTTCCACGGAGACCACCAGGCCGGCATCACCACCCCGCTGCAGGCCAAGGGGCACCTCGTCGCTTTCGACCTCACCGCCGGAGCGGGCCGTACGGAGGCCGCCGCGCTGCTGCGTCGCTGGTCCGACACCGCCCGGCGGCTGATGGCGGGCGAGCCTGCTTCGACCTCCGACAGCGGGATCGCCCTGGACGCCGGACCGTCCTCCCTCACCGTCACTTTCGGCTTCGGCCACTCCTTCTTCGATCGGACCGGCCTTACCGCCCGCCGCCCCGCTGCGCTCGACCCGCTGCCGGACTTCTCGTCGGACCGGCTGGACGCCCAGCGCAGCAACGGCGACCTGTGGGTACAGATCGGTGCCGACGACGGCCTCGTCGCCTTCCACGCCCTGCGCGCACTGCAGAAGGACGCCGGGGAGGCCGCTCGCGTCCGCTGGCAGATGAACGGCTTCAACCGGTCCCCAGGCGCCACCGGCACCCCGATGACCACCCGCAACCTGATGGGCCAGGTCGACGGCACCGGGAATCCGAAGCCCTCGGAACCCGACTTCGACAAGCGGATCTTCGTTCCCGGCGCGGGCCCCGGGCCCGCCGAGCACGCCTGGATGGCCGGGGGCTCGTACGCCGTCGTCCGGCGTATCCGCATGCTCCTCGACGACTGGGACAAGCAGTCCCTCGTCCAGCAGGAGCAGGTCATCGGCCGCACGAAGGCCAACGGCGCCCCGCTCACCGGTGGCGGCGAAACCACCGAGATGGCACTCGACAAGATCGGCCCCGACGGGAAGCCCGTCATCCCGTCCAACGCTCACGCCCGGATTTCCGCCCCCGAGCAGAACGGCGGGGCCGCCATGCTGCGGCGCCCCTTCTCCTTCCACGACGGGATCGGCCCGGACGGCGCTCCCGACGCGGGACTCCTCTTCATCTGCTGGCAGGCCGATCCGCTGCGCGGATTCGTACCCGTACAGCGCAAGCTCGACCGGGGCGACGCGCTGTCGGCGTTCATCCGGCACGAGTCCAGCGGGTTGTACGCGGTTCCGCCCGGCCCCCGCAGCGGCGAGTACGTGGGGCAGCAGCTGCTCGAAGGATGAACAGCAACCCGGCGGGCGGCGGCCCGGCATTAGGCTGATCGCATGTCAGCCACCCGCTTCACGTATCTCGGTCCCGAGGGCACCTTCACCGAGGCCGCCCTGCGCACCCTGCCGGAAGCCGCGACCCGCGAACTCGTCCCGATGGTGTCGGTCCCGGCCGCCCTGGACGCCGTGCGAAACGGTGAGGCGGCCGCCGCCCTCGTCCCGATCGAGAACTCGGTGGAGGGCGGGGTCACCGCCACCCTCGACGAGCTGGCCTCGGGCGAACCACTGATGATCTACCGCGAGGTGCTGCTGCCCATCACCTTCGCGCTGCTCGTGCGCCCCGGTACCGCCCTGTCGGACGTCAAGACCGTCACCGGGCACCCGGTCGCCCAGCCTCAGGTGCGCAACTGGCTGCGGGCGAACCTGCCCGACGCGGTGTGGGAGTCGGCCGCGTCGAACGCCGACGGCGCCCGGCTGGTCCAGGAGGGCCGCTTCGACGCCGCCTTCGCGGGCGAGTTCGCCGCCGCCACCTACGGGCTCGTCCCGCTGGTCACCGAGATCCACGACGCGGAGAACGCCGAGACCCGGTTCGTTCTGGTGGGGCGCCCCGCCCGGCCGGCCGCGCCGACCGGAGCGGACAAGACCTCCGTCGTGCTGTGGCTCGGCGACGACCACCCCGGTGCGCTGCTGGAGCTCCTTCAGGAGTTCGCGGTCCGCGGGGTGAACCTCATGCTGATCCAGTCCCGTCCGACCGGACAGGGGATCGGCAACTACTGCTTCGCCGTGGACGCCGAGGGGCACATCTCCGACCGCCGGGTCAGCGAGGCGCTCATGGGCCTCAAGCGGACCTGCCCCCAGGTCCGCTTCCTCGGGTCCTATCCGCGCGCCGGTGTCGCTCAGAGTGATGTACGGGCTCCTCGGCCCGGGACCTCCGACGGTGACTTCACGGCCGCTTCCGACTGGCTCGGGCGTTGCCTCGACGGGCGTGCGTAGAGCCTCGTCCACTGTCCACAGAGTTATCCACAGGCGGAGATGGGGACCTGGGGACAAGTCGACAGAGCGGCATGACAAGGTCGACAAATCGCCCGCCGGCCCAGGTTTCGCTCCGGGAAGCGGAAGGTGAACGCTGTCACCTCCGCATCACCGATCAACTCTTTGGGGCGAGCCTTTCCCACCCGAATGAGTGTGTGAGGGTGGTTTGAACCCTGATTCGTCCCGGCCATCCACCGATCAGGAATGATCTATTCCTGTGTCCACAGAGACGGCGCACAGCCTGTGGATAAGGTCGCCATCACGGCATTTCCTGTGGACAAGAAGGCCTTCCCGACCTGCTCAGGGCCTGCCGAGCCGTCGCAGCTCTGCCCCTTTTCAGGGAATGGGACCGGTTTTATTGACGCTCCGAGAACCTCCACTTCCGGTCAGTCGACAAGACTTATCCATTCTGTTGCAATTGGGACATAGCGACACGCAGCGTGATATCGGTGTGATCCAAGGAAGCCCAGCCCGGTAGCCTGGAGGGGTGATTGACCTCCGGCTGCTCCGTGAAGACCCTGACCGTGTCCGCGCCTCGCAGCGCGCCCGTGGAGAGGACGTCGAACTCGTCGACGCGTTGCTCTCCGCCGACGAGCGCCGCAGGTCCTCCGGCGTGCGCTTCGACGACCTCCGCAATGAGCAGAAGTCCCTCGGCAAGCTCATCCCCAAGGCCTCCCCGGAGGAGCGGGCCGAGCTGCTGAAGAAGGCCGAGCAGCTGAAGCAGGACGTCAAGGCCGCCGAGGCCGAGCAGAACGAGGCCGACGAAGCCGCCAAGCAGCTTCTCCTCCAGCTCGGCAACATCGTCCACGAGGACGTCCCGGTCGGCGGCGAGGAGGACTTCGCCGTCCTGGAGACGCACGGCACCATCCGCGACTTCGCCGCCGAGGGCTTCGAGCCCAAGGACCACCTGGAGCTCGGCGAGCTGCTGGGCGCCATCGACGTCGAGCGGGGCGCCAAGGTCTCCGGCTCGCGCTTCTACTACCTCACCGGCGTGGGCGCCCTGCTGGAGCTGGCGCTGGTCAACGCGGCCATCGCCCAGGCGACCGAGGCCGGCTTCATCCCGATGCTGACCCCGGCGCTGGTCCGTCCGCGCGCCATGGAGGGCACCGGCTTCCTCGGTCAGGCCGCCGAGAACGTCTACCACCTGGAGAAGGACGACTACTACCTGGTCGGCACCTCCGAGGTCCCCCTGGCCGCGTACCACATGGACGAGATCATCGACGTCGAGAAGCTGCCGCTGCGGTACGCCGGCTTCTCCCCGTGCTTCCGCCGCGAGGCCGGTACGTACGGCAAGGACACCCGCGGCATCTTCCGCGTCCACCAGTTCGACAAGGTCGAGATGTTCTCGTACGTCGCGCCGGAGGACGCCGAGGCCGAGCACCGGCGTCTGCTGGAATGGGAGAAGCAGTGGCTGACCGGCCTGGAGCTGCCGTTCCAGGTGATCGACGTCGCCACCGGTGACCTGGGCTCCTCCGCCTCGCGCAAGTTCGACTGCGAGGCATGGATCCCCACCCAGGGCAAGTACCGCGAGCTGACCTCCGCCTCGAACTGCGACAGCTTCCAGGCCCGCCGCCTGTCGGTCCGCTACCGCGACGGCAAGAAGACCCAGCCGCTGTCCACGCTGAACGGCACGCTGTGCGCCGTACCGCGCACGATCGTCGCGATCCTCGAGAACCACCAGCAGGCAGACGGTTCGGTACGAGTGCCCGAGGTGCTCCGTCCCTACCTCGGCGGCCGCGAGGTCCTGGAGCCGATCACCAAGTGAGCCCGGCCCCGTTCCCGTACAAGCTCGTCGCGACCGATCTCGACGGCACGCTGCTGCGTGGCGACGACACCGTCTCGGAACGCACCCGTGAAGCGCTCGTCGCGGCCACCGCGGCGGGCGCGGCGCACATCGTCGTCACCGGCCGGGCCGTGCCCTGGACCCGGCACATACTGGACGATCTCGGCTACAAGGGGATCGCTGTCTGCGGCCAGGGTGCACAGGTCTACGACGCGGGTGCGCACCGGCTGCTGACCTCGGTGACGCTGGACCGGCAGCTCGCCGGTCTGGCGCTGTCGAAGCTGGAGGCCGAGATCGGCCCGCTGGCCCTGGCGGCCAGCCGGGACGGGGTGGACGGCGAGGTCCTGTTCGGGCCCGGGTACCAGGTGCAGGAAGGCCTCCCGGCCATATACCTGGACGACACCAAGGCCCTCTGGGCGGCTCCGCTGAACAAGCTCTACGTCCAGCACCCGGAGCTGGACGACGACGCGCTCGTCAAGGTGGCCCGGGAGACCGTGGGCAATCTGGTCGACATCGTCATGGCGGGTCCCGGCATCGTCGAGATCCTGCCGCTGGGTCTGACCAAGGCCACGGGTCTGTCGCTGGCCGCGCGCCGGCTGAAGGTGAAGGCGGCGGAGACGATCGCCTTCGGTGACATGCCCAACGACATCCCGATGTTCGGCTGGGCCGCGCACGGGGTGGCGATGGCCAACGCCCATGCCGAGCTCAGGGCGGTGGCCGACGAGGTGACGGCCTCCAACGAGGAGGACGGCATCGCGGTGGTGCTGGAGCGTCTGCTGGGCGCCGCGTAACGCGCACGGCGTACGAAGGAGGTCCGGGACAGCCCGCGCCGCAAGGCGCGCTCGAAGTGGCTGCCCCGGACCTTTTGTTGCTCCCCGCACGACTCACTCTGCACCGGGCCCAGGTCCCTTACCAGCGAATTTCCGTGCATCAGCCGTGAACCCGGCGACGGCGCCAGTAGGCCACGGTGAGCACGCCCAGCAGAGGACCCCAGAGCAGCAGGGGTACGTAGGACAGGTCGAAGATCCGCAGGGCGAGCCCGGTGGGCGCATCGGGATTCGCGGCGTTGACCTCGCTCCAGGTCCAGGCACCGAGGACCGTGATGGCGGTGACCGCCATCGCGCCGAGCCCCGCGGGAACCACCGCTGCCAGGGGGTGGATCGCCCGTCCGCCCAGCACGGGGATCCAGCGGGGCAGCTCCTCGCCCCAGCGCTGGACCAGACCGAGGCTCAACAGGCCCAGGCACTCCTGCAGGACGCAGACGAGGATGAGGACCAGGGAGCCGGAGCCCGGGTAGTACGAGTGGTGCATATCGCTGCCGGGGCCCCAGCCCATGGGAATGCCGACCGCGATCGCGAGCCGCCACAGGCAGCTGGGAAGCACGGTCAGCGAGGTGAGATGGGCGAGCCGCCGAAGCCATGGGGAGACTCCGGGCACGGTGTGCGAGGTGCGAACGGCGGCGTGCGGGGTCATCTGCCAAGTCCTTTTCAGTAGCTGCCGGTTGATGACTCCACCCTGGTCGGCCGAGATCTTCGCGACCATCCGCCGATCAGCGGGCCGGTGAACGCATGACGGTCGCCGAGGCTCTGCCGATCGGCAGATGGCCTGGCCCCCGGGTGCGCTCGTAGGGTCGGTGCATGTCCCTCAACCGCCGTGCCTCCTATGCACCGTTGCTCGCCCTTGCCGGCGTCCTCGGCCTCCTCGGGGGGTTTCTGGGGGCGCCCCCGTCGTGGTCGCTGGTCTGGGTGGGTCTGCTGCTGCCGCTGCTGGCCCTGGTCGCCCGCTGGGCCCCGATGCGTGCGGGAGCCTTCTCGGCGGTGCTGGGCGTGGCGGCCGTCGCGCTGTGGCCGGTCCCGCTGATGTGGCGGGAGGCGTCGTGGCTGGAGGTCTGCGGGGCGGCGGCGTTCTGGGCGGTGCCCGCGCTCGGGGCCCTGGCGGCCGGGGGATATCTGCGTCGGCAGGCGAGCCGGATGCGCCAGGCCGTCCGGGACGGCCGGCGGGATCAGCAGCTGGAACTGGCCCGGGATCTGCACGACTTCGTGGCGCACGACGTGAGCGCGATCGTGGTGCAGGCTCAGGCGGCCAGGTTCGTGGCGGACGAGGACCCCGAGCAGGCGGTCCGCGCACTGGAGCGGATCGAGGCGGCGGGGCTCGGTGCGCTCGCCTCGATGGACCGGACGGTGCACGCGCTGCGGGAGGCGGCCGGTGCGCGGTCCGCCTCGGTCCCGGGGACCTCGGAGCTGCCCGGCCTGGTGGAGCGGTTCGAGGGCGGGGTGCTGGACTCCGATCCGGCGGCGGTCCGGGAGTTGTCACGGGAGGCGGACACCACCGCGTACCGGGTGGCCGTGGAGGCCCTGACGAACGTACGCCGGCACGCGCCCGGGGCGGCGGTCGTACGGGTGCGCCTGCACCGGGCCGCGGAGGGGATCGAGCTGAGCGTGGCCAACTCCGCGCCGGCCCGGGGCGCGGGCGGACTACGGGGACTGGGGCTGCGGCGCCGGAGCGGAACGGGCCTGGCCGGCCTGCGGGGCAGGGTGGAGGCGGCGGGCGGGACGCTGCGAGCCGGTGCGAGCGCCGACGGAGGGTGGCGGGTTTGCGCCGTTTTCCCGGCCCGGGGGAGCACGCTCGGGTGATCATAGCGGCGTGACCACACGCATCCTGATAGCCGACGACCAAGATGACATCCGCAGTGGTTTCCGGCTGATCCTGGACTCACAGCCGGACATGACCGTAGTGGGGGAGGCTGCGGACGGGGAGAGCGCGGTGGCGTTGGCCCGGGAACTGCGGCCCGATGTGGTGCTCGCGGACATCCGGATGCCGCGGCTCGACGGGCTGGAGGTGACTCGGCTGCTGGCGCCGCAGACGCGGGTGGTGGTGGTGACCACCTTCGACCTGGACGAGTACGTGCACACCGCGCTGCGCAACGGCGCCTGTGGCTTTCTGCTGAAGCGGTCCGGACCGACGCTGCTGATCGAGGGGGTCCGTGCGGCAATGGCGGGAGACACGCTGATCAGTCCGCAGATCACGGTGCGGCTACTGAGCCGCTTGGCACAGGCGGGTCCGGTCGCCCGCCCCGCGGCGCATCCGCTGACGGAGCGGGAGGTGGAGATCGTGCGTCTGGTGGCGCGGGGGCTCACCAACGCCGAGATCGGCGCCGAGCTGTTCATCAGCGCGGGGACGGCCAAGACCCACATCGCGAACGTCCAGGCCAAGCTGGGGGCCCGCAACCGGGTGGGAATCGCCGCGTGGGCCTGGGAGCACGGTGTCGCCACAGCGGAGCCGCAGGCCGAGTCCGGCTAGATCGTCGTCATGTTTCACGTGAAACAACGTTGCGGGTGAGCGGCCAGGCGAGCAGTCCGACGGAGAGCGCGATGGCGTGGCCGAGGTCCGTGAAGGTGCCGCCGGTGATCAGGGGCATCCCGAAGAAGGCGACCGCTCCGGCCAGGTAGAGCCATCTCCAGGGGCTGGGCAGCCGATACGTGAGGACGCCGATGGAGGCCGCGAGCCCGTAGCTGACGCCGATGTCGACCACGTGGGTCATGCTGTGCGGGGCCCGGTGGTCCTGGATGGCCGTCAGGAGGATCTTCTGGCTCACCAGGGTGGCGACGACATGGGCGGTCGCGACGATCACGAGCCAGCGGAGGGTGCCGAGCCAGCGTTCGACGGGGGCGTGGAACAGCTCGAAGAGCACGGCGTAGAGGGCCAGAGAGGCCGGGTTCGCGATCCAGAAGGCGCTGCTGACGAGCGCCCGGACGGGGTATTTGACGAGCTGGTTGATGTTGCTGCTGTTGCGGTGGAGCAGGACGGTGTCGACCTGGTCGGGGGCTATCGCGACGATGATGCTGGTGATGGCGATGATCAGCAGCCAGATGTGCGTTCCGGGCGAGGAGCGTATCCAGGACCGCAGCGGCCTGGACGGCTCCGGCTCGGTGTGCGCGACCATGCACCGATGATGCCGCGCAAACCTGTGCCCCGCCCGGCCGGTGGGCCGGGCGGGGCACAGGGGGCGTGCGCCGTGTCAGGTCCTACTCCTCGCCCGCCAGGGTGAGGCGGCGGAGCTTCTGGCCCGCGTAGACGGTGGCGCCGATGGTGACCGCGCAGAGCAGGATGACGGCGGTGGGCAGGCCGACGGTGGCGTCGACGTACCCGTTCCCGGCGACCTTCTCGGCGACGGACAGGGCCCACTGCTGGACGCTGAGGGTCTTGGCTCCGGAGACCAGGCTGCCGAAGAGCGACTCCCAGATCAGGGCGTAGACCAGGCCGAAGACGACCGCGTGGCGGCTGACGGTGCCGAGCAGCAGGAACAGCGCGCTGTAGGCGATCGAGGCCACGAGTGCGGCGATCGTGTACGCGACGGCGATCTGCTGGCCGTTGCCGTTGAGGATGAATCCGGCGATCAGGGTGGGGATCGCGGAGAAGACCATCGTGACCGCGATCGCCACGGTCAGCTTGGTCATGATGATCGTCGGACGCTTCACCGGCTTGGCGAGCAGATAGACGATGGAGCCGTCGTCGATCTCGGGCCCGATGGCTCCGGTGCCGGCGATGACGCCGATCAGCGGGACCATGGTGGCGAGGGCGAAGCCCCCGAGGAGGTCGGCCGCGACCTTGTCGTCCACGCCGACGAAGGTACGGACGACGAGGGCGATCACGATCAGCAGGGCGGGCAGCGCGAAGAGGATCATCGCGCGGCGGCGGCCGAGCAGGGCCCGGTAGGTGAGCCGGGCAACGGTGGGTTCGTACATGGGTGCCAGCTCCTTTCAGGCCGCGACGAGGTAGGAGAAGACCGACTCGAGGGACTCGTCGGAGGGCGAGACCGTCAGCAGCCGGATGCCGTGCTCCCGGGCCACCCGGGGCAGCAGCTCGGTGAAGCGGCCGAAGTCGACGGCCTGGATGCGCAGCGCGCCTTCCTTGAGGTCGACCTCGATGCCGGCGGTGGAGGGGTCGGCGATCAGGGCCGCGGCGAGGGCCCGGTCGTCGGAGGAGCGGATGAGGTAGCGGTGCGGGCGGTCCGTCATCAGGCGGCGGATCCTGCGGAAGTCGCCCGAGGCGGCATGCCGGCCGGCCACGACCACCTCGATGTGCGAGGCGAGCTGCTCGACCTCCTCCAGGATGTGGGAGGAGAACAGGACGGTGCGTCCCTCGTCGCCCATGCGCCGCAGCAGGTCCATGAGCTGCATGCGCTGGCGCGGGTCCATGCCGTTGAACGGCTCGTCGAGGAGCAGTACGGACGGCTCGTGGACGAGGGCCGAGGCCATCTTCACGCGCTGGCGCATGCCCTTGGAGTACGTGGAGATCTTGCGGTCCTGGGCGTATTCCATCTCGACGGTGGCGAGCGCCCGCTGGGCGGCCGCGTCGTCGAGGCCGTGCAGTTCGGCGTTGGCGACGACGAACTCCCGGCCCGTGAGGAAGTCGTACATGGCCTCGCGCTCGGGCACGACGCCGATCTGCTTGTAGACCTGCTCGTTCTGCCAGATCGGTGCGCCGTCGAGGGTGACGGTGCCCGTGGAGGGGGCGAGGAAGCCGCCCATCATGTTGATGAGGGTGGACTTCCCGGCGCCGTTGGGACCGAGCAGCCCGGTGACGCCGGGGCCGATGCTCATGGTCACGTCGTTGACCGCGACGACGTTCCCGAACCAGCGGGAGGTGTGGTCGATGTCGATGGTGGTCACAGCCCGGCCTTCCGGTAGCGGGCCATCAGGGCGGCGTAGGAGCCGGCGATGAGGCCGAGGGCGACGATCAGGTAGACGACGCCGGTGCCGGCCGAGGGGCCCTCACCGCCGGGGAAGGCGGAGGTCGCGCCGAGGAACGCGGTCTGCACGCCGTCGATGAGGCTGATCGGGGAGAACAGGCCCATCCACTCGATGGCTCCGGTGTTCCCGGTGCTGGAGGCGATCCCCTGGACCGCGGTCACCGCACCGAACGGGATCAGGAGCACCGCGATGATCGCGGCGACACCGAACCCGCGGCGCGGGGTGAGCGCGGCCATGACCAGGCCGAGGCCCGCGAAGAGCAGCGAAAGAAGCAGAACCGACACGAGTCCCTGCCCGAATCCCTTGGTCTGGTGGGCGAAGTCGAACTTCGCGAGCAGCGAGCCGATCCACATGATCAGCAGCGGGGTCGCCGTGAGGATGAACAGGGCCGAGGCCATGGCCGCGTACTTGGCCACGACGTAGTCGACGCGTTCGATGGGCCGCGAGAAGTAGAGCGGCACCGTCTTGAAGCGCAGGTCCCGCGAGACCGACTGCGGCGCCTGGGACGCGAGGAAGAGGCCGATGATCACCTGCGTGGTCAGGGCGTACGTCGTGTACTTGATCGGCAGGTCGGTGGAGCCGGGCACGGCGATGGCGACCGCGACGATGATCAGCGCGGGTACGCACATCACCGCGAAGAGGATCATCGGGAGGACCTTGGACTTGGCTGAGCGGCCGAGCCCGTACGCGCCGCGCAGGGACTGCGAGAACAGCGACTTGCGGGCGTAGGAGCGGCCGAGCCGGGGTCCGTCGTAGGACCGGTAGCCGATGTTGTGGATCTGGGTCGAGGTGTCAGGCGCCATCGGAACCGGCTCCCTTCTGCTGGACGATGGGCGAGGGCTTGTCGTTGTCGCGGAAGACCTCCGCGATGTGGTGACGGCGCTGCTCCATGCGGACCAGGCCGATGCCCAGGTCGGCGACGGTGTCGCGGACGATGTCGTACGTCTGCTCGCCGGTGGCCTCGACGAGGAGGATGTGGCCGGCTCCGGGCAGGCCCTGCTCCTCACCCGCATGCAGGGTGACGCCGGCTTCGGTGAGCGCCTTGCGCAGGGCGGCGGTGCCGTCCGGGTGGGCGTCGGAGTCGGTGACCTCGACCGCGAGGGTCGTGGTGATCTGGGTGAAGTCGCTGGTGGAGCTGGAGCGCAGCAGCTTGCCGCCGTCGACGACGACCACGTGGTCGCAGGTCCGCTCCAGCTCGCCGAGGAGGTGGGAGGTGACCAGGACGGAGATCCCGAAGTCGGTGTAGATCCGGCGGATCAGGCCGAGCATCTCGTCGCGGCCGACCGGGTCCAGGCCGTTGGTCGGCTCGTCGAGGAGGACCAGCTGGGGGTCGTGGACGAGGGCTTGGGCGAGCTTGACGCGCTGCTTCATGCCGGTGGAGTAGCCGCCGATGGGGCGGTAGCGCTCCTCGTACAGCCCGACGTGGCGCAGGGTGTCGGCGGTGCGCTCGCGGGCCGCGGTCGGCGGCAGCCCGGACATGCGCGCCATGTGGACGACGAACTCGGTGGCCGAGACGTCGGGTGGCAGGCAGTCGTGCTCGGGCATGTAGCCGACGCGTTCACGGATGGCGCTGCCATGCGTGTGGACGTCGAGGCCGAGCACGGCGGCGCTGCCCTCGGTGGCGGGGGACAGTCCCAGCAGGATCTTGATCAGCGTGGACTTGCCGGCTCCATTGGCACCAACGAGGCCGGTCACACCAGGCCCGATGTCCAGGGAGAGCCGGTCGAGGGCGGTCACTCGGGGGTACCGCTTGCTCAGGCTTTCGGTCGCGATGACAGTCACGGGTTCGACGTTAGTGGCGCGGCTCGCGCGAAACGTCAGACCTGGAGCTGGATCCCGTCTCAGCCTTCAGGCGTACATGCCCGTACGTGAGGCTGATGTGCACCCGACAACTTCGTCCACAGGTCCGTGCACGACCCTTGACGTGATCTCCGGTCATTGTCACATTCATCAGTGTCAACTTACGGGCGCGTACGGCTATACGGATGGACGGGCTGACATGGCTGGGGACACCAAGCAACGCACCGCGCGACTCTCCGCACGACGCTCCCCCGACCTGAGCGGCTTCAGAGAGGTGCAGCGCCTCTCCTACGCTTGCGCGGAGGCGGTCGCCGCCCAGCTGCGGCCCGGGGTGACCGAGCGCGAGGCCGCACGGATGCAGCGCGAGTGGCTGCGGGAGCGCGGGGTCCGGGACTGGTTCCACCTGCCGTTCGCCTGGTTCGGGGACCGCACCGCCTTCGCAAACTTCAGGATCCCGCTGCAGTTCTTCCCGACCAACCGGAAGCTGGAGCCGGGGATGCCGTTCATCCTCGACATGGCCCCGGTCTACAAGGGGTACTCGGCGGACATCGGCTACTCGGGCAGCCTCGGACTCAATCCGGTGCAGGACCGGCTCATGGCCGATCTCCAGGCGCACCGCGTGCTGATCCTGGAGCAGGTGCGCGAGCGCCGCTCCCTGCGCGAGATCTACGAGAACGTCGAACGGCTGATGACCCGGCAGGGGTACGCCAACCGGCACCGTGCCTATCCCTTCGGCGTGATCGCGCACAAGATCGACCGCGTCAGGGAGCGGCGCTGGACGCCGACCGCCTTCGGCTTCGGCACCCAGTCCCTCAAGGGGCTCGCGAGTGATGCCCTGCACGGCCACCGTGAGGGCTGGTCCCCGCTGTGGAGCCCGTACCACTTCTCCGATCACCCGCCGCAGCCCGGCATGTGGGCGGTGGAACCACACCTGGGATTCCGGGGTACCGGCGCGAAGTTCGAGGAGATCCTGGTCGTCACCGACTCCCGGGACCCCGAGGAGAGCGCGTTCTGGCTGGACGACGATCTGCCGCACGTGCGGCGCTGGGCCGAGGAGAAGGCAGCATGAGCGACATGGGTGGAGCGGGAGCGGTGGGTCTGGCGGGTGCGCGCGAGCGCCGGGTGAGCACCGGTGGGGTCGAGCTGTGCGTCGTCGAGCTCGGCGAGCCGGGCCGGCCGACGGTGCTGCTGGTGCACGGCTACCCGGACAGCAAGGAGGTCTGGTCGGAGGTCGCCGAGCGGCTCGCGGCGCGCTTCCACGTGGTGCTGTACGACGTACGCGGCCATGGGCGCTCCACCGCGCCGCAGCCGCTGCGCGGCGGCTTCACCCTGGAAAAGCTGACCGACGACTTCCTGGCGGTGGCGGACGCGGTCAGCCCGGACCGGCCCGTGCACCTGGTCGGCCACGACTGGGGCTCCGTGCAGGGCTGGGAGTTCGCCACGGTCGCCCGCACCGAGGGCAGGATCGCCTCCTTCACCTCGATGTCGGGACCCTCCCTCGACCACTTCGGGCACTGGATCAAGAAGCGCATGACGCGGCCCACCCCGCGGGCGGCGGCGCAACTGCTCGGCCAGAGCGCCAAGTCCTGGTACGTCTACATGCTGCACACCCCCGTGCTGCCGGAACTCGCCTGGCGCGGACCGCTCGGCAAGCGCTGGCCCGCGATGCTCCAGCGCATCGAGAAGGTTCCGGCAGGCTCCTACCCGACGGCCTCACTGCCTTCGGACGCGGCACACGGAGCCTGGCTCTACCGCGACAACGTGCGGCCACGGCTGCGCCGACCGCGCCCCGACGCGTACGCCCACGTACCGGTGCAGCTGATCACCCCAACCGGGGACGCCTTCCTGTCCGAGCGGCTCTACGACGGTCTGGAGCGGTGGGCTCCCGACCTGCTGCGGCGGACCCTGCCCGCCAAGCACTGGGTGCCCCGGACCCGGCCCGACCAGCTGGCCGCCTGGATCACCGAATTCGTCACCGACCGGGAGGAGCCCGCCACGCGGGCACCGGACCAGAAGGCCCCGGGCCGGTACGCCGACCGCTTCGCGGGCCAGCTGGTCCTGGTGACCGGCGCGGCCAGCGGCATCGGCCGGGCCACCGCCTTCGCATTCGCCGAGGCAGGGGCCCGGGTGGTCGCCGTCGACCGCGACGCGGAAGGCGCCGCGCGCACGGCCGACATGGCACGCCTCGTCGGTGCTGCCGAGGCCTGGGCCGAGTGCGTGGACGTCAGCGACGAGCAGGCGATGGAGAAGCTCGCGGCGAAGGTCGCCGCCGAGTACGGAATCGTCGACGTCCTGGTCAACAATGCCGGCATCGGCCTGTCCGGCGCCTTCCTCGACACCACCGCCGATGACTGGAAGAAGGTCCTGGACGTCAATCTCTGGGGTGTCATCCACGGCTGCCGGATCTTCGGGAAGCAGATGGCCGAGCGCGGGCAGGGCGGGCACATCGTCAACACCGCCTCCGCCGCGGCCTACCTGCCGTCCAGGACCCTGCCCGCCTACAGCACGTCGAAGGCCGCCGTGCTGATGCTGTCCGAGTGCCTGCGCGCGGAGCTGGCCTCGAAGTCGATAGGCGTCTCCGCGATCTGCCCGGGCATCGTCAACACGAACATCACCGCCACCTCGCGCTTCGCCGGAGTGGACGAAGCCGAGGAGAAGCGGCGCCAGGAACGCTCCTCACGGCTGTACGGGCTGCGCAACTTCCCTCCGGAGAAGGTCGCCGACGCGATCCTGCGGGCCGTGGTGCGCAACGAGGCCGTCGTACCCGTGACTCCGGAGTCCAAGGGCGCCCTGTGGATGTCCCGCTTCGCCCCGCGCGCCCTGCGGCGCATCGCGAGGCTGGAGCCGAAGCTCTGAGCGGGCCCGCGGACCGGACGGGCAGGCACCCGACCGGTCCGCACCGGGTCACCGTAGCCACGGGCCTGCTGCCTCCGTGGAGACAGCTCGGCACGGCCATACCCCGCTACTTCCGGCGGTCGTACCATCCCTCGCAGGAGGGCTCGCTGCGCAGGGCGGTCGAGCACCTTGCGGCTTCACCTGCCGCCCGGGCCGCAGCGGGCGCGGGCGGCCGAGCCGCGATGTCGTAGGGAGCCGGGATTGTCCGATCAGGCGGTAGCCGAGTACCGGATCGAGGATCTGGCACACCACAGCGGGGCGACGGTGCGCACGATCCGGGCGTACCAGGACCGTGGCCTGCTGCCGAAACCGGAACGGCGGGGCCGTTCCAACGTCTACCGGGACACGCATCTCGCGCGGCTGCGCCAGATCGCGGACCTGCTGGACCGCGGATACACCCTGGCCTCGATCAAGGAACTCCTGGAGGCCTGGGACGCGGGGCGTGGTCTGGGCGGCGTACTCGGGCTGGTCGCCGAGGTGCACGGGCCGTGGACCGACGAGGAGGCGGCCCGGATCAGCCGGGAGGAGCTGAACGAGCGGTTCGGCGGCCGGCCGGACGACGACGCCGTGGACGAGGCGTGCGAGCTCGGGGTGCTGGAGCGGATCGCGGGGCGTCCGGACCAGTTCCTCGTACCCTCCCCGCAGGAGCTGGCCGTGGCCGCCGAGCTGTACGCGGCCGGGGTGCCGCTGGCGGCGATCACCGGGCATCTGCGAGAGCTGCGGGGGCAGGTGGAGCACATCGCGTCGCGGTTCCTCGAGTTCACCACCGAGCACGTCTTCGCGCGCTACCTGGGGCAGGTGCCGCCGACGGACGCGGACGCGGCGGAGGCGGCGACGATGGTGCGGCGGCTGCGGCCCCTGGCCCAGCAGACCGTGGACGCGGAGCTGGCACGGGCGATGCGGCTCTTCGCGACCCGGCACCTCCAGCGGCACCTGGGGTCACCCCCCGCACCGGGTCCGACAGGGCCCTCGCCGGTGGCACTGCCGGCCGGAACGGTACGGGCGGTACAGGACCTGGTGGGTGCCGACCACGTGGCGGAGTTCGTCCGGGCCGCTACGGAGCGGGAGCTCCAGGCCCGGACGATGAACGATCTGGCGCGCCGGGGCGAGCGGTGACGCAGGGGCGGGCCGGCGCGGCAGAGTAGCCGGGCACGGCGGAGGGCCCGGTCACGGCGGAAGGCTCCTTCACGGCAGAAGGCTCGTTCACGCCGGGGTCGGGGCCCGTTCGGACCGGGCCGTACGTTCCACAGGTTCCACAGGGCGGATCACGCGTTTGCTGCCAAAACCCACCCAAACAGCTGTGGACAAGTCCCCTTTTCCTGTGGGCAACCGAGCCGCCGTCTCACCCGATGGTCTCGTACGCCGCCTTGGCTGCGCTCACTCCGTCCACCGGCGCCGGCTTCGCACCCCGTCCGAACAGGGACTTGGACCTGACCCCCAGCCCCGCCCCGGTCCTCGTTACGGTTCCCGTTCCGTACAGCAAGGCCGCCAGGGCCAGGCCGATGATCCCGCCGGCCAGCTGGGCGCCGACGAATCCGGGCAGCGACTGGGGGGCTATGCCGGTGAAGGAGTCGCTGAAGCTGCGCCCGATGGTGCCCGCCGGATTGGCGAAGGAACCGGAGGAGGTGAACCAGATCGCGGCCGCGATGTAGGCGGCGACCGCCACCGGGACGAGCCCGGAGCGGCCGATCCGCCCGAGGCCCTGGATCAGGAGGACGAGACCGGCGGTGGCGACCACCTCGCCGATGAGCAGGTGACCGCTGTCGCGCACCTGGGTGGCGAAGGTGCCCGGGGTCCGGCCGAACATGACTTCAGCGACGAGGGCGCCGCCGACGGCTCCCGCGCTCTGGGCCACGGTGTAGACGAGCGCCTCGCGGCCGCCCAGGCCTTCGCCGCCGGTCCGCCGGGACCACCAGGAGGTGAGGGTGACCACCGGATTGAGGTGGGCGCCGGACAGCGGCCCGAAGATCGTGATGATCAGGCCGAGGCCGATGGCCGAGGCGAACGAGTTGGCGATGAGGGCGACACCGGTGTCGCGGCTGAGCTCGGCGGCTTTGAGCCCGGAGCCGATCACGACGACGAGCAGGCCGGCGGTGCCGACCAGTTCAGCAGCGGCGCGGCGTGACAGTGAGGGTGAGGGTTGGGCTGTCATGGTTTCTCCCTCTGAACAGAAGCGGAAATGGAAAATATATTCCGCATCTTGGAATCAAGATAGAGGGTGTCCACCACCTGTCTCCACTCGCCGGCCCCGGAAAATCCGTGCCGCGCGGCCGCCCGAGCGGGCACGCTGGGACCATGGATGAAAGACGCACCGTGAAAGTGTCGAAGTACGTCTCGAAACACCTGCGACACCAGCCGGAACGGATCGGACTGGTGCTCGATCCCCACGGCTGGGTGGAGATCGACGACCTGCTGCGCGCGGCCGCCGAGCACGGCTTCCACTTCAGCCGGGCCGATCTCGACCATGTCGTCGCCGCCAACGACAAGCAGCGGTTCGCCGTCGAAGGCAGCCGGATCCGGGCCAGCCAGGGGCACACCGTCGACGTGGACCTGGACCTGCCCGAAGCCGAACCGCCCGCGTACCTCTACCACGGCACCGTCGCCCCCGCCCTGGAGTCGATCCGCGCCGAGGGCCTGCGCCCGATGGCCCGCCACCATGTGCACCTGTCGCCCGACCGGGAGACCGCCACCCGGGTCGGCGCGCGACGCGGCCGTCCCGTCGTGCTCAGCGTGGACGCCGGGGCGATGCGGGCGGCGGGACACGTCTTCCGGATCAGCGCCAACGGAGTGTGGCTGGTGGACGCCGTACCGCCGCAGTTCCTGCGCTTCCAGTAGTTCCCGGCCGGGCGCCCAGGCCGTGCCCACGGGCCGGACGGCCGGGCCGAGCGGGCATCCAGGACGCCGGAATTCACGCAGAGATTGTCCGACCATCCCCCTAATGTGTGAACCACTCCGGGATCTGTGAGGGGGGGACCTCGCGATCACCGAACCATCCCTGTATGCACGCGAGGTGACGCCCTATGACGTCCACGTCCACACACCCGTCCACGCCCTCGTCGACGCCCCACAGCTTCCAGGTCGATCTGCGCGGCCTGGTGGACCTCCTCTCCCACCACCTCTACTCCAGCCCGCGCGTCTACGTCCGCGAGCTCCTGCAGAACGCGGTGGACGCGATCACCGCGCGCCACGCCCTCGACCCGGCGGCGGAGGTACACATCCGGCTCTCGGCGTCCGGTGGCCGCGTGACCATCGAGGACAGCGGCATCGGCCTGACCGCGGCCGAAGCCCACTCCCTACTCGCCACCATCGGCCGTAGCTCCAAGCGGGGCGGCGAAGGCGCCGACCTCAACGAGCAGGGCCTGGAAGCGACCCGCCAGGAGTTCCTCGGCCAGTTCGGCATCGGCCTGCTCGCGTGCTTCGTGGTGGCCCGCCAGATCCGGGTCGTCACCCGCTCCGCCCGCGACCCCCAGGCCGCACCCGTCGAATGGCTGGCCACCGACGACGGTTCGTACACCGTCCGCGAACTGCCGGACGAGGCACGTCCGGAGCCCGGCACCACCGTCGTACTGGAAGCCCGCCCAGGCGCTGCGGAATGGGCCCTCCCGGCCAAGGTCGAGGAACTGGCCCGTGACTACGGCTCCCTGCTGCCGTACGACATCACCTTCGACGACGGAGAGGGCGGCGAGCCGCGCCCCGTCACCGACCGGCCCGCCGTGTGGGACCGCTCCTTCCCCACCCCGGCCGCCCGTCGCGTCGCGCTCGCCGGGCACTGCGCGCAGCTCTTCGGTTTCACCCCGCTCGACAGCATCGACCTCGACCTGCCGGTCGCCGGCGTACGCGGAGTCGCGTACGTCCTTCCCGAACCGACCAGCCCCGCCCACCGGACCGGACACCGCGTCCACCTCAAGGGCATGCTGCTGACCGACCGGGCCGACAACCTGCTGCCCGACTGGGCGTTCTTCGTCCGCGCCGTCCTCGACACGGACACCCTGCGCCCCACCGCCTCCCGCGAGAACCTGTACGACGACGAAACCCTCGCCGCCGTACGGGAGGCGCTCGGCGCCCGTGTCCGCGGCTGGCTCGCCGAGCTCGCGGCGAGCGATCCGGAACGCCTGGCCGCCTTCCTGCAGGTCCACCACCTCGGTGTGAAGTCCATGGCCCGGCACGACTCCGAGCTGCTCGGGCTGATGCTGCCGTGGCTGCCGTTCGAGACCAGCGACGGCTCGATGAGCATCCAGGAGTTCGCGGCCGCCCACACGGACATCCACTTCACCCGTACCGTCGAGGAGTTCCGGCAGATCGCGCCGATCGCCGCGGCCCACGGGCTCGGCGTCATCAACGCCGGATACACCTACGACGCGGACCTGCTGGCCCTGCTGCCCGCCGTGCGGCCGGAGCTCAAGGTCACCGAACTCGACGCCGGAGCCGTCACCGAGCGGCTGGACCCGGTGCCGACCGCAGCCGAACTGGCGCTCGCCCCCTTCCTGGCCACCGCGCGCACCCGCCTGGAAGCCCAGGGCTGCGACGTGGTGCTGCGCGCCTTCCAGCCCGTCGCCGTGCCCGCGCTGTACCTCGACGACCGGCAGGCCCGCCAGGAACGCGACCGCACGGCAGCGCTGGAGAGCGCCGACTCCCTGTGGAGCGGCATCCTCGGCGCACTGCGCGGCTCCGCGCCGCGCGCCCGTCTGGTCCTGAACCACAACAACCCGCTCATCCGCCGGATCGCCGCGATTCCCGACGAGGCGCTGGCCGGTACCGCCGTCGAATCGCTCTACGGGCAGGCCCTGCTGATGTCCCAGCGACCGCTGCGCCCCGCCGACTCCACCCTGCTCAACCGGGCCTTCCTCGGACTCCTGGAATGGGCGACCCACTCCACCGACGGCCGCGACGCCCAGGAGGGCCAGAAGTGACGACACCGACGCGCGAGGAGATCGTGCGGGGTCTGGCGGAGAACCGCGAGTCGCCGAACGGTGCCGCACGCAACGCGCACGCGGAGGCGCTGGCCGGTGCCGCGGAAACGAGCGGTGACCGGGCCCTGTTCCGCGAGGCCCTGGACAACCTGATCAACGCCTACCTGTACAGCTCCGAGTCGTCCAGGATGCTGGTCCCCTTCGCCCGGCTGCTCCAGGAGTACGACAAGGACCCGGGCGCCTTCTCCCACTGGGACGCGCATTCACTGTTCTGGCAGTTCAAGTGGGTGGCCACGGCCATCTCCGACTCTCCCGGGATTCCCCTGGAGTCGGCCACCGGCTGGCTGGACGAGATGGAGCGCCGCTACCGGATCGCCGGCTACAGCGAGCGGCCCGTTCGCGAGGCAGAGCTGTGGCTCGCCGACGCGATCGGCGAGGACGAGCGTGCCGAGCGGGCCTTTCGGCGCTGGCTGGCCGCCGAGCGCGACGACATGAGCGACTGCCGGGCGTGCGAACTCAACGGTCAGGGCCAGTACGCCGTCCTGCACGGCGACGACGCCAAGGCCCTGGAGCTGTGGAAGCCCGTCCTCGACGGTGATCTGACCTGCGCCGAGGAGCCCCACCGGCTGCTCGCCACCTCGCTGCTGCCGCTGCTGCGGCTCGGCCGCGCCGACGAGGCGCGCTCCCACCACCTGCGCGGCTACCGCATGGCCCGCGGCAACGAGAGCCTGTTGCCTTCGGTCGGCAAGCACATCGAGTTCTGCGCACTCACCGGCAACGAACCGCGCGGCCTGGAGATCCTGGCCGAACACGCCGCCCATGTGGCTCCACTCGCCAACCTCGACGACCGGCTGGCCTTCCACGCCGGCATCCTCGTGCTGCTGCGCCGCCTGCGGGAACTGGGACACGGCCGGACCCGGGCCGTGCCCTACGGAGGAAGTCCGCGGACCGTCGACGAGCTGTACGAGGTGCTGTACGCGGGCTGCCTGGACATCGCCCGGCAGTTCGACGCGCGCAACGGCACGACCCGGGTGTCGGACCGCTTCCTGGCACAGGTGGGCCGGGAGCCGCTGCTGACCGAGCTGCCCCTGGGGGTGCGCAGTGCGGCGCTGCCGCAGACCGGCTCCGCTCCCGCTCCCACTCCTCCCACTCCTCCCGGGAGCGGCGCGGACCTGCCTGCTGCCGCCTTCACCGAGCTGGTGGAGCGGGCCCGCCGCGCCCGGGACCTGGGCCATCCGGGTGCGGACGCACTGTGGGCCGAGGTCGCGGTACGGGTGGACGCGCTGCCGGAGACCGACCCGCTCGTCCGCGCCGACCTCGCGGCCCAGCAGGCCCTGGCCGCGGGGAGGAGCGGGGCTGCGGAGGCGCCGCAGCTGCTGAGCCGGGTCCGGGACGACTACCGGGCGCTCGGCGTGGCCGAACGCGCGGCGCTCGCGGAGCTGCGGCTGGCCGGTGTGGCAGCACAGTCCGGAGCCGCGCCGACGGAGGTCCGGGCGCTGCTGCGCGTCGCCCTGCGGTCCGCCGAGGCACTGGACGCCGCCGAGCCACTGCGGGTCCGGCGTATCGCACTCGCGGAACTGTCCGCGATCCGTATGGAGTCGTACCTGCGCTCGGTGGAAAGCTCCGACGCCGACGGCCACCACGACCACCACGGGGAGCTGGCCGCCGAGCTGACCGACTTCGTCGCCGCCCATGAGGGCACCGTGGCGGACCTGGTGGCGGAGGCCGAGGAGATGCTGGGCCGGGTGGCCCTGGCCCAGGGTGAGCCCGAACGGGCCGTGCCGCTGCTCGCGGCGTCCGCCGCCCGGGCTGCCCTGGCGGGTCGGCCGTGGCAGGCCGTGGATGCTCTGGTGCTGCGGGCCGGGGTGCTGATGACGCTGGAGCGGCCCGAGGAGGCGGAGGCCGCCGCGCGCTCCGCCCTGGAGCACGCCGCCGAAGTGACCGATGCCGAGGCGCAGGGCGTCGTGCGGCTGACCCTCGCGGACATCCTGCTGCGGCGTGGCGACGCTGCCGCGGAGAGCGCCGGGCACGCGCTGGCCGCAGCCCACTGGTTCGACCAGGCGGGGCTCACGGCCGACGGCGGTGCGCACGCCCGGCTGCTGCTGGCCCGGGCCTACGCGGGGGACGGCCGGAGCGCGGAGGCCGCGGAGGTCCTGCAGTCCGCGCTGGCGGATCTGCTGGAGCACGGCGACCAGCAGGCGGTGTCCGTACGGGAGTTCCTGGGGGATCTGCTGCGCCGGCTGAACGAGCCCCGGCCGGCGGCGGAGCAGTACCTGCTGGCGGCGGAGGTCGCCGAGGGCTGGGAGGATCCGCGTCCGCAGGCGGAGCTCGCGCATTCGGCCGCCGACACCCTGAACGACGCGGGACTGGCCGTGGAGGCGGCCGCCGCGTACGAGCGGGCCCTGGAGCTGCACCGGCTGACCGGCGAGGTCGCGGTCGCCGAGGTGCGGATCCTGCGCTCCCTGGCCTGGCTGGGGCTGCGCGAGGAAGTGACCGCCCCGGCGGTGTCGGGGGCCCGGAAGCGGCTGGAGGAGGCCGCCGACGTGCTGGAGGCGGCCCTGGCCGCGGATCCCGCAGCCCCTGAGCTGCGGTCCGAGCTCGCCCAGACCTGGCACCAGCTGGCGCAGGTACTCGACCGCCACGTCAACGCGAACGAGCAGTCCTACGAGATCACCGACGAGGACGAGGAGAACGACACGGGCGACGGGCGCGACGGGGGCGACGAGGTTCAGGACCTCGCCGGCCCCGAGGCGGAGCCGGCCGCCGGGCTGAGCCCCGCAGAGGTCGACGGTCTGCGCCTGGAGGAGATCGAGCTGTGGGACCGGGCCGCCCGGGTCTACGCCGAGCTCGGCCCCGACCATCTGCGCGACCGGTTCCAGTGCCTGAACAACGCGGCCTGGACCGAGCAGGAGCGGGGAGACGCGGAGGCGGGCGCCGCGCGCGTCACCGCGCTGATCGACGAGGCCCGGGAGCTGCCCCAGGACACGGTGCCGGACTGGCTCCTGCCGTCCGCGGAACGCCTGCTCGCGCAGTTGACCGACAGCCTGTAGCCGGCACCGTCCCGGTCGTCGTCGCCGCTCGTGCGAGCGGCGACGACGACCTGTGGGTCAGCTGCCGAGCTGGGCCACGGCCTCGGTGGCGATCTTCTCGAACACGGACTCGTCGACGGCGAAGTCGGAGTCCGGGATCGGAGCATGGATCACCAGCTCGGTGAACCCCAGATCGCGGTGCCGGCCGGCGAAGTCGACGAACGCGTCCACGGATTGCAGCACGGTGTTGGCCTCCGGCGTGAAGCCGGTCAGGAGGATCTTCTCCACGGGCTCCAGGTCCCGCCCGATCTCCAGGAAGGCCGCGCCGAGCCGTTCGAGCTGCCCGCGCAGGGCCTCCCGCGACTGCTCGGGTGTGCCCTCCTCGAAGAGCTTCGGGTCGCCCGTGGTCACCCAGGCCTGGCCGTGCCGGGCGGCGAGCCGCATGCCCCGCGGCCCGATCCCGGCGACCGCGAACGGCAGCCGGGGCCGCTGCACGCAGCCGGGGATGTTGCGGGCCTCCTCGGCGGAGTAGAAGGTCCCCTCGTGGCTCACCGAGCCCTCGGTCAGCAACCGGTCCAGCAGCGGCACGAACTCGGCGAAGCGGTCGGCGCGCTCACGCGGGGACCAGGCCTCCTGGCCCAGCGCGGTCGCGTCGAAGCCGTTGCCGCCTGCACCGATACCGAGGGTGATCCGCCCGCCGGAGATGTCGTCCAGGCTCATCAGGTCCTTGGCGAGGGTCACCGGGTGACGGAAGTTCGGCGAGGTCACGAGCGTGCCCAGGCGCAGCCGCTCGGTCACGCCGGCCGCTGCCGTCAGGGTGGGCACCGCACCGAACCACGGGCCGTCGCGGAAGGTCCGCCAGGACAGGTGGTCGTAGGTGTAGGCGGCGTGGAACCCGAGCTGCTCGGCCCGGAGCCACTGATCGCGCCCTCCCTCGTGCCATCGACGTACCGGAAGGATCACCGTGCTCAGACGCAGACTCATGCGTCGAGCCTACGACTAGCCGATGTTTCACGTGAAACGGCGCCGTTTCACGTGAAACATCGTCCGAGGCGGCAGCCCCGCCCGGGGTCAGGACCTCCTCGGCCATGGGCGAAGATGGAGCCGTGACCTCGGCTCCCCAGTGCCCGGACGGGCCAACCCCCACGCCCCGGCTGATCGCCACCGACCTCGACGGCACCCTGCTGCGCGACGACAAGTCCGTCTCGCCGCGTACGGTCGCCGCGCTCGCCGCCGCCGAGCAGGCCGGGATCGAGGTCTTCTTCGTCACCGGCCGCCCGGCCCGCTGGATGGATGTGGTCAGCGACCACGTCCACGGCCACGGCCTGGCCATCTGCGCCAACGGCGCGGCCGTGGTCGACCTGCACGCCGGACAAGAGTTCGTCCAGGTCAGGGCCCTTCCGCGGGTGGCCGCGCTCGCCGTGGTCGAGGCCCTGCGGGCTGCGGCACCCGGCACCTCCTTCGCGGTCGAGCTGACCACCGGAATCAACTACGAGCCGGCGTACCCGCCCTTCTTCCAGGACCCGGGCGCCCGGGTCGCCACCGCCGAAAAACTGCTGCACGAGGACACGGATGAAAGCTCCGCGCCCGTACTGAAGCTGTTGGCGCACCACGGCGAGCTGGCCCCGGACGAGTTCCTGGCGCTGGCTCGATCCGCCGCCGGCGGGTACGCGTCGATCACCCGGTCCAGTCCGACCGCCCTCCTGGAGGTCAGCGGGCCGGGTGTGTCCAAGGCGAGCACCCTGGCGCTGTGCTGCGCCGAGCGGGGCATTTCCCCCGCCGAGGTCGTCGCCTTCGGGGACATGCCGAACGACGTGGAGATGCTCAGCTGGGCGGGCACCTCGTACGCCATGGGCAACGCGCACCCGGATGTGCTCGCGGCCGCGTCCGGCCGTACGGTCGCCAACAACGAGGACGGGGTGGCCCTCGTCATCGAGCGCATCCTGGCCGAACGGACCGCACAGCAGCAGTCCTAGCACTAGACGGCAGGCTGGAGCGGGGCCTCCCACACCACAGTGGTCCCGCCACCGTCCTTGCCGATACCCGGGCCGTACGAGCTCGCGCCGCCCAGCGACTCGGCCCGTCGGCGCAGGTTCCGCAGCCCGCTGCGGCGGCCGCCCTCCGGAATGCCCACGCCGTCGTCCGCGACCTCCAGCCTGACCCCGGGCCGCCCGTCGGCGAGCGTGATGGTGGAGTCGATGACCACGTCGATCCGCGTCGCCTCGGCATGGCGGAAGGCGTTCGACAGGGCCTCCCGCAGCGCGGCGATCAGGTTCTTGCCCACCAGCTCACCGACGACCGTGTCGACCGGGCCGAGGAAACGGTGCGCGGGCTTGAAGCCCAGGGGTACCGCCGCCATGTTGATCTCCCGCAGCACCCGGGTACGCAACCCGGACGGAGCCTCCGCCGGACCCTGCTGGAGGGCGAAGATCGCGGTGCGGATCTCCTGGATCGTCACGTCCAGCTCGTCCACGGCCTTGCCCACGCCGTCGCGTACCTCGGGGACGACGGTGCGGCGCTGGGCGCCCTCCAGCATCAGACCGGTGGCGAAGAGCCGCTGGATGACCAGGTCGTGCAGGTCGCGGGCGATCCGGTCACGGTCCTCGAACACCGCCAGCCGTTCACGGTCGCGCTGCGCCTCGGCCATCATCAGGGCCAGCGCCGCCTGCGAGGCGAACTGGGTGGCCAGAGTCCGCTCGGCCTCGGTGAAGGGACGCCCCCCGCGGGACCGAGGGGTGACCAGTGCGCCCAGCACCCGGCCACCGCTCTGCAGCGGCAGCAGCATGCACGGGCCGAACCGGCTGGTGAGCTCGCTGGCCATGCGAAGGTCGGACGCGGCGTCGTCCACGAAGATCGGCTCGCCCGCCAGCAGCGTGTCCACCACCGGGCTCTCCGCCGGGATCACCACCCCGAGCGAGGTGGCCGGGTTCTCCGAGGAGACCGCGACGATCTCCATCCCGCCCTCCTCGGCGGGCAGCATGACGATCCCGGCGGCGGAGTCGGCCAGCCGTCGGGCCTGTTCGGCGACCACCGAGAGCGCGTCGTCGGCGTCCCCGCCGGACAGCAGAGCGGTGGTGACGGCCACCGAGCCGTCGATCCAGCGCTCGCGCTGGGTGGCGGCCTCGTACAGCCGGGCGTTGCCGATGGCGATGCCCGCCTCGGTGGCCAGTACCCGGACCATGTGGAGGTCGTAGTCGCTGAACTCACCGCCGCCGTTCTTCTCGGCGAGGTAGAGATTGCCGAAGATCTCCCCCTGCACCCGGATCGGTACGCCGAGGAAGGACTTCATGGGCGGATGGTGCGGCGGGAACCCCGCCGAGCGCGTGTCCTTCGTCAGATCGGCGAGCCGCACCGTGTCGGAGTGCGAGATCAGCGCTCCGAGCAGGCCGCGTTTCCCGTCGGGGCGGTGTCCGATCTGCCGGGCCTGAGCGGAGCCGATCCCGTGGGTGACGAAGTCCGAGAGCCCGCGGCCCTCCGTGTCGACGACGCCGATCGCCGCGTACCGGGCGTCCGCGAGCTCGGCCGCGGTCTCGCAGATGCGGTCCAGCGTGGAATGCAGCTCCAGGCCGGTCCCGACCGACCTCATGGCCTCCAGCAGTTGCGGTACACGGGCCGTGAGCTCGGTGGACAGGCCGTGCAGACTCCTGGTGGCCTGGGCGGCGGCGGCCGCCAGCGGGTCCGCAGCTCCTGCAGCGTCCGCAGTTCCCGGCGTTCCCGGTGTTCCCGCTGTTCCCGGCAACGGACTCGGCAACGGATCCGGCGATGGACCCGGTGAGGGATCCGGCGATTCCTGCGGCTGCTGCGCTGACATGGTCCCGAGCGTAGTTAGTCCCTATTGGCGGGGAAAGTTGGCCAAAGTTCCATCCGTTGCCCTTTCACGCTCCAGCAGCCGCCGCAGCGGTCCTTCGACGGCGGCCAGCTCCGTGTACGGTCCGCGCTGCACGACCTCGCCGCGATCCAGCACGAGCACCTCGTCGACCGCCTCCAGGCCGGCCAGCCGGTGCGTGATCAGCACGGTGGTCCGGCCCTCCGTCACGGCCAGCAGGTCCGCCGTCAGGGCGTCCGCCGTGGCCAGGTCCAGATGCTCGGCCGGCTCGTCCAGAACCAGTACGGGGAAGTCCGCGAGCAGCGCCCGGGCCAGGGCCAGCCGCTGGCGCTGACCGCCCGAGATCCGCTCGCCGTGCTCGCCGACCAGCGTGTCCAGGCCGTCCGGGAGGCCGTCGGCCCACTCCAGCAACCGGGCTGCGGCAAGCGCCTGCCGCAGCTGCTCCTCGCTCGCCCCGGTCCGGGCCAGCCGAAGGTTTTCCCGTACCGAGCTGTCGAAGATGTGCGCGTCCTGGGCGCACAGGCCCACGAAGGCCCGTACGGCGTCGCCGTCGAGCGTGCGCGCGTCGCTCCCGCCCAGGTGGTACGTGCCGTCGGCCGGGTCCAGGAACCGGAGGAGGACCTGGGCCAGGGTGGTCTTGCCGGACCCCGAGGGACCCACGACGGCGATGCGGCGACCGGCCTCCAGGGTCAGGTCCACGTCCCGCAGGGCGGCCCGCTCCTGGCCGGGGTGGCGGGCGGTGAGCCCCGTGAGCCTCAGTGGGAACGGCGAGGCCGGAGCCTCGGCAGGCTGCTCCGGCTCGGCGACCGGGACCGGCGCGTCGATGACCTCGTAGACCCGCTCGGCGCTACGGCGCACCCGCTGGCGGTACTGGACGGCGAGCGGGAGTCCGGTCACCGCCTCGAAGGCGGCCAGCGGTGTCAGGACAGCGACGGCCATGGCCACCCCGGACAGTCGCCCGTCGTGGACGGCGTTCGCGGCAACGGCCGCGGCGGCCACGACGGTGAGCCCACAGATCAGGGCCGACAGGCCCCCGCCCAGCCCGGCCGCGGCCGAACCTCGTGCGGCGATGCGCGTCAGCAGACCGTCGCTCTCGCGCGTCCGGCCCTTGCGGTCCTCCAGCGCACCCGCCACGGTCAGCTCCGCGGTCCCGGTGAGCAGATCGGCCACCCGGGTGGCGAGTTCGCCCCGGGCGGGCGCCAGCCTTCGCTCCGCACCGCGGGCGACGGCGCCGCTGACCAGGGGCACCGCGACACCGGAGGCGAGCAGTCCGGCGGCGAGTACGGCTCCGGCCTCGGGCAGCAGCCACGCGGTGAAGGCGACCGAGCCCGTTCCGACGAGCACGGCCGTACCGACCGGAAGCAGCCAGCGCAGCCAGTAGTCCTGCAGTGCGTCGGCATCGGCCACCAGCCGGGCCAGCAGGTCCCCACGCCGGTGCTGGCGCAGCCCGGCGGGCGCGATGCGCTCCAGTCGGCGGTAGACGGAGACCCGCAGGTCGGCGAGCATCCGCAGCACGGCGTCGTGCGAGACGAGCCGCTCGGCGTACCGGAAGACGGCACGGCCCATTCCGAAGGCCCGGGTGGCCGTGACGGCCACCATCAGGTAGAGCACAGGTGGTTGTTCGGAGGCCCGAGAGATCAGCCAGCCCGACACCGCCAACAGGCCGACGCTGCATCCGACGGCCAGTGCCCCGAGCAACAGCCCGAGCCTGAAACGGCCTTGCCACGCCTTGGCGACCGCCCGCACCCGGCGCAGCGGATCATCGGCCGCGCCCGAACCGACCGGGTCCGAACCGACCGCGCCCGAACCGACTGAGTCCGGGCCGACCGAGTCCGGGCCGTCGCCGGTCCCCGTCCGGTCGCGCACCGCACCGAGGATCCACTCCCCGGAATCCGGGACGTGCTCGCCCCGTGCACCGGCGGCACCGGAGGACAGCAGCTCGGCTCCGACCGGGAAAGCGGCACCGCGGGGGAGCGCGCCGGCGGCGAGAGGGCCCTCGGGCCCGTCTCCTGCCGCCATCTCCACCACCCGGTCGGCGACCGCGAGCAGTGCCGGCCGGTGCACGACCAGCAGCACGGTCCGCCCCGCGGACAGGCGCCGGACCGCGTCCACGATCGCCGCCTCCGTCTCGCCGTCCAGCGCCGCCGTCGGCTCGTCCAGCAGCAGCACGGGCCGGTCCGCCAGGAACGCGCGCGCCAGGGCCAGCCGCTGCCGCTGACCGGCGGACAGGCCCACGCCGCCCTCACCCAGCGGGGTCTCCACCCCACGCGGCAGCGCGGTCACGAACTCCCAGGCACCGGCGTTCTTCAGTGCCTCGGCCACATCGGCGTCGGAAGCCTCCGCGCGGGCCAGCCGTACGTTTTCGGCGATCGTCCCCGCGAACAGGTGCGGCCGCTGCGGTACCCAGGCGATCTGCTGCCTCCACTGCGCCGGCGACAGCTCGGCCAGGTCCACGCCCGCGACACGGACCCGCCCGGCAGTGGGCGTCACGAATCCCAGCAGGACCTGGAGCAACGTGGACTTCCCCGCCCCGCTCGGCCCCGTGAGGGCCACGCACTCCCCCGGGCCGACCGTGAGCGAGACCGGCCGGGGCGAATCCTCGCCGCGGCCCTCGTAGCGGACGGCGATCCCCTCGATCTCGATCCGCAGGGGAGCGCCGTGCGGCAGCCCGGCCGTGCCGGCCGGACCGGTGTCAGGGGTTTCCAGAACCTCGAAGATCTCCTCGGCGGCGGCCAGCCCCTCGGCGGCCGCGTGGTACTGGGCCCCCACCTGCCGCAGCGGCAGGTACGCCTCCGGCGCCAGGATCAGGATGACCAGTCCGGTGTAGAGGTCCAGTTCGCCGTGGACCAGCCGCATGCCGACGGTCACGGCCACCAGGGCCACCGACAGCGTCGCCAGCAGCTCCAGGGCAAAGGACGAGAGGAAGGCGATGCGCAACGTCCGCATCGTCGCGCGCCGGTAGTCATCGGTGATCTTGCGGATCGACTCGGCCTGCGCCTTGGCACGGCCGAAGACCTTCAGGGTGGGAAGCCCGGCCACCACGTCGAGGAAGTGCCCGGAGAGCCGGGACAGCAGCCGCCACTGGCGGTCCATCCGGGACTGCGTGGCCATGCCGATGAGAACCATGAACACGGGAATCAGGGGCAGCGTCACCACGATGATGGCGGCCGACACCCAGTCCTCGGTGACGATCCGGGCCAGCACGGCCACCGGCACGACCACCGCGAGCCCCAGCTGGGGGAGGTAGCGGGAGAAGTAGTCGTCGAGCGCGTCCACGCCCCGGGTGGCCAGTGACACCAGCGCTCCGGTCCGCTGCCCGGCCGGGCGGCCGGGCCCGAGTTCCGCCGCCCGGTCCAGCAGCCTGCCCCGCAGCTCCGACTTGACGGCCGCGCCCGCACGGTGCGCGGCCAGCTCCGTGAGCCAGGCGATCAGCCCGCGCCCGAGCGCCACCGCAGCGAGCAGCAGCAGTGGGGTCCGGAGCGCCTGGCCGTCGAGCCCCCGCTCGAACGCTCCGACCACGATCTCGGCGATCAGCATCGCCTGACCGACGACCAGCCCTGCACCGGCAAGGCCCAGGGCCACCACCGCCCCCAGAAAGAGGCGCGTGGAGCGGGCGTACCGGAGCAGGCGCGGGTCGATCGGTTTCACGTGAAACATCCCCTCGGGGAGGTCGTCAGCCGGACGGGCGGGTCATACGTCGCGAGGATTCAGTGCACATCGACGATGTGCTGGGTCCCGATCCGCTTGCGGAACACCCAGTACGTCCAGCCCTGGTAGAGCAGGACGAGCGGGGTGGCCACCGCCGCACACCAGGTCATGATCTTCAAGGTGTACGCGCTGGACGAGGAGTTGGTGACCGTGAGGTTCCACGCCTCGTTCAGCGAGGACGGCATGACGTTCGGGAAGAGCGTGAGGAAGAGCATCGCGACGGCCGCCGCGATGGTGACCCCGGACAGGGCGAACGACCATCCCTCGCGGCCGGCCAGGTTGAATCCCAGGGCCCCTACCAGTGCCAGCACCGCGACGATCATCGCGATCAGGCTCTTTCCGTCACCCTGTGAGACCTGGGTCCAGAGCAGGAAGACCAGGGCCAGCACAGCGGTGGCCGCGCCCAGCCGGGTCGCCAGCTTCCGCGAACGGTCCCGGATGTCTCCGACGGTCTTGAGCGAGGTGAAGACCGCGCCGTGGAACGTGAACAGGGTGAGGGTGACCAGTCCGCCGAGGATCGAGTAGACGTTCAGCAGGTCCAGGAGACTGCCGACGTACTCCTTGTTCTCGTCGATCTTGACGCCGCGCACGATGTTGGCGAAGGCGACGCCCCACAGGAACGCGGGGATCAGCGAGGTCCAGAAGATCGCGTGTTCCCAGTTGGTCTGCCACCGGTCCTCTGGGCGCTTGTGCCGGTACTCGAAGGCGACGCCGCGGATGATGAGGCAGATCAGGATGAGCAGCAGTGGCAGGTAGAAGCCCGAGAAGAGGGTCGCGTACCAGTCGGGGAAAGCGGCGAAGGTGGCACCGCCCGCGGTGAGCAGCCAGACCTCGTTCCCGTCCCACACGGGCCCGATCGTGTTGATCAGGACCCTCTTCTCAGTGCGGTCACGGGCGAGCAGCTTGGTCAGGACACCGACCCCGAAGTCGAAGCCCTCCAGGAAGAAGTAGCCGGTCCACAGGACGGCGATGAGTACGAACCAGACATCGTGGAGTTGCATGGTGGGCGCTCCTCTGCCTCAGTACGAGAAGGCCATCGGCCGGTCGGGGTTCTTGTCGTCCCCGCCGATCCTGGTGGGCGGGTTGAGGTCTGCCTCGGTCAGTTCGGGCGGACCGGCCTTGACGTACTTGACCATGAGCCTGACCTCGATCACGGCCAGCACGGCGTACAGCAGCGTGAAGCCGATCATCGAGGTGAGCACCTCGGCCTGGGACACGTTCGGCGAGACAGCGTCCCTGGTGCGCAGGACGCCGTAGACCACCCAGGGCTGGCGGCCCATCTCGGTGAAGATCCAGCCCCAGGAGTTGGCGATGAGCGGGAAGCCCATCGTCCAGAGCGCGACGATCCAGTACAGGTTGGCGAACTTCGGGCTCAGCGGCTTCTTGAAGAGCACCAGGTGGGGGACCTCGTCCTCCCCGGTACGCAGGCCCGGCGGCAGCAGGAACTTCCTGCGGGTCAGCCACATGCCCAGCACCCCGATGCCGAGAGAGGCCATGCCGAAGCCGATCATCCAGCGGAAGCCCCAGTAGGCGACGGGGATGTTGGGCCGGTAGTCGCCGGGGCCGTACTTCTCCTGCTCCGCCTTGTTGACGTCGTTGATGCCCGGGACGAAGGAGGTGAAGTCGTCGTTGGCCAGGAAGGACAGCAGGCCGGGGATCTCTATCGCCACCTTGTTGTGGCCCTTGTCGACGTCCCCGTAGGCGAAGACGGAGAAGGGCGCGGGCGCCTCGCCGTCCCAGAGCGCCTCCGCGGCGGCCATCTTCATGGGCTGCTGCTTGTACATCACCTTGCCGAGCAGGTCACCGCTGATCGCCGTGCCCATACCGGCGATGATCATGACGACCAGGCCGAGGCGCAGCGAACTCCGCATCACGGGGACGTGCTTCTTGCGCGCCAGGTGGAAGGCGGATATCCCCGCCATGAACGCGCCACCGACGAGGAAGGCGGCCGTGATGGTGTGGAAGAACTGGGTGAGCGCGGTGTTCTGGGTCAGCACGAGCCAGAAGTCCGTGAGCTCGGCCCGGCCCCGCTCCTCGTTGATGCGGTACCCGACCGGGTGCTGCATCCAGGAATTGGCCGCCAGGATGAAGTACGCGGACAGGACGGTGCCCATGGACACCATCCAGATGCACGCCAGGTGGATCTTCTTCGGCAGCTTGTCCCAGCCGAAGATCCACAGACCGATGAAGGTCGACTCGAAGAAGAAGGCGATCAGCGCCTCGAAGGCCAGGGGAGCCCCGAAGATGTCGCCGACGAATCGCGAATAGTCGGACCAGTTCATGCCGAACTGGAACTCCTGGACGATGCCGGTGACGACACCCATCGCGATATTGATCAAGAAGAGCTTTCCCCAGAACTTCGTGGCTCTGAGGTACTTCTCCTTCTCGGTACGCACCCATGCCGTCTGCAAGCCCGCCGTCAGGGCGGCGAGCGAGATCGTCAGGGGCACGAAGAGGAAGTGGTAGACGGTCGTAATGCCGAACTGCCATCGCGCCAATGTCTCCGGCGCCAAAGCTAGGTCCACGTCGTCTTCTCCTTGTCGTCGCCGTGGTCACAGCCGCAGTCTGCCTGGCGGGTTCCTTCCATACCGGGAGGAAGCAGGACACGCTTGTGAACGCGTTCACATTCACAAGCATTATGTCGTACCACTCTCGGCCACCTTCGAGCGGGGTACCCCTCTAGCCAATCGATTCAACAGATTGTTGAATGCGGCTCATGCAGATACGAATCTCCTGGCCCGCGGGCCAGCTCACCGCAACCCTCGACGAGACCCCGACCAGCAAGGCGCTGGCCGAGGCCCTTCCGATTTCCGCCTCCGCCCACACCTGGGGCGAGGAGGTCTACTTCGACACCGGGGTCTGCGTCGCTCTGGAGCACGACGCCCGGCAGGTCGTCGAGCCCGGCACGGTCGCGTTCTGGACCGAGGGCGACGCTCTCGCCCTGCCCTACGGCCCCACGCCCATCTCACGCGGAGGCGAGAGCCGCCTCGCGAGCCCGTGCAACGTGCTCGGCTCCTTCGACGGCGACCCCCGCCTGCTGTCCACCGTCCGCGACGGCGACCCCGTCCGCGTGGAACTCGCCTGACGCCCGCCCGAGGTCCGAGGCCCGAGGCCGTCACCGCCTCCGGCGCCCCACGGGCCGCCGGTCCCTGTACGACCGGGGCCCGGTGACGCTCAGAGCTCCTTGAAGAACGCCTCGGCCGTGTGCAGGAAGAGGTCATTCGCCTCGGTCTCACCGATCGTGACCCGCAGGCCCTCGCCCGCGAAGGGCCGGACCACCACACCGGCCTTGTCGCAGGCCTCCGCGAACTCGGCGGTCCGCTCCCCCAGCCGCAGCCACACGAAGTTCGCCTGCGTGTCCGGTGCGGTCCAGCCCTGGGCGACCAGCGTCTCGTGCACCCGCGTGCGCTCGCTCACCAGCGCCCCGACGCGGCCCATCAGCTCGTCCTCGGCGCGCAGCGAGGCCACCGCCGCGTCCTGCGCGAGCTGGCTCACACCGAAGGGCACCGCCGTCTTGCGCAGCGCCGCCGCCACCGGCTCGTGCGCCACCGCGAAACCGACCCGCAGGCCGGCCAGCCCGTACGCCTTGGAGAACGTACGCAGCACGGCGACGTTCGGGCGGTCGCGGTAGAGCTCGATGCCGTCCGGTACGTCCGCGTCGCGCACGAACTCGCGGTACGCCTCGTCCAGGACCACCAGGACGTCCGAGGGCACCTGGTCCAGGAAGCGCTCCAGCTCGGCGCGGCGCACGGCCGTACCGGTGGGGTTGTTCGGGTTGCAGACGAAGATCAGGCGCGTCCGGTCGGTGATCGCCGCGGCCATCGCGTCCAGGTCGTGCACATCGCCGTCGGTCAGCGGGACCTGCACCGAGGTGGCGCCCGAGATCTGCGTGAGGATCGGGTACGCCTCGAAGGAGCGCCAGGCGTAGATCACCTCGTCGCCCGGGCCGGCGGCCGACTGGATCAGCGACTGGGCCACTCCGACCGAGCCGGTGCCCGTGGCGATGTGCTCGACCGGCACGCCGAAGCGCTCGGCGAGCTCGTTCACGAGACCGGTGCAGGCCATGTCGGGGTACCGGTTGAAGTTCCCGGCGGCAGCGACCGCGGTCTCCAGCACGCCGGACAGCGGCGGGTACGGGTTCTCGTTCGAGGACAGCTTGTACGCGACAGGCCCTCCCGCGGCAGCCGGCTTGCCGGGCTTGTATGTCGGAATGCCGTCCAGCTCGGCGCGCAGCTTCGGGCTCTTCTCGCTCACCGCAGGTCCTCCTCGACCGTCCCGTACGACGTCGCCGTCGACTCAATACTCCTCACCTTATGAGGATTCCGCCGTTCCGAGAATGGGGGCGCCAGGAATGCGGGGGAGCGCACGCATATATGCGTGCGCCGGTGGCCTGCGCCGTGGCGCGCATCCCTCGTGCAGGTGAGTTGAGAACGGCCCGAGATCGCATCGTTTTGGCATGCCCGGACCCGACGACAAGCCCCACGATCACCCTCAGCGATCAAACACCTTCATTTCCAAGGTCATTGGGGGTGGCGAACCATGCAGAAACGTGCCTGTCAACGCCTGCATATGCACGCAGACCACCCTCCCCGCCGAGCCCTACTATCGGCTCGCCATGACAGCAGCAGGGAAGCATCAGGTGAGCCGGACCGAGACCACCCGGCGGGCCGCCGGCCGACAGGGCCGGGCCGGCATCAGGGACGTGGCCGCAGCGGCCGGCGTCTCCATCACGACCGTCTCCGACGCGCTCAATGGCAAGGGACGGCTGCCCGACGCCACCCGCCGCCACGTTCGCGAAGTGGCCGACCGGCTGGGATACCGCCCGTCGGCCGCCGCCCGCACGCTCCGTACCGGCAAGTCCGGCCTCATCGGCCTGACCGTGACGACGTACGGGGATGAACCTTTCACCTTCACCGAATTCGCCTACTTCGCCGAGATGGCCAGGGCTGCCACCTCCGCCGCGCTCGCCCGCGGCTACGCCCTGGTCATCCTCCCCGCCACCTCCCGCCACGACGTGTGGTCCAACGTCGCCCTCGACGGCACCGTCGTCATCGACCCCTCCGACCACGATCCCGTCGTCACCGAACTGGTCCGCCAAGGTCTGCCCGTGGTCTCCGACGGCCGCCCCGCAGGCTCCCTCCCCGTCACCGCCTGGGTCGACAACGACCACGAGGCCGCCGTACTCGGCCTGCTCGACCACCTCGCCGCCGCCGGCGCCCGCCGGATCGGACTGCTGACCGGAACCACCACCGACACCTACACCCGGCTCTCCACGACCGCCTACCTCAGCTGGTGCGAGCGCGTCGGCCAGGACCCCGTCTACGAGTCCTACCCCGCCCACGACCCGTGCGCGGGTGCCGTCGCCGCCGACCGGCTCCTCGCCCGCCCCGACCGGCCCGACGCGGTCTACGGGCTCTTCGACCCCAACGGCACCGATCTGCTCGCCGCCGCCCGCCGCTACGGCCTGCGCGTCCCCGAGGACCTGCTGCTCGTGTGCTGCAGCGAGTCCACCGTCTACGCGAACACCGAGCCGCCCATCACCACCCTGTCCCTCAAGCCCCGCCGCATCGGCACCGCCGTCGTGCAGCTCCTCATCGACGCGATCGAGGGCGTGAACACCGGACGGCCGGTCGAGCAGGTCGTCCCGACCGAGCTCATCATCCGTACGTCGTCACAGCGCAGGCAGCCCCGCACGACCGTCAGCCCGCCCCGTTCGCCGGCCCAGGACTGACCGACAGACCGTCCGGTCGGCCTGCCGAGCGGCTGACCGAGGACCGTCTGGGGACCATCCGAGCACCGACCAAGGACCGGCCGAGGATTTCAGCTACGCCGATATCGGGAGAAAACGGTAGGAACGATCCGCTCCGTAAAGGATTCACCACCCCTGGTGCGTCACAGAGCGCGAGCCGCATTCCTATGATGGGCGCACGACATCACGGACCCTCCTCCCTGGAGGTCAGGGGGGTCCGCAGGTGTACGGCAGCGCGACGGTGGTGGAGGGGTCGATGACTCAGGGGGCCGGTCAGGGACCCGCGATGCGGACGGACACGCTGCGGGACTTCCGGGTTCCCGATACCGAACCCGCCCTGTACGCCGTGTCCACGTCCACGGGGCTGCCCGCCGAGCCTCCGGCCTACGGCGAGCCGCTGGTCTACGGCGAGTACCCGGCGTACTACGAGGACGGCGCGCCCCACGTGCCCCCGCAGCCCGGCTACCCGCCGCAGGCTCCCACGCACCGGCCGGCCGCACCGCACCAGCAGCAGGTGCAGCCGCAGCCGCCGGTCGTACCGCAGCAGCCCGCGCAGCAGCCTCCGTACCCCGAGCAGCGCCTCCACGCCCACCCCGACGCCGAACCGGCGCACGCGGCGCCCCAGGGCCCCGACCTGGACGAACCGGAGGGCTACACCCCGACCTACCGGGACCTGCCCGTCATCGGCCGCGGCGCACTCGGCGGCCCCGGTGACACCGTCCAGGTCCAGTACGTGCCCCAGGACCAGCCCGGGGGCCCCGGCCCGCTCTACGTCGTCGGCGACGTCCACGGCTACCTCGACGAGCTCGTCACCGAACTCCACGCCCAGGGCCTGATCGACGCGGAGCGCCGCTGGTCCGCCGGCAACGCCCGCCTCTGGTTCCTCGGCGACTTCACCGACCGCGGCCCCGACGGCATCGGCGTCATCGACCTCGTCATGCGGCTGTCCGCCGAAGCCGCCGCCGCGGGCGGCTACTGCAAGGCCCTGATGGGCAATCACGAACTCCTGCTCATCGGCGCCAAGCGGTTCGGCGACACCCCGGTCGTCTCCGGCGCCGGAACCGCCACCTTCCAGGCCGCCTGGCTCCTCAACGGCGGCCAGCGCACCGACATGGAGCGCCTGCAGGACGTCCACCTGCAGTGGATGTCCCGCCTGGACGCGGCCGTCCTGGAGGAGGGCCACCTCCTGCTGCACTCCGACACCACGGCCTACCTCGACTACGGCGACTCCATCGAGGACGTCAACGACACGATCCACGAACTGCTCAACCGCGGCGACGCGGACATCACCTGGGACCTCTTCCGCAAGTTCACGAAGCGGTTCGCCTTCCGCGACGAGGGAACGGGACCTGCAGCCGTACGCGAGCTCCTCGACACCTACGGCGGCAGCCGCGTCGTCCACGGCCACAGCCCCATCCCGTACCTGCTCGGCGAAGTGGGCACCGAGGACGGCGACGAATCGCGCGGACCCGAGGCCGTGGACGGCCCGCACGTGTACGCGGAGGGCCTCGCCATCGCGATGGACGGCGGGGTGACGATGGCGGGCAAACTGCTCGTCGTACAACTTCCGCTGAGCGACTGAGAGCTTACGGAGAGGGGTATTTCCGGAAAGCCCCTGTCACGGCGTGGCGTGGGCGCTCTACCATCGCTCTATCCGTAGCAGGCTCTCCTCCGTTTGTGCCGGCGCCCGGGTCTACGCGGGCATACCGGCTTCTACGGAGCATCGGGGGATGCACATGACCAGCGCTCCGCACCTGCTGACCGAAGACCGACCGGAGTTCGACCGGCTCGTCGACGAGGCACTGCGCGCCGCACACGAGCGGCCCGAACTCGCCACCCTCGGCGAACGGCTGAACGCCGAACAGCTGCGCACCATGGCCCAGGGGGCCAGCGCCCTGCTGGCGGCGGCGGCCGCCGCCGAGTACGGCCACTACGTGAAGGTCCGCGAGGAACGACGCGACGAGGTACTGCACGCGCCCGGCACGACGGGCGCGGAGGACGACACCCAGGGCGACGGCGGCGGCGCGGGCATCAGCGCCGTGGTCGCGGTCCTCGCACCGGTCCTGGCCGGCACCGCCATGCTGATCTTCCTGCTCGTGGGCTACATCCTGAAGATGATCGAGCCCGAACCGGCCTTCGCCGAAACCATGCTGACGGCGGGTTGGCTCTTCGGCGGGCTGACCGCGGCCGCCCTGCTCTTCGCCGTGATCGGCCTGCTGGTGACGGCCGTCCGCAACAGCTCGACCGAGGTGGCGGCGGACGAGACGGAGGCGATACCCGACGAGGTCGCACGGGCCCGCGAGGCCTGGCGGCACGCCCTGCTGGAGCGCGGCATCATGCCCTTCCTGCGGGACGCGCTGGCCGACCCGAGCACAGGCCCGGGCTTTCCCACCCCACGCACACCGGCGGCCGGCCGCATCCCCAACCTGGGGTACAGCAGGCCCGACTTCACCAGCCCGGGCTCCCCACCGGAGAGCCCGCGGCCCGGCTACACACCTCCGGACTTCACGAGTCCGGACTTCGGCGGACCGGAACGCGATCCGGAATGACGGTGCCGCCGCCCGGTGCGGGGGACGGAACGCGGCGCCTCATGGGGGAGGACCTGGGACCGGGTCGGGGCCCGGCTCGTACGACGGACGGGCCCGCGGCTCCCCCCATGGGTCGCGGGTCCGTCCCGTACCGTTCCTGCGCTTGCCGCGCTTCCCGCGGTCAGTCGGCCAGCGGCAGGTAGACGCGGTTGCCCGAGGCCGCGAACTCGGCGGACTTCTCCGCCATGCCCGCCTGGATCTCGTCCGCCTTCAGGTCGCCCCCGTGCTCACGGCGGATGTCCTGCGAGATCTTCATCGAACAGAACTTCGGACCGCACATGGAACAGAAGTGCGCGGTCTTGGCCGGCTCCGCCGGGAGGGTCTCGTCGTGGAACTCGCGGGCCGTGTCCGGGTCGAGGGCCAGGTTGAACTGGTCCTCCCAGCGGAACTCGAACCGCGCGTCGGACAGGGCGTCGTCCCACTCCTGCGCGCCCGGGTGCCCCTTGGCCAGGTCCGCGGCGTGCGCCGCGATCTTGTAGGTGATGACGCCGGTCTTCACGTCGTCGCGGTTGGGCAGACCCAGGTGCTCCTTGGGCGTGACGTAGCAGAGCATCGCGGTGCCCCACCAGGCGATCATCGCGGCGCCGATGCCCGAGGTGATGTGGTCGTACGCGGGCGCGACGTCCGTGGTCAGCGGACCGAGCGTGTAGAACGGCGCCTCCTCGCAGATCTCCTGCTGGAGGTCGATGTTCTCCTTGATCTTGTGCATCGGGACGTGGCCCGGGCCCTCGATCATCGTCTGCACGTTGTGCCGCTTGGCGATCGTGTTGAGCTCGCCCAGCGTCTTCAGCTCGGCGAACTGGGCCGCGTCGTTGGCGTCCGCGATCGAGCCGGGGCGCAGGCCGTCACCGAGGGAGTACGTGACGTCGTACGTCGCGAGGATCTCGCAGAGCTCCTCGAAGTTCGTGTAGAGGAAGTTCTCCTTGTGGTGCGCCAGGCACCACGCGGCCATGATCGAGCCACCGCGCGAGACGATGCCGGTCTTGCGGCGGGCCGTCAGCGGCACGTAGGGCAGCAGCACGCCGGCGTGGACCGTCATGTAGTCGACGCCCTGCTCGGCCTGCTCGATGACCGTGTCCTTGTAGATCTCCCAGGTCAGGTCCTCGGCCCGGCCGTCGACCTTCTCCAGCGCCTGGTAGAGCGGAACGGTGCCGATCGGGACAGGCGAGTTGCGCAGCACCCACTCGCGGGTGGTGTGGATGTTGCGGCCGGTCGAGAGGTCCATGACCGTGTCGGCGCCCCACTTGGTCGCCCAGGTCATCTTGTCGACCTCCTCCTCGATGGAGGAGGTGACCGCGGAGTTGCCGATGTTGGCGTTGACCTTCACCAGGAACCGCTTGCCGATGATCATCGGCTCGATCTCGGGGTGGTTCACGTTCGCAGGGAGCACGGCGCGACCTGCGGCGATCTCCTCACGGACGACCTCGGGGGAGACGTTCTCGCGGATCGCGACGTACTCCATCTCCGGGGTGATCTCGCCACGGCGGGCGTACGCGAGCTGCGTGACGGCGGCCCCGCCACGGCCGCGGCGGGGCTGGCGGGGGCGGCCCGGGAAGACCGCGTCGAGGTTCTTGAGGCCGCCGCGCGGCGAGGTGTGCTTGATGCCGTCGTCCTCGGGGCGCACGGGGCGGCCCGCGTACTCCTCGGTGTCCCCGCGGCTGATGATCCAGTTCTCGCGCAGAGGCGCGAGACCACGGCGGACGTCGGTCTCGATCTGCGGGTCGGTGTACGGACCGGACGTGTCGTACAGCGTCACGTCCTTGCCGTTGGTGAGGTGGACCTGGCGGACCGGCACCCGGAGGTCGGGCCGGGAGCCCGCCAGGTATCCCTTGTGCCAGCCGGGCTGGCGCTCGGTCTGGCCGTCGGCGTCCTGGCTGACGGCAGGCGTGCGTGCGTCCTGAATGGTCATGAGACCTGATCTCCCTACGCCGGCATTACCCGGTAACAGGTTCGGCGGTCGACGCAGCCTCTTCCCGTACGCATCGGTGATGCCCGTACGGTGATCAGCGTCCTCTCAGCCCGGTGCTCCGAGCTCCCGCGTTGTGCAAAGGTGCCCCCACGCTAGCGTCATCCATGGCGTGCTGAACAGTGGGCCCCCTCATCTCTTGCGATGATCTGCTGGTGACGCCCTCGCCGCAGCCCCCCATCGAGCACACAGAGCCCCACGGCCACAACGGCCACGCGCATGCGCACCCCGGACCGTCCGACGGGCACTCCGACGACCACGCCGGCAGTCACGCCGACGGGCACCCTCCGGGTGGGTCCCACGGCCACGGCCACGGCCACGGCCACAGTCATGGCCACGGTCCGGCAGCCCCCGTCTCGAAACACCTCCGCAGGGTCATCGCCGCCGTACTGATCCCCTTCGCCGTGGCCGTCTTCGTCGGCATGGTGGTGCTCTGGCCGGGCGGCGCTCCCGGCCACGAACGTACGGGGGTGGGGTTCGACCGGCAGACCCAGCAGGGCGTGGTGACCTCGATCGAACAGGTCGACTGCAAGTCCGTGAACGCCGCGCAGGTGCCGACGACCGGGTCCCCCTCGGCCCCCGGGGGCAGCGGGGCGCAGGCCGCGCAGACCGGTGACTGCAAGAAGGCGACCGTCGAGGTCACGACCGGCCCGGACAAGGGACGCACCTTCGTGGAGGTCGTCCAGCCGGGTGCGCCACGGCAGTTGGAGGACGGCCAGGAGGTGGTGGTGGCGTACGCGCCGGACGCCCCCCGTGACCTCCAGTACTCGGTGATCGACGTGAACCGCAAGCTCCCGATGGCCCTGCTGGCCGGCATCTTCGCGGCCGCGGTCGTACTCGTCGGGCGCATGCGGGGGCTGTTCGCGCTGGTCGCGCTGGTGGTCAGCTTCGGCGTGCTGACCCTCTTCATCCTCCCGGCCATCCTGCAGGGTTCGAACCCGCTGGTCGTCGCGGTGGTCGGGGCGAGCGCCATCATGCTGATCGCGCTCTACATGTGCCACGGGCTGACCGCCCGTACGTCGGTGGCCGTCCTGGGCACGCTCGTTTCGCTGTCGTTGATCGGGCTGCTCGGCTCGGGGTTCATCGACTGGGCGTTCCTCAGCGGCAACACCGACGACAACACCGGGCTGATCCACGGGCTGTACCCGGACATCGACATGAGCGGTTTGCTGCTCGCAGGCGTGATCATCGGATCGCTGGGCGTGCTTGACGACGTGACGGTCACGCAGACGTCGGCCGTGTGGGAACTGCACCACGCGGACCCCTCGATGGGGTCGCGCGCCCTCTACCGGGCGGCCATCAGGATCGGCCGTGACCACATCGCGTCAGTGGTCAACACCCTGGTGCTGGCCTACGCGGGTGCCGCACTGCCGCTTCTCCTGCTGTTCTCGATCGCGAACAGCAGTATGGGGTCGGTGGCCAACAGCGAGCTGGTGGCGGAGGAGATCGTACGGACCCTCGTGGGCTCGATCGGCCTGGTGGCCTCGGTCCCCGTGACAACGGCGCTGGCCGCGCTGGTGGTTTCCGCCGACCGACCGGGATCCTCGCCGGCCTCGGCGGGCGCCCCGGCCACGGGGCCGGTGCGCGGCCGGGGCCGACGGCGCAAGCGCTGAGCGCCTGACGGACCTGGCGGCGGACCGGGCGGCGGATCGGGCGGTCGACCGCAGATCAGCGGGTCAGCCGGTCCGTCGGCCGATCAGGCGGCCGGTCAAGCAGCCGGTCAGCCGGCGTTCTGCTCGTTCTGCTGCGATTCGGCGAGGATCCTGTCGAGAGCCTCGTCGAGGTTCTCCTCGAAGTCGCCCAAGTTGCGCTCCTGTCCGAGCGGAACGATCCGGTCTGTACGGTCGAGGAACGCGACGAGCGGCGCCGCGCTGGCGCGGAACAGGGCCCGGTCGCCACCGACCTGAAGGCGGATGTGGACGTCGGACAGGTCTTCCGGGTGGGTGGGGGCAATGTGCACATCGCCGTCACCGCATGGCTTGTTGATGCCGTCGAGGAGGAGCTCCCGGCCGAATGCCCAGGTCACGGGCGCGTCTCCGGGAAGGTGGAAGGTCAGGCGGACCGCGTAGGGGTCGCGTGCGTCGTACCGGAGCTCCACCGGAATCCGGAACGAGAGCTCCTCGGAAACGAGGAAGCTCATCATGACCTCTGCCTGTACCGACTCGCGCATTGACTACCCCGCTGTAGTTGAAGTGGCCAGGAATGATCCCCCAGGACCCACTTGACAAGAGTGGTGGAAGCGGTAGCAGATCACAAGGAGTGAGTTTTCAGATACTGATAGAGAACGAGAGGGTGCTCAACAGCGCGCCTACTTCACTCCGTAGCCGATTGACTACATAGAGCAATCGCTCTTCTTGGTGGAGAGGGAGAGAAATGGCCATCGTCGCGACCGTATCGCCGGCCGTAATGGGGATGGCTGCGCAGATGGTGCCGAGGGCATATTCCTGACGTTCGATCACCGGCTGCATTCGCCCCAGCGTCCCGATCCGGTTTTCCAACGACCGTAGATCGCGGACGGTGTAGGGGGTGATGGCCTCGACCGGATGACGGTCGTAGTAGTCCTTGCGCGTCTTCTCGTCGAGCTGCCCGAGCAGGCACTGTCCGATGGCGTGCGCATGGCCGGTCGCCCGGAAGTCGGCCCACTCCTCGCAGGCCGGGCTGGCCGGAGTGTCCGAGACACCCACGACCTCGATCTCGCCCTCGCGGTAGACCGCGAAGTAGACGGGCGCCCCCACCGTGTCGCGGAAGTACGCGAGCGAGTCGAGGATCATGCTGCGACGTTTCTGCTGGAGTCCCCCACGGGCGAGCCGCTCTGCGGCCTCGCCCAGCACGAACACTCCGCGCACCCTGCGCAGATAACCCTCGTGCGTCAGTGTGCGCAGCAGGTGGTACGCGGTGGGAAGCGGGAGCCCGGCCTCGCGCGCCAGTTGTTTTGCCGGGGCTCCCCCGCTATGGGCCCCCGCTGCTTCGAGCAGCCTCAGCGCGCGCTGCACCGAACCGATCAGAGTCGGCACACCGGCATTGTGGACCGGAGACACAGCTCACCCCCAGGCGTGGCGGCGGGCCTTTGGGGAGGCCCGCCCTGCGGGGGCCGCCCCCGCGCGTGCCGTCGCTCCTGGGGGTCGTACTCGGCGGCTCGCTTGCGTCGCCGCAGGTCAGGGCGGCAGGTCGGAGCGGTGGTACGGGCTCTCGGTGCCCAGGGAACAGCATAGATTGCCACTCTATCCACCGATTCCGGGGATGTGAGCCGTTCAGCGGGTCAGGTTCCCTCACCTGGCTCAATCCCCGGTCCGCCCGGACCGCTCCGAACTACCACTCGCCGGAGGAGGACTTCGAGCCGCCGCCGCTGAACTTCTTCACGACGAAGATCAGGCCGCCGACGAGGCCGGCGAAGAGGAGCAGCTTGAAGACGAACCCGATGAGCGCGCCCAGGATGCTGGTGATCACGCCGCCGAAGACGAAGAGCGCCAGCAGCGGGACCGCCACCCACTTAACCCACCAGGGCATACCTGCGAATATCTCTCGGATGCCGTCCATGTCCTCGACCTCTTCCTCGTCCGTGACCTCGTCTGCTGCTTCCTGCTCTCGATGCTAGGAGTCCAGGACCCCGTATCGGGGCCCGCGAGCCCCCGGAGTCCCCTGATCCGCCCCTTAGGGGGATCAGGGCCGCGCCCCTCATCCGGCCGCGCCGCTCAGCCCTCCGGCGGGGAGAACACCACCATCACCTTCAGGTCCTCGGTGATGTGGTGGAACTTGTGCGCGACCCCCGCCGGGACGTAGACGACGCTGCCACGTGCCACGGTCGTCGTCTCCTCCCCGACCGTGATCGAGGCCCGGCCGCTGACGACGAAGTACACCTCGTCCTGCCGGTGCGGCAGCTGGGGGTCGGTCTGTCCGGCGTCGAGCGCGTACAGCCCGACCGACATGTTCCGTTCGCGCAGGAACTGCAGATATGCGCCGTCGTTCGCGGCCCGCTCCGCTTCGAGTTCGTCAAGCCGGAAGGCTTTCATCGTCGTTGTGCCCCTTGTACTCGATCGTTCCCTTGCATCCGCTGATCTGCGGATGTCCCACCGGGATCTTCTCTGCCACGATCAGACCCATGACGAATTTCGTAGTCAAGACGCTCGCCAACGCGGCGGCCCTGGCCGTCGCCATCTGGCTGCTTTCCGGAATCACCCTCGACGACGGCAGCAGCACGGGCCGACGGGCGCTCACCCTGATCCTGGTCGCGCTGGTCTTCGGCCTGGTCAACCTGCTCGTCAAGCCGTTGGTGAAGCTGCTCTCGCTGCCGCTGTTCATCCTCACCCTCGGCCTGTTCACCCTTGTCGTGAACGCCCTGATGCTGCTGCTGACCTCGTGGCTGGCCACGCAGCTCGATCTCAGCTTCCATGTCGACGGCTTCTGGACCGCGCTCCTGGGCGGACTGATCATCTCCATCGTCTCCTGGGCCGTGAACATGGTCCTGCCCGACAAGGACTGAACAGGCTCGTGACGGCCGACGGGTTCGAGCAGTGCTCGACCTGATCGAGCCTGCCCCGGCCTGTCGGATGCCGTACGCGCCGCCGTGAAGGAGCACACCGCGTGAACGAACACGCCCCGCAGAAGACGCAGGAGACCCACGAGAAGCACGAGAAGCGGGAGACCGGAGCCGGAGCTGCCGTGCTCGGCGACGGCACACGAGCGGTCCGGGCCGGACTGCCCGAGGCCGTCAAGAACGAACCGCCTCTGCCCGGACCGGTCTTCGCCGCCCACTTCCACCTCCCCGGCGACGTCGAAGGCCCGTACGCCTACGGCCGCGACACCAATCCCACCTGGACGCTGCTGGAACGGGCGATCGGGGAACTGGAGGCCCCCGGCGAGGACGTGCACACGATCGTCTTCGCCTCCGGCATGGCGGCGGTCTCCGCCGTGCTCCTCTCGCAGGCGCACACCGGCGACACCGTCGTCCTGCCCGACGACGGCTACCAGGCCCTGCCCCTGCTGCGCGAGCAGCTGGAGGCGTACGGGATCCACGTGCGCACCGCTCCGACCGGCGACGACGCCCAGCTCGCGGTCCTCGAAGGGGCCCGGCTGCTGTGGATCGAGACCCCGTCCAACCCAGGGCTCGACGTGTGCGACGTACGCCGCCTCGTGGACGCGGCGCATGCCGGCCGGACGCTGGTCGCCGTCGACAACACCCTGGCCACCCCGCTCGGGCAGCGGCCCCTGGAGCTGGGGGCGGACTTCTCGGTGGCGAGCGGCACCAAGGGCCTCACCGGCCACGGTGACGTGCTGCTCGGATACGTCGTCTGCCGCGATCCGGAGCTCGCCGCCCGCGTCCGGCGGTGGCGCAAGATCGTCGGTGCCATCCCTGGTCCCATGGAGGCCTGGCTCGCCCACCGCTCCCTGGCCACGATCCAGCTGCGCGCGCAGCGCCAGTGGGCCAACGCCCTGGCCGTCGCCGAGGCGCTGGCACACCGGACGGACGTGAGCGGACTGCGCTACCCGGGGCTTCCCACGGACCGCTCCCACAAGACGGCCGCCCGGCAGATGCGGGGCTTCGGGTCGGTGGTCTCCTTCACCCTGCCCGACCGCGCTCACGCGGAGCGGTTCATGACAGCTCTGCACCTCGTCGAGGACGCCACGAGTTTCGGCGGAGTCCGGTCCACCGCGGAGCGGCGCGGCCGCTGGGGCGGGGACGCCGTGCCGGAGGGCTTCATCCGCTTCTCAGCGGGTGCCGAGGACACCGAGGACCTGGTCGCGGACGTGCTGCGTGCTCTCGACCACGCGGGTGCCGGGGGCTGAACCGGGGACGGCCGTCGTCGCGTGAAGCGGTCCGAGCCTCCCCCCTAGTGGCTCGGACCGCCCCGGGTTCCGCGCGCGAAGAACCACGCGACAAGGCTAGTTGACTCTGCGTCAGAGTCCAATCACGATAACGACAGGGAGCTATCTGCATATTTATAGTTGAAGGCCCCCACCGAGAGGTGCAGCGATGGACCTGACCCTGCTGCGCACCTTCGTCACCGTCCACCGGGCCGGCTCGTTCACCCGCGCGGCCGCGCTCCTCGGACTGTCCCAGCCCGCCGTGACCTCCCAGATCCGCACCCTGGAGCGGCAGTTGGGGCGCCCGCTCTTCCACCGCCGGGCCCGTGGCGTCACCCCCACCGCCGTCGGCGACGAGCTGGCCCACAAGGCCGCCCCGCACCTCGACGCCCTGCTGCGGATCACCGAGGCCGAGCGGGAGGCCGTAGGCCCGTTACGCACCCTCCACGTCGCCGGACCTCCCGAGTTCCTCTGCCTGCGCGTGCTCCCCGCCCTGGCCCTCCTGGTCGGCCAGGGCCATACCCTGCGCGCCGCCCCGCAGACCGATGACGAGGTGACCCTGGACGGGCTCGCCGTCGGGCACCACGACCTCGTCGTCACCACCGCCCAGCCCCGGGGCGGGCTCTTCACGGCCACCCCGCTGTGCGACGAGGAGCACGTCCTGGTCGCCGCGCCCTACTGGGCCGCCCTCGTCGACATGGACCGGTTGCGTGCGGAGGGTTCCGCCGCACTGGACGGCATCCCGCTGGTAGAGGTCCACGAGAGCCTGCCGCTCGTCACCCGCTACTGGGCCGCCGTCTTCGACGCACTGCCCGATGCCAGGTCCCTGGCCGCCACCGTGGTCGTGCCCGACCTGCGGGCCGTACTGGAGTGCGTCCGGGCCGGCGCCGGGCTCGCCGTCCTGCCCCGCTACCTGTGCCAGGACGCCCTCGACAGCGGTCGGATCGTGGCGCTGGCGGAGCCTGCGGTGCCGCCGCTGCGCACCTGGTTCCTGGTCGTGCGGACGGGGAGCCTGGCCCTCGCCCACCTCGCCGGGGCGCACGACCGGCTGCTGGATGCCGCAGGGGACTGGTGAGTCCGTCTTTTTCCGGACCATGGCGCGTTTCAGAAGCGGAGCGGCGGGCCACTCTTCTCCCATGACCGAACGTCCCGTGGTCAAACGCACCGCCCGCGCGATCCTGCTCGACGGTGACGACCTGATCCTCATCAAACGCACCAGGCCCGGCGTCGATCCGTACTGGCTCACCCCCGGCGGGGGAGTGGAGCCCTCGGACGCCACCGTCGTCGACGCCCTCCACCGGGAGGTCCACGAAGAGCTCGGCGCGAAGATCACCGATGTGGTGCCCTGCTTCGTCGACACCGTCGAGCACATCGCCGACAGGGGGGTGACCGGCGTGAAGGTGCAGCACTTCTTCGTCTGCCGCCTCGAATCGATGGACCCGAACCTGCGGCACGGCCCCGAGGTCGACGAGCCCGAGGGCGAGTACGAGATCGTCCGCGTGCCCTTCAGCCGGGTGGGGATCGCCGCCGTCCATCTCGTCCCGCTGTCCCTGCGGCACTATCTCGACGGCAACATCGAGGGTGTCCGCGCGATGCACGCTCCTGACCTGGGCTGAGGCCGGGCTGAGACCGGCGGTCTGCCACCGGTCTCAGCCGGCGACGCCGGCCAGTTCCTCCACCGCGTCGTACCGGATCCGTTCGCAGGGGATGCCGATCCGCAGGAGTTCGTCCACTCCGTTGCGGATCATTCCGGGCGGGCCGGAGACGAAGGCGTCGTACGAGCTCCACGGCCCGTGTTCACCCACCGCGTGCGGCAGCTGTCCGGCCAGCCCGTCGCCGACCACCGGGCGGACCGACAGCCACGGGTGCGAGCGCTGGAGCCCCAGCAGCGTGTCCTTGTCGTAGAGGTCGCTGTCGCTGCGGGCCCCGAAGAACACCTCCACCGGCCGCCGCTCGCCGTGTTCGGCCACGTCCTCGATCAGTGCCTTGATCGGCGCGATCCCGGTGCCTCCGCCCAGGCACAGCATGCCGTTGTCCGTGGTGTGGTCCACCACCATCGAACCGGCCGGCGGCCCCAGGCGCAGTACGTCTCCCGGGCGTGCGTGGCGCACCAGCGCGTTGGAGACCCAGCCCGCGGGGACGGCCTTGACGTGGAAGGACAGCAATCCGTCTCCGCGCGGCGCCGAGGCGAAGGAGTAGTGCCGCCACACCCGTGGCCACCACGGGGTCTCCAGGCTCGTGTACTGGCCGGCGAGGAAGGCGTAGGGCTGGTCGGGGCGGACGGTCAGCACCGCGATGTCCGGGGTGCGCAGATCGTGGGAGACCACCTCGGCGTGCCACCACGCGGGGGCCTTCGCCTCCTCCTCCGCCGCCGCGTCGATCATGATCTGGGAGATCGCGGTGTACGCCCGTACCCAGGCGGCCTGTGTCTCGGGCCCCCAGCTGTACTGCGCGTACCGTGCCAGTGCCCCGACGAGGGCTTCACCGACCGCCGGGTAGTGACCGGCCATCGTGCCGTACTTGCGATGACCCGCCCCCAGTCGGCGCAGGTAGGGGACGAGGACGGCGGGGTCGTCGATGTGCTCGGCGGCGGTCAGCAGGGCTTTCAGCAGCCGGTCCCGCTGCACGTCCATAGCGGCGGGGAACATGTCGCGCACTTCTGGGTGCCCGGTGAACACCAGAGCGTAGAAGTACGAGGTCACCTTGTCGGCGACGGGGGCGATCTCCGCGAGGGTCCGGCGGATGAGTACGGCATCCGGTGAGGGCTCGATCGCACCGCCCTGACCGGATATCCGGGCCGCTTCGCGTCTGTCCGATCTGGTGGGCGGAGCGTCCATGCGGTGCCTCGCTTCGAGCATCTCGGTCGGTCTGCACACGCCACGGCCTGTGAATCCGTGGTTCCGGGCTTCACAGCGTGCCAGCCGACCCAGAGGCCTGCGGGAAAACGCGGAAAGTCCGCGTTTCGAACCCACTTTCCTCCTAAGATGCGTCAACTCCCGGGCGCGTCAGCCCCACGAGCTGGTATGCGTCCCGCAGATCACGGCCCTCGTAGACATGGGTCGCGCGCTCGGCGAGGTAGGGCCTCGCGTTCACCGCCACCGAGACCGGCACCACCTCGAAGAGCATCGCGTCGGTCACCGAATCCCCGTAGGCGACACAGTCGGCCCGGCTCACACCGAACTGCGCGCAGAGCCGGTCCGCCACCCTGACCTTGCCCTCGGGTGTCAGGATCCCGGACTCTTCCACCGGACGGGTGAACGGCACCTCCGGGAAGACGGAGCCGTGCGCGGCATGCGCGCCCCACTCCAGCAGCAGCTCCACGAAGAACGAAGGCGACAGCGAGATCACCGCGCAGTAGTCCCCGCGATCCCTGATCTCCTGCCACACGTCCCGGATGCCCGTGAGCCAGGGCGCCCCGTCGAACGCCGCCCGCACATGCGCGGGTGTGAGTTCGGCCCAGAGGGCGTGGGCGGCCACGGAGAACTGGTGCGGCCCCATCTCCTGCGCGCCGAAGGCCCGTTCCAGCTCGGCGATCTCGGCGCTCAGCCCGAGCTGGCGGGAGATCTCGGCCGGCGCCGCCGAGCCGTACATCAGCGTTCCATCGAGGTCGAAGAGGTGCAGGAGGGCCATAGCCCACGAGATTAGTCGGTCCGTTTCACGTGAAACACCGTGTTTCACGTGAAACACCGTCCGGCGGCCCCGTGCCGGGCACCTGGTGTTTCACGTGAAACATCCGACCCCAAACCCTCTGGACGGCTCCCAGTCCATGATCCAGTCTGGGCCAGGTGACACCACCACACATCACCGATCTACCGATCCGGGCGCTGACCGTGGACGATCTCCGCCGCTGCGCCGACCTGTCCGAAGATCGCGGATGGCTCCGCGAGGAACACAAGTGGCGTCTGCTCCTCGCCGCCGGACACGGCTACGGCGTGGACGCCCCGGACGGCCTGGGACTCGCGGCCGCCTGCGTCGTCACCCGCTACGGCGACACCCATGCCGGGCCGGAGCTCGCCGCCATCGGAATGGTCCTCGTGGCCGACCGCTACGCCCGCCAGGGCCTGGGCCGCCGTCTGATGACCCACGTCTGCGACGACGTACTCAAGAACGTCCCGCTCACCCTGCACGCCACTCCGTACGGCCGCCCTCTCTACGAGGAACTGGGCTTCGAGACCACCGGCCGCACCGAGATGCTGAGAGGAGCGTTCCGGCACGAGGGCACCCCCGGCGGATACGGCAGCTCCCGGGTACGGCCGGCGACAGCCGAGGACCTCCCCCGCATCCTGCGGCTGGACGCCGAGGTCTTCGGCGCCGACCGCACGCACATGATCACCCGGCTGCCCGCCTTCGCCGACCGTCTGGTCGTCGCCGAGGGCCCCTCCCAGGGCGGGCCACTCACCGGCTACGCCGCAGCCTGGCCCAACGTGGACACCCAGGTCATCGGACCGCTCATCGCGCATGACACCGCGACCGCCCAGTCGCTTGTGACCGCGCTCGCGGCCGGCACGGACCGGGCGCTGCGCACCGATGTCGACGTACGGCACGAGGAACTCCTGGACTGGCTCAAGGACCGGGGCCTGGCCTCCGTGGCCTTCAACTCCGTCATGACCCGGGACATCCCCGGTCTGCCCGGCGACTGGACCCGTCGGTGGGCACCGCTCACCGTGGCCGCCGGCTGAGAGGAGAACGCATCATGACCGACACTTCCGAGCTGACGATCCGGCCGGCCACCGAGGCCGACGTGCCCGCCATCGTCGCCATGCTGGCCGATGACCCACTCGGTGCCACCCGCGAGTCCCCGGACGACCTCGCCCCGTACCTCGCAGCCCTGAAGCGCCTCGCCGAGGACCCGAACCAGCACCTGGTCGTCGCCGTCCGCGGCGACCGTGTCGTGGGAACCCTCCAGCTGACGATCGTCCCAGGACTCTCCCGCAAGGGCGCCACCCGTTCCATCATCGAGGGCGTCCGCGTACACGCCGACGAACGCGGTGGCGGCCTGGGCACCCAGTTCATCGAATGGGCCGTCGAGACGTCCCGCGCCGAGAACTGCACGCTGGTGCAGCTGACTTCGGACGCCACCCGGACCGATGCCCACCGCTTCTACGAACGGCTCGGGTTCACCGCTTCGCACGTCGGGTTCAAGCTCCAGCTCTGACCGGACGGTCCGGCACGCCGGGCCGCCGTGTGGGTGGCCCGGCCTACGATCGGGAGGATGAGCCTCCCTCTCGTCACCACCGCCGAGCGACGCCACCGGCTCGGCCGGCGCCATCGTCTGGCTCCGTCTGCCCGCGCCGCGACCGTCACCGAGACCGCCGACTCCGTTGTCGCCCTGCATGCCACCGACGCCGCGACCGTCTTCCTCTCGGCCCGGGCCCGCCTCGCCGCCGGCGGCCCCGAGGTGATCGAGCGGGCGCTCTACGAGGAGGTCGGCCTCGTGCGTCTGCTCAGTATGCGCAACACGCTCTTCGCGGTCTCCGCTGAACTCGCTCCGCACGTCGACGCCTCCACGGCCCGCGCGATCGCCGTGAAGGAGCGCCGCAGCCTCCTCAAGCACCTCGACGAGGACGGGCAGGGCCTCGACGCCGCATGGCTCGCCCGGGCGGAGACCGCCACGCTCGACGCCCTCGACGTACACGGCCCTTCCACCGGCAGCCAGCTGTCCGCGGCCGTACCCGCACTGCGCCAGAAGATCACCATCAGCCGCGGCAAGAAGTACGAGACCGAGCAGGGGATCGCCACCCGGGTCATCCGGGTGCTCGCCGCCGACGGCCGGATCCGCCGCGACCGACCCCGCGGTTCATGGACCTCCAGCCAGTACCGCTGGGTCCACACCGACCCCTGGCCCGCCGTGCCCGCCGCCGACGCCCGTACCGAGATCGCCCGCCGTTGGCTGCATGCGTACGGTCCCGCGACCGAGGCCGACCTCAAGTGGTGGACCGGCTGGACCCTCACGGACGTCCGTAAGGCCCTCGCCGCCGTGGGCCCGGACCAGGTCCGCCTCGAAGACGGGAGCACCGCCCTGGTCGGCCCCGGAGACACCGGACCCGAACCGGCGCCGGAGCCCTGGGCGGCGCTGCTGCCCGCCCTGGACCCCTCCGGCATGGGCTGGGCCGACCGCGGCTTCCACCTCGACCCCGCCCACCGCAGTGCCCTGTTCGACTACGCCGGCAACATCGGCCCCACCGTGTGGTGGAACGGCGAGATCGTCGGCGGCTGGGCGCAGCGCTCCGAGGGGGAGATCGTCTGGCGGCTGCTGGGCAGTCCCGGCCCAGCAGCCGAGCAGGCGATCACCACCGAGGCCGCGCGGCTCGCCGCATGGGTGGGAGAAGCCCGTGTCACCCCGCGCTTCCGTACCCCGCTGGAACGTGAACTCGTCGCCTGACCGGCCCGGAGCCGTCAGCCGATGCCCCGCCAGCCCTGCGGGTCCACTCCGCCGGGCACCGGGGCGTCAGTGTCGTAGGGCTCCCGGGTGAACACGAAGGACGCCAGGTCGAGATGGCTCACCGAGCCGTCCGCACGGCGCACCGCCCGCAGCGTCTCACCGGCGTAGTAGCCGAAGAGGCCGGTCCAGCTGCCGTCCGGCTCGGCACGGAAACGGGCCGTGCGTCCGCTGCCGCCCGCTGGCCCCAGTTCCAGCAGACCGTCCGCGGTCAGGCGCACCACCTGGGCCGAAGTCCCCCAGTACCAGGGGCCGCACAGGTCGAGCGGCACGTGGTCCGACTCCAGGAACGGCCTCCACGGCCGTGGGAAGCGCGGTTCGGCGTCCGCCACGATCCCCACGAGCTCCGCGGCCACCGTCGAAGCCGGGAGTCCCGAGGTGCAGTTCGCCAGCACCACCGCAGCCACGTCGTCCGCCTCGCTCAGCCACAGCCCCGCGACGAAGCCGGGCAGCGAACCGCTGTGCCCCGCGAGCTTGCGCCCGCCGACGGCCGTCAGCTGCATGCCCAGCCCGTATCCCAGCTCGGCGAGACCGGGCTCCGGGGGCGAGGCCGCCGTACGCATCTCCCGTACGGACTCGGCGCTCAGGACGCGCTCGTCACCGCGCAGCAGGAAGTCGGCGAACCGTGCCAGGTCCCGGGTCGTGGACCACAGCCGGCCGGCCGCGGCCATCAGCCCCAGATCCTCCAGCGGTTCGGGCATCATCACGTCCGCCCAGGGATGCACCGCCCAGCCGCCCGCGTGCGGCGCCTGCGGCTCTCCGCTCGTGCGTTCCAGCCCCAGCGGCTCCAGCACCTCGGCCGTCAGTGCCTCTTCCCAGGGCCTTCCGCGCACCGCCTCCACCAGCGAACCCAGCAGGGTGTAGCCGGGGTTGGAGTAGTGGTGCCGGGTTCCCGGGGCCAGCTTGAAGGGCTCCTCCCCCAGCACGTCGCCGAGCTCGGGCCGCTGTTCGCCGGGGGTGCGCTCCCACCACTCGCCGGGCGTCTCCGCCGCCAGCCCGCCGGTGTGGGAGAGCAGTTGGGCGATGGTCACCTGACCGGCCCCGGTCCCCGGCAGGTGCTTCTCCAGGGGGTCGGCGAGGGAGATCAGGCCCTCGTCCCGCAGCCGCATCACGAGAACCGCCGTGAACGTCTTGGTGATCGAGCCGATCCGGTACTGCACGTCACCGTCCGGACCGTGGCCCTCGACCGAGGTCCGGGAGCCTTCCCAGACGACCTCCCCACCCCGCAGGACGGCGGCCACCACGGACGGCGCACGCCCTTCGCTCTGCGCGACGGCGATCCGGTGCCTCAGGGCGCGCCGGGTGGCAGGGAGAAGTTCCAGGTCCTCAGCAAGCTCATCCATGATCGGATGCTACGTGTTGGCCATGTCCACGAAGCGTGAGTAGTGACCCTGGAAGGCCACCGTGATCGTGGCCGTGGGGCCGTTACGGTGCTTCGCCACGATCAGGTCCGCCTCACCCGCACGGGGGGACTCCTTCTCGTAGGCGTCCTCGCGGTGCAGCAGGATCACCATGTCCGCGTCCTGCTCGATGGAACCCGACTCACGCAGGTCGGAGACCATCGGCTTCTTGTCGGTGCGCTGTTCCGGACCACGGTTCAGCTGGGAGAGCGCGATCACGGGGACCTCCAGCTCCTTCGCCAGCAGCTTGAGGTTTCGGGACATGTCCGAGACCTCCTGCTGACGGCTCTCGGGACGGCGTGAACCACCCGACTGCATCAGCTGGAGGTAGTCGATGACCACGAGCGAGAGGTCGTTGCGCTGCTTGAGCCGGCGGCACTTGGCCCGGATCTCCATCATCGACAGGTTGGGGGAGTCGTCGATGTAGAGCGGGGCCGCGGAGACGTCCGGCATCCGGCGGGCGAGCCGGGTCCAGTCGTCGTCCGTCATCGTGCCCGAGCGCATGTGGTGGAGCGCGACCCTGGCCTCCGCGGAGAGCAGGCGCATGGCGATCTCGTTGCGCCCCATTTCGAGGGAGAAGATCACGCTCGGCAGGTTGCTCTTGATGGAGCAGGCCCGGGCGAAGTCCAGGGCGAGCGTGGACTTACCCATGGCGGGACGGGCCGCGATGACGATCATCTGGCCCGGGTGCAGGCCGTTGGTCAGCGAGTCCAGGTCCGTGAAGCCGGTGGGAACACCCGACATCTGGCCACTGCGGGAGCCGATCGCCTCGATCTCGTCGAGGGCGCCTTCCATGATGTCGCCGAGCGGCAGGTAGTCCTCGGAGGTCCGCTGCTCGGTGACGGCGTAGATCTCGGCCTGGGCGCTGTTGACGATCTCGTCGACGTCGCCGTCGGCCGCGTATCCCATCTGCGTGATCTTCGTGCCGGCGGCGACGAGGCGACGCAGGACGGCCCGCTCGTGGACGATCTCCGCGTAGTACTCGGCGTTGGCGGCGGTCGGCACGGACTGGACCAGGGTGTGCAGGTACGAGGCCCCGCCCACCTTGCTGATCTCGCCGCGCCGGGTCAGCTCGGCGCCGACGGTGATCGGGTCGGCCGGCTCGCCCTTGGCGTACAGGTCGAGGATGGCCTGGTAGATCGTCTCGTGCGAGGGACGGTAGAAGTCGTGGCCCTTGAGGACCTCGACGACATCCGCAATGGCGTCCTTGGAGAGCAGCATGCCGCCGAGCACCGACTGCTCGGCGTCGAGGTCCTGGGGAGGGACGCGCTCGAACCCGCCGCCACCGCCGGAGTCCCAGGAGCCGCCCTCGCGGCCCCGCTCGTGCTGTTCGTCCCCGCGGCCGCGGCCTTCGCTGTTACGGCGTGGACGGGCGGGCAGACGGTCGCCCGGACCACTGTCGGCCCAGGGGTCGTCCATGGGCTCGGGCATGCTCACCGGGCCGCCTCCTCCCGTCCGCTACGCGGACCTCGCCGTGTCACTCTTTCTACGACACGGCTCTGACATTTGGGGCACCCGAATCCGCCGTCGGCGAGTCGGGCAACGAACCACGGTAGGCCCGAGAGCGGCGTCAGCCAATCTTGTTATCCACAGGCTGTGTGGACGACATGTGGATGACGGCGCCAATGCTGTGGGTAACTTGCCGGAAGCTGTGTACGGACCGGGGGACGACGCTGTGGACAAAATCACCCGCGGCACCCCCTCACCCCACCTGACCTGCATTTTCTTCACTCAGGCGCGACCGTGGAGAAAATTCTTGGACACTGGCTCAAGATCGCCTCCAACGAGGTGCACGGAACGCCTGAATCGACGTATCGGTAAGGATTCAAACTCAGTTGCATCCATTACCTGTGGAAGATTAGATTGAGCGCATGACACAGGCTCTCGCAGCACCCAAGGCAGGTCCGGGGCGGCACGACCGAGAGATCTTCACACTCGCCCTCCCCGCCTTCGGCGCGCTCGTCGCCGAGCCCCTCTTCGTAATGGCCGACAGCGCCATCGTGGGGCACCTCGGAACCCCCCAGCTGGCCGGCCTCGGCATCGCCGCCGCGGTGCTCACCACCGCCGTGAGCGTCTTCGTCTTCCTCGCCTACGCCACTACCGCGGCCGTCGCCCGCCGCGTCGGCGCGGGAGACCTCCAGGCGGCCATCCGGCAGGGGATCGACGGCATCTGGCTCGCCCTCCTGCTGGGCGCAGCCGTCGTCGCCGTGGTGCTTCCCGCGACGCCTTCGCTGGTCTCGCTCTTCGGAGCCTCCGACACCGTCGCCCCGTACGCGATCACCTATCTGCGGATCTCCGCCCTCGGCATTCCGGCCATGCTCATGGTCCTGGCCGCCACCGGGGTCATCCGCGGCCTCCAGGACACCCGTACGCCGCTCTACGTGGCCATCGGCGGCTTCGCCCTCAACGCGGGACTGAACGTCGCCCTGGTCTACGGTGCGGAGCTCGGTATCGCCGGCTCCGCCTGGGGCACCGTCATCGCCCAGTGCGCCATGGCGGCCGCGTACCTCTTCGTGGTCGTCCGCGGCGCCCGGCGCCACGGCGCCTCGCTGCGCCCCGACCTCGCGGGCATCCGGGCCTGCGCCCAGGCGGGCGCTCCACTACTGGTCCGCACCCTGTCGCTGCGCGCGATCCTGATGATCGCCACCGCCGTGGCCGCCCGGCTGGGGGACGCCGACATCGCCGCCCACCAGATCCTGCTCTCCCTCTGGAGCCTGCTCGCCTTCGCCCTGGACGCCCTGGCGATCGCCGGGCAGGCGATCATCGGCCGCTACCTGGGCGCGGGTGACACCGACGGTGCGAAAGCCGTCTGCCGCCGCATGGTGCGCTGGGGGATCGTCTCCGGTGTCGTACTCGGTCTGCTGGTCGTCCTGGCCCGCCCGGTGTTCATCCCGCTGTTCACCAGTGATCCGTCCGTCGAGGCGGCCCTGCTGCCGGCCCTGCTGGTCGTGGCCCTCTCCCAGCCCGTATCCGGCATCGTCTTCGTGCTCGACGGGGTGCTGATGGGCGCCGGCGACGGCCGCTACCTGGCCCAGGCGATGCTCGTGACGCTGGCGGCCTTCGCCCCGGCCGCACTGCTCGTGCCGGTCCTCGGCGGTGGCCTCACGGCGCTCTGGTGGGCCATGACCCTGATGATGGTGGTCCGGATGATCACTCTCCGGCTGCGCGCCGGCTCGGGCCGGTGGCTGATCGCGGGAGCCACTCGCCCGTAGCGGAGATGACCGGGCCCAGCCGTGTTTCACGTGAAACACGGCTGGTGGGCGTCAGTGGTGTTTCACGTGAAACACCGCCGCCCGACAACGACGAAGGGCCGCACCCCGATGGGGTGCGGCCCTTCGAGCGCAGCCCTTAGGCGGCGACGACCTCGATGCCCACGTTCGCGGCCACGTCGGCGTGCAGACGCACGGAGACCTGGTACGAACCGAGGGTCTTGATCGGGGAGCCGAGCTCGACGCGGCGCTTGTCGACCTTCGGGCCGCCCGAGGACTCGATCGCCGTGGCGATGTCGGCCGGGGTCACGGAACCGAAGAGACGACCGGCGTCACCCGCGCGGGTGGCCAGACGGACCTTCACGCCCTCGAGCTTGGCCTTGACCTCGTTGGCCTGCTCGATGGTCGCGATCTCGTGGATCTTGCGGGCGCGGCGGATCTGCGCCACGTCCTTCTCGCCACCCTTGGTCCAGCGGATCGCGAAACCACGCGGGACCAGGTAGTTGCGAGCGTAACCGTCCTTGACGTCGACGACATCGCCGGCGGCACCGAGGCCAGAAACCTCGTGGGTCAGGATGATCTTCATTAGTCGGTCACCCTTTCCTTATCGCGCGGTGGACGTGTAGGGCAGCAGCGCCATCTCACGGCTGTTCTTGACGGCCGTGGCGACGTCACGCTGGTGCTGCGTGCAGTTGCCGGTAACGCGGCGGGCACGGATCTTGCCGCGGTCGGAAATGAACTTCCGCAGCATGTTCGTGTCCTTGTAGTCCACGTACGCGGTCTTGTCCTTGCAGAATGCGCAGACCTTCTTCTTAGGCTTGCGCACAGGCGGCTTCGCCATTGTGTCTCTCCTGTGTGATCAAGAAGTGGGGATGCGAGCTGCCCTAGAAGGGCGGCTCGTCCGAGTAGCCACCGCCGGAGCCGCCGGAGCTTCCGCCCCAACCGCCCCCGCCGCCGCCCTGCTGCTGGCCACCGGCCGGCGCGCTGGACGCCCACGGGTCGTCGGAGGGAGCTCCGCCGCCCTGCTGCTGGCCACCGGGGGCTCCGCCCCAGTTGCCACCGCCGCCGCCCTGCTGCTGACCGCCGCCTCCGTATCCACCCTGGCCACCGCGGCCGGTGGTCTTGGCGACCTTGGCCGTGGCGTTCTTCAGGCTGGGGCCGACTTCCTCGACGTCCAGCTCGTAGACCGTGCGCTTGACACCCTCACGGTCCTCGTACGACCGCTGCCTCAGCCGGCCCTGCACGATGACGCGCATGCCTCGCTGGAGGGACTCGGCGACGTTCTCCGCCGCCTGCCGCCACACCGAGCAGGTCAGGAACAGGCTCTCGCCGTCCTTCCACTCATTGGTCTGACGGTCGAAGGTGCGGGGGGTGGACGCGACACGGAACTTCGCGACCGCCGCACCCGAGGGGGTGAAGCGCAGCTCGGGGTCGTCGACGAGATTGCCGACGACCGTGATGACGGTCTCGCCTGCCATGGATGAACCTCTCGGCGGGGATTGCTGCTGGGCTGCTGTGCTACTCGATCCCGATTACCGCTGAACCGAAGTTCAGTGGGTCTCGGGGCGAAGGACCTTGGTCCGGAGAACCGACTCGTTCAGGTTCATCTGTCGGTCAAGCTCCTTGACGACCGCAGGCTCGGCCTGAAGGTCGATGACCGAGTAGATGCCCTCGGGCTTCTTCTTGATCTCGTAAGCGAGACGACGACGGCCCCAGGTGTCGACCTTCTCGACCTTTCCGTTGCCCTCACGGACGACGGAGAGGAAGTTCTCGATCAGCGGGGAGACAGCGCGCTCCTCGAGATCGGGGTCGAGGATGACCATCACTTCGTAGTGACGCATGTGGAACCCACCTCCTTTGGACTCAGCGGCCACGGTCGTTCCGTGGCAGGAGGGTCGTGATGCGTGAGCACGGCGTCCGCAGAGCAGACACCGCGCAGCTGTACAGACTACCTGCTCGCGTCCTTCCGGTTGAAATCCGCCGGGAGAGGGCCACAATCTGTATCCATCGGGTGTGCTCGGTGCTATGCCCTCGGCCCCTTGCCGGAGGCAGCCGCAGCACCGCCAGCTTCAGCCAGGAGGTGCCCTTCCGATGGCACAGGCAATGCGGCCCCCTCAGATCTCGCTCCTCTCCACCGACGGCAAGCCCCACCCGCTGCAGGACACCCTGATGGCGGTCACTCTGACCCTCGGTGCCGTGGCGTTCGTCACGGCCTTCTTCCACAACCTTCACCTGATCAGCTCGTGGGCAGGGCTGATCGGAATCCTGACCGGCGCGTACGGACAGTTCGTCTCCGTCACGACACGCGAGCGCTTCGCGCTGATCATCGGCCTTGGCGCGTCTGCCATCGGCTTCTACCTCGGCATGTTCCACGGCGGTCTCTTCGGGGGCTGAGCAGGCCGCCCGGGACAGACCGGGACACCTCCGCGGCAGGGCGCCGGCCACGCACCGGCCCGGGCCCACGGCCCGTCCCCCAGAAGGGTGGCGCCCTTGTCGCAGTAGGCTTCGCGCCATAGCCAGCGAAGCCGCCGAGGAGACGCCCCGCATGAGCCTGTCCCTGAGGACCATCAGCCGAGAGCAGCATCTGGGTTACCTCCAGAGCCTGCCCTCGGCGAGCCACTGCCAGGTCCCGGCGTGGGCCGACGTGAAGAACGAGTGGCGTTCCGAGAATCTCGGCTGGTTCGACGAGTCCGGAGAACTGGTCGGCGCCGCCCTCGTGTTGTACCGGCAGCTGCCCAAGGTGAAGCGGTACCTCGCGTACCTGCCCGAAGGCCCGGTCATCAACTGGTACGCCCCGAACCTGGAGGAATGGCTCCAGCCGATGCTGGCCCACCTCAAGCAGCAGGGCGCCTTCACCGTGAAGATGGGCCCGCCCGTCGTCATCCGCCGCTGGAACTCGACCGCCATCAAGGCCGGTATCCAGGACCCGAACGTGAAGCGCCTGCGCGACGTGGAGGCCTCGGTCATCGAGCCCCGCGCCTTCGAGGTGTCGGACAAGCTGCGCCGCATGGGCTGGCAGCAGGCCGAGGACGGCGGCGCCGGCTTCGGTGACGTCCAGCCGCGCTACGTGTTCCAGGTGCCGCTGGCCAACCGCTCGCTGGACGACGTCCTCAAGGGCTTCAACCAGCTGTGGCGCCGCAACATCAAGAAGGCCGAGAAGGCCGGCGTCGAGGTCGTCCAGGGCGGCTACGACGACCTGCCGACCTGGCAGCACCTGTACGAGATCACGGCCGAGCGCGACAAGTTCCGCCCGCGTCCGCTCAGCTACTTCCAGCGCCAGTGGACGGCCCTCAACTCCGAGGACCCCAACCGGATGCGGCTCTACATCGCCACGCACGAGGGAGAGCCGCTGGCCGCCGCCACGATGCTCACCGTCGGCCAGCACGTCTGGTACTCGTACGGCGCCTCCGCCAACCACAAGCGCGAGGTCCGCCCCTCGAACGCGATGCAGTGGCGCATGCTGCGCGACTCCTACGCGCTCGGCGCAAGCGTCTACGACCTGCGCGGCATCTCTGACACGCTGGACGAGAACGACCACTTGTTCGGTCTGATCCAGTTCAAGGTCGGCACGGGCGGCGAAGCCGTGGAGTACGTCGGCGAGTGGGACTTCCCGCTCAACAAGATGCTGCACAAGGCGCTCGACATCTACATGTCGCGCCGCTGACCGACCCCGCCCCACACGTACACACACCGCTGCACCGCTGCATCACGCAGCTTCTCAGGAGAGGTTCCGGACGGGCATGGCGCTCACGCTCTACGTCGACACCGCGCGCTGGCGTGCGCACCAGAAGCAGATCCAGGACCAGTTCCCCGGCCTGATCCCGGTCTGCAAGGGCAACGGCTACGGCTTCGGCCACGAGCGGCTCTGCGAGGAGGCGACCCGCATGGGCGCCGACATCCTGGCCGTGGGAACGACGTACGAGGCCGCCAGCATCAAGGACTGGTTCGGCGGCGACCTGCTCGTCCTCACCCCGTTCCGGCGGGGCGAGGACCCGGTCCCGCTGCCCGACCGGGTCATCCGTTCGGTCGCGTCGCTGGACGGGGTACGCGGTCTGGTGGGGGCCCGGGTGGTCATCGAGTGCATGAGCTCGATGCGCCGCCACGGCATCTCCGAGCAGGACCTCGGCCAGCTGCACGCCGCCATCGAGGACGTCCGGCTGGAGGGCTTCGCCCTGCACCTGCCCCTGGACCGCCCGGACGGCTCGGACGCCGTCGAGGAGGTCATCGGCTGGATGGACCGGCTGCGCGCGGCCCGGCTCCCGCTGCACACCATGTTCGTCAGCCACCTGCGGGCCACGGAGCTCGCACGGCTGCAGCAGCAGTTCCCGCAGACCCGCTTCCGGGCCCGTATCGGCACCCGGCTGTGGCTGGGCGACCACGAGGCCACCGAGTACCGCGGCGCGGTCCTCGACGTCACGCGCGTGGCCAAGGGCGACCGGTTCGGCTACCGGCAGCAGAAGGCCGCCTCCGACGGCTGGCTGGTCGTGGTCGCCGGCGGCACCTCGCACGGGGTGGGCCTGGAGGCCCCCAAGGCGCTCCACGGTGTGATGCCACGCGCGAAGGGCGTCGCCCGGGCCGGTCTGGCCACGGTCAACCGGAACCTTTCTCCCTTCGTGTGGGCGGGCAAGCAGCGCTGGTTCGCGGAGCCGCCGCACATGCAGGTGTCGATCCTGTTCGTGCCCTCGGACGCGACCGAGCCGAAGGTCGGCGACGAGCTGGTGGCGCACCTGCGGCACACCACCACGCAGTTCGACCGGGTGCTCGACGCCTGAGTTCGACCGGTCAGTCCTGGGGGCTCGTACCCCAGGCGACCCGCTGTCCGTCCGAGGGCGTCGCGTACTGCGGCGCCCTCGCCGCGTCCGACAGCACGAACACGTCCTCCGCGCCGTCCAGGACCCCGCCGGAGGGATCGTCCGAGCCGTCCCTCCGTACGACGTCCCGCTCGGGCATCAGGATGTCCCGGACGATGACCGCGCACAGGTACAGGGTGGTCAGCAGGTGGGCGATGATCGCCAGCTGGTAGCCCTCCACGGGCAGGCCCTGGTGCTTGTCCGCGCTGGACGTGTAGGCGAGGTAGAACCAGATCCCGAGGAAGTAGACGACCTCGCCCGCCTGCCAGACCAGGAAGTCCCGCCAGCGCGGGCGGGCCAGTGCGGCGAGCGGGATGAGCCACAGCACGTACTGCGGTGAGTAGACCTTGTTGCACAGGATGAAGGCGGCGACGACGAGGAAGGCCAGCTGTGCGAAGCGGGGCCGCCGCGGGGCGGTCAGGGTGAGCAGTCCGACGGCCCCGCACAGCAGGAGCGTCAGCCCGGTCGCGTACGTGTTGGCGCCCTCCAGCGAGTTGCCCGTGCGCTGGGAGATCAGCAGCCACACCGAGCCGAAGTCGATGGGCCGTTCCTGGCTGAAGGTGTAGAACTTCTTCCAGCCGTCCCACGCGAAGAGCATCACCGGCAGGTTGACCACGAGCCAGGCTCCGGCCGCGCCGAGCACGGCGCCACCGAAGGCACGCCACTTCCCGGCCCGCCAGCAGAGCACGAACAGCGCCCCGAGCAGCAGTACGGGGTAGAGCTTGGCCGCGGTGGCCAGCCCGATGAGGATGCCGAAGAGGACCGTCCGGCCGCGGGACCACATGAGCATCCCGGCGGCGGTCAGGGCGATGGCCAGCAGGTCCCAGTTGATCGTCGCGGTGAGGGCGAAGGCGGGTGCCAGGGCGAAGAGCAGGGCGTCCCAGGGCCGGCGGCGATGGGTGCGGGCGACGCACACGGCGATGACGGCGGCGCAGGCCATCAGCATGCCCGCGTTGACCATCCAGTACATCTGTTCGCGGTGCTGCATGGAGCCGCTGCCGGGGGTCAGCCAGGAGGCGATCTCCATGAAGAGCCCGGTGAGCACCGGGTACTCCAGGTACTCCATGTCGCCGGGGAGCCGGTCGAAGTAGGGCGTGAGGTTGTCGGCGAAGCCGCGTACCGCGTACAGGTGCGGGATGTCGGAGTAGCAGGCGTGGGTGTACTGCGAGCCCGCCCCCCGGAACCACGCCCAGTCGTAGCAGGGCAGCTTCTGGACCATGCCGAGCGCGAACATCCCGATGGCGATGAGCGCCACGACCCGCACCGGGCCCAGCCAGTGCCCGCCGAGCCGGGCGTAGCGGCCGAGCGGGCCGCCGATGAGCTCACTGCCGGCTGCGGCGACCTCGTCCTGCTGTGTCGGCAGTACGGGGCTGTCCTCGTGCACCTTGGTCATGGGCTCATCCTGCCGTACCGGACCGGACATGCGGGAAGGCCGTCGCACACGGGGTGCGACGGCCTTCTGCGGCTCAGGGAGCGGTGCTACGGGTCACTCGGGGGCGGAGTCGTCGAACCCACCGGTGATGCCGCCCGGACGGCCCGGTCTCCCGCTCTGCGTCGGGGACGGTGACCCGCTGGGTCCGCCGATCACCCCGGAGGTGTTGCCCGAGGTGCTGCCGGTGTTGGCACCGCTGTTCGCGCCTCCGTTGGTGGTCCCGCGCGTGGTGTCCGGGTCGCAGCCCAGCCGCCACGGCGGGCAGGACGGCCGACCGCCCTTCGACGGGGAGGGCGACGGCGGCGGGGAGCTCGGCGGGAGCGTCGACGGGGAGGGAGACGCCGGGACGACGGCCGAGGGCGTGGGGGAGGGGGCCCCGGCGGAGTCGGCGGTCACCCCGATGTCCTCGGCCTCCGGGAACTGCTTGACCGGAAGACCCTTGAGCGCTTCGCCCATGTACTCGGTCCAGATCTCGGCCGGGATGTCACCACCGTGGAGGGAGGGGATGTCGCCCACGCCCTTCATGGAGATCAGCTTCTTGTCCGGCGAGTTGGGGTCGGTGCGGAAGAGGACCACCGAGGTGGACAGCTCCGGGGTGTAGCCGACGAACCACGCCGACTTGTTCTCGTCCGTGGTACCGGTCTTGCCGGCAGCCGGCCGGCCCAGCTTCTTGACCTTCTTGCCGGTGCCGTTCTCGACGACGTTCTCCAGCACCTTGGTGATGTTGTCGGCCACGGCGCTGTCCATGGCCCGCTGGTCCTTGGGGGCTTCGAAGCCAGACAGCTTCTCGCCGTCCTTCTCGACCTCGGTCACGGAGAACGGCTCACGGTGCGTGCCGGAGGCGGCGAAGGTCGCGTACGAGTCCGCCATGCGGATGGCGCTCGGGGTGGAGGTACCGAGGGCGAAGGAGGCGTCGTTGTTCGGGTTGACCGACTCCTCCAGGATGCCCGTGGACTTGGCCACGGCCCTGACCTTGTCATGGCCGACGTCGAAGACGAGCTGGGCGAACGGGACGTTGATGGACTTCTCCATCGCCTCGTTCAGGGTCACGTACCCGAAGGCGGTGGGACTCTCGTTCTTCTGCTTGAACGGTGCACCCGACGCGTCGCGCAGCGGCTTGCCCTCACGGTTGTTGATCACGGTGAGGTCGTTGGCCTGGTACTTGCTGTCGGCCGAGATGCCCTTGCCCTTGGAGTTCTGGGTGCCGTACTCCATCGCCGCCGCCAGCACGTAGGGCTTCCAGGTCGAGCCGACCGGGACACCGCTGGAGTTGGCGTTGTTGCTGAAGTACTTGTGGTCCCAGCCCGGGCCGCCGTACAGGGCCACGAGGGCTCCGGTCTTCACGTCCACCGAGGCCGCGCCGAACTGCACGAAGGTGTCCGTCTCGGGACGGCCCTTCTCGTCGATGAACCCGTTGCGGGTGTCCTCGACCGCCTTGGACAGGGCGTCCACCCTCGGCTTCTGGAAGGTGGTCTTGATCCGGTAGCCGCCCATGGCCATCTGGTCGGGGGTGATGTTCTTGGTCTTCATCACGTAGGCCTTGGCCGTGTCGACCAGGTAGCCGATCTGACCGGTCATGCCGCGGGCCTGCTCCGACTCGACGCGCGGGGGGAAGTCCGCGTCCGTGAACTTCGCGCGCGCGGCCTTGTCCATCCGGCCGACCTCGACCTCGCGGTCGAGCACCCAGCTCCAGCGCTCCCGGGCCCGCTTCTCGTTGAGGGCGGGGGTGGCCGCGGCACCGATGCCGCCGTCCGGGTTGTAGAGGTTGGGGCCCTTCAGCACGGCGGCCAGGAAGGCGCACTCCGAGGGGTTCAGGTCCTGGCTGTCCTTGCCGAAGTAGGCACGGGCCGCGGCCTGGATCCCGTAGGCGTCCCGGCCGTAGTAGGCGGTGTTCAGGTAGCCCTCGAGGACCTTGTCCTTCTCCTCGTAGACACCCAGCTTTATCGCGATGAAGAGCTCGGTGGCCTTCCGCTTGAGCGTCTGGTCGGAGTCCAGGTAGGTGTTCTTCACGTACTGCTGGGTGATGGTCGAGCCGCCCTGGGTGGAGCCGCCCGTGGCCATGTTCCACACGGCACGGGCGACACCCATCGGGTCCACGCCCTTGTCCGTCTCGAAGGACTCGTTCTCCGCCGAGATCACGGCGTCCCTCATCGACCGGGGGATGCTGGAGATGGGCACGATCTGCCGGTTCATCGAACCGCCCGTCGCCACCATCTGACTGCCGTCGGCCCAGTAGAAGACGTTGTTCTGCGCCTGCGCGGCCTTGTTCGGGTCCGGCGTGCCCACCATCGCGATGCCGATGCCGGCACCGGCCGTGATGACCGCGAAGAAGCCCAGGGCCGTACCGGCGACGAACTTCCAGGACGGCACGAAGCGCTTCCAGCCGTCCCTGTCGGACCGCGGGTAGTTGATGAGCCGCTTGTCCGGCCGCCCGGCGCCGCGCGTGGCGGCGCCGGATCCTCTCCCGCGGCCGCTGCCTCTCTGCGCGGCCCTGGTCTCGGCACGGCTGCCCTGGCCGGGCTCAGGTGCGTACGGGCCGCTGTGTGACGCCGTGGGGACATCACGTGCAGCCGCGCCCCTTCCAGGGCGCGGCTGGGCGGCGCGGCGGGCTGAGGCGCGCCCACCGCCTTCGGGCTGCGGCGGTTTGCGACGGTGCTCGCTCATCGAACGACTACTCCTCGGGCAGGCGAGTGGCCTGGAAGCGGCAGATTAGTTCCGGTCCCCCCCGGTGTCATGGCGCACAGACTACGCACGCTCAAAACGCGCCCAGTGCCGAAGTTCACCCCAAATCAGGCAACGTGCCTGGTGCGAATTGGTGATGTGACACCGGTCACCACGTCTCCCCTTGTCGATCAGAGCGGCCCGTTCTATCGTCTGGATGTATCGAGCCGATACATCAGCTCGACATAAAGACTCAGGGGCGGAGGAGAGGCAGGCGGATGAGCAGACGCTCAGGCATCCTCGAGTTCGCCGTCCTCGGCCTGCTTCGTGAATCCCCCATGCACGGCTACGAGCTGCGCAAGCGGCTCAACACCTCGCTGGGGGTGTTCAGAGCCTTCAGCTACGGGACGCTCTACCCCTGCCTCAAGACGCTGGTCGCCAACGGCTGGTTGATCGAGGAGCCGGGCAACGCCCCGGAGGACGCTCTCGCCGCTTCACTCGCAGGGCGCCGCGCCAAGATCGTCTACCGGTTGACGGCCGCCGGTAAGGAGCACTTCGAGGAGTTGCTCTCCCACACGGGCCCCGACACCTGGGAAGACGAGTCCTTCGCCGCCCGCTTCGCCTTCTTCGGCCAGACCGAACGAGACGTCCGCATGCGAGTGCTGGAGGGCCGCCGCAGCCGGCTGGAGGAGCGTCTGGAGAAGATGCGTGCCTCGATCGCCCGGACGCGGGAGCGCCTCGACGACTACACGCTTGAGCTGCAGCGTCACGGCATGGAGTCCGTGGAGCGCGAAGTGCGCTGGCTGAACGAGCTCATCGAGAGTGAGCGGGCGGGACGGGATCGGAGACGATCCGGCCCGTCCGACGAAACTGAAAAATGAGGCCTGCACCTCGCAGACCTCGTCCGAGAACAAACAGGGAGCAACCGGAATGGGTTCGGTTCGCGTAGCCATCGTCGGCGTGGGCAACTGCGCCGCCTCGCTGGTGCAGGGCGTCGAGTACTACAAGGACGCCGACCCGGCGTCCAAGGTCCCCGGGCTGATGCACGTCCAGTTCGGCGACTACCACGTGCGTGACATCGAGTTCGTCGCCGCGTTCGACGTCGACGCGAAGAAGGTCGGCCTCGACCTTTCGGACGCCATCGGCGCCAGCGAGAACAACACCATCAAGATCTGCGACGTCCCGAACGCCGGTGTGACCGTCCAGCGCGGCCACACCTACGACGGCCTGGGCAAGTACTACCGCATGACGATCGAGGAGTCCGCCGAGGCTCCGGTCGACGTGGTCCAGGTCCTCAAGGACCGCGAGGTCGACGTCCTGATCTGCTACCTGCCGGTCGGTTCCGAGGACGCGGCGAAGTTCTACGCCCAGTGCGCCATCGACGCCAAGGTCGCCTTCGTCAACGCCCTCCCGGTCTTCATCGCCGGCACCAAGGAGTGGGCGGACAAGTTCACCGAGGCCGGTGTCCCGATCGTCGGCGACGACATCAAGTCGCAGGTCGGCGCCACCATCACGCACCGCGTGATGGCGAAGCTGTTCGAGGACCGCGGTGTCCGTCTTGAGCGCACCATGCAGCTCAACGTCGGCGGCAACATGGACTTCAAGAACATGCTGGAGCGCGACCGCCTCGAGTCGAAGAAGATCTCGAAGACGCAGGCCGTCACCTCGCAGATCCCCGACCGTGAGCTCGGCGAGAAGAACGTCCACATCGGCCCGTCCGACTACGTCGCGTGGCTCGACGACCGCAAGTGGGCCTACGTCCGCCTGGAGGGTCGCGCCTTCGGTGACGTCCCGCTGAACCTCGAGTACAAGCTCGAGGTGTGGGACTCCCCGAACTCGGCCGGTGTCATCATCGACGCCCTGCGCGCCGCGAAGATCGCCAAGGACCGCGGTATCGGCGGCCCGATCCTGTCGGCGTCCAGCTACTTCATGAAGTCCCCGCCGGTGCAGTACTTCGACGACGAGGCCCTGGCCAACGTCGAGAAGTTCATCAAGGGCGAGGTCGAGCGCTAACCGAAACCCAAGGGTCTTCACGACACCTGGACTTCGGCAGTTCTTCCGCGGAGGGTCCCCGGGCAATGTGCCCGGGGACCCTCCGCGTATGTGACCCTTGCCCTCATGCCTGTCGTACGTGATCTGCGCGTACTCCTGCGCCTGAGGGATTTCCGCAACCTGCTCACCGTCCGGCTGCTCTCCCAGGCCGCGGACGGCGTCTACCAGGTCGCGCTCGCCACCTACGTCGTCTTCTCCCCGGAGAAGCAGACCTCCCCGGCGGCCATCGCCTCCGCCATGGCGGTGCTGCTGCTGCCGTATTCAGCGATCGGCCCGTTCGCCGGCGTACTGCTCGACCGCTGGCGACGCCGCCAGGTCTTCCTCTACGGCAATCTCCTGCGGGCCTTCCTCGCATGTGTCACCGGGATGCTGATCGTCGCGCAGGTGCCCGACTGGCTGTTCTACGCCTCGGCCCTGTCGGTGACCGCCGTCAACCGCTTCGTGCTGTCCGGGCTCGCCGCCTCGCTGCCGCACGTCGTCGGACCCGACCAGCTGGTCACCGCGAACGCGCTCTCCCCCACCGCCGGAACCCTCGCTGCGGTGGCGGGCGGAGGGCTGGCCTTCCTCGTCCGGCTGCTGGCCTCCGACTCCAACGCCCTCGTCGTCCTCCTGGGCGCGGGGCTCTACCTGTCCGCGGCCCTCGTCTCCCTGCAACTGGCCATCGGCCTCCTCGGGCCGGACCACCCCGCCGGCCGGGCCCATCCCTCGGTCGCCGAGGGGGTCGCCCTCACCGTGCGGGGGATGGCCGAAGGGCTGCGCCACCTCGCCTCCCGGCGGGAGGCGGCCCGGGCACTCACCGCGATGACCCTGATGCGGTTCTGCTACGGGGCCCTGTTCGTGATGCTGCTGATGCTCTGCCGCTACTCCTGGTCGGACAGCGAGTCCGACGGGCTGGCGCTGCTGGGAATCGCCGTCGGCGTCTCCGGGGCCGGATTCTTCGCCGCCGCCGTGGTGACCCCCTGGATGGTGGGCCGGCTGGGCCCGCTCGGCTGGATCACCGCGTGCTCCGCGGGTGCCGCCGTCCTGGTACCGGCCCTGGGCCTGTTCTTCGCCCCGGAACCGATGCTGGCGGCCGCGTTCGTCCTCGGCCTCGCCACCCAGGGCGCCAAGATCGCCACCGACACCGAAGTGCAGTCCCGGGTCGACGACGACTACCGCGGCCGGGTCTTCTCCGTCTACGACGTGCTGTTCAACATCGCGTTCGTCGGCGCCGCCGCGGTGGCCTCCCTGATGCTGCCCACCGACGGGCGCTCGGTGATCCTGATCCTCATCGTGTCCGCGCTCTACGCCGCGACCGCCGTGTTCCTGGCCCGCGGGGAGCGACGTTTCACGTGAAACATCCGCGCTGACGGACGCGCCGGGGCCGATGTTTCACGTGAAACATCGGCCCCGGCGTCGGTGCATCAGGCCTGGGCGGCCCACCACTGCTTCAGCGCGACGACCGCGGCGTCACGGCCCATGGGACCGTTCTCCAGCCGCAGCTCCAGCAGGAACGCGTACGCCTTGCCGATCACCGGACCGGGGCCCACGTCGAGCACCCGCATGATCTCGTTGCCGTCCAGGTCGGGCCGGATCGCGTCCAGCTCCTCCTGCTCCTGCAGCTGCCCGATGCGCTCTTCCAGCCCGTCGTAGGTCCGGGAGAGGGCGTTGGCCTTGCGCTTGTTGCGCGTGGTGCAGTCGGACCGGGTCAGCTTGTGCAGACGCTCCAGCAGCGGCCCCGCGTCACGGACGTAGCGCCGGACCGCGGAGTCGGTCCACTCCCCGTCGCCGTAGCCGTGGAAGCGCAGGTGCAGCTCCACCAGCCGGGAGACGTCCTTGATCATGTCGTTGGAGTACTTCAGAGCGGTGAGCCGCTTCTTGGTCATCTTCGCTCCCACCACCTCGTGGTGGTGGAAGGAGACCCGGCCATCGCTCTCGAACCGGCGGGTGCGCGGCTTGCCGATGTCGTGCAGCAGGGCTGCGAGCCGCAGAACCAGGTCCGGGCCGTCCTCCTCCAGCGCGATCGCCTGCTCCAGCACGATCAGCGAGTGGTCGTAGACGTCCTTGTGCCGGTGGTGCTCGTCACTCTCCAGCCGCAGCGCGGGCAGCTCGGGCAGCACCCGGTCGGCCAGCCCCGTGTCCACCAGCAGTCCCAGACCCTTGCGCGGGTGGGCGGACAGGATGAGCTTGTTCAGCTCGCCCTGGACCCGCTCCGCGGAAACGATCTCGATCCGCTCGGACATCGCCTTCATGGCCGCGACGACCTCCGGGGCGACCTCGAAGTCCAGCTGCGCGGCGAACCGCGCCGCGCGCAGCATCCGCAGAGGGTCGTCGGAGAAGGACTCCTCCGGTGTTCCGGGCGTGCGCAGCACACCGGCGGCCAGGTCCTGCAGGCCGCCGTGCGGGTCGACGAACTCCTGCTCGGGCAGGGCCAGGGCCATGGCGTTGACCGTGAAGTCACGCCGGAGCAGGTCCTCGTCGATCGAGTCGCCGTAGGAGACCTCGGGCTTGCGCGACGTACGGTCGTAGGCCTCCGAGCGGTACGTCGTCACCTCGATCTGGAAATTCCGTACGTCGTCCCCGACGCGGGCGCTCTTCTGGGCCCCGACCGTGCCGAAGGCGATGCCGACGTCCCACACCGAGTCCGCCCACGGCCGGACGATCTTCAGAACGTCCTCGGGGCGGGCATCGGTGGTGAAGTCGAGATCGTTGCCGAGACGCCCCAGCAGCGCGTCGCGGACGGACCCACCGACCAGGGCAAGGCGGAATCCCGCCTCCTGGAAACGGCGGCCGAGCTCGTCGGCGACAGGGGCGACCCGCAGCAGTTCACTGACCGCGCGGAGCTGCACCTGACTCAGGGCACTGGGGTTGTCTTCGTTGGCGTTCGGCACAACAGAAAAGGGTACGTGCCCGTCCCCCCGGGAGCCGCCCCGTTTTGCCGCCCCCCGGTACCCGGCCGCCGGGGCCCTGAGCCGATCATGTGGAGCAAGGCGCGGCACTCGCACACAGCGGGCCTCGTTACCATGCGTGGACGCACAAAAGACGACCACTGACACTTCGAGGGACGGGCTAGCGCGTGGCCGAGGCGGCAGACAACCAGGGGGCGTCCCCCACTCCTGCCCGGCGCCGGTGGCTGCGGCGTGCCATCGTCCTGCTCGCCGGGACGCCCGTGCTGGCCGCACTGATCTACTCTCCCGCACCCCGGGCCGAGGCCGCGCAGGCCGCGTCCGTGGACGTACAGCTGACCTCCATGGCCCCCACGGCACCGGTCAAGGGCGACACCCTCACCATTCGGGGCACCGTACGCAACACCGGTGCCGAGACGATCACCGACGCGCATGTCGGCCTGCGGGTCGGGCCCGCGCTCGCTGACCGCACATCCATCGACGAGGCGGCGGAGCGTACCGGCTTCCGGGCCGGCGCCGACCCGGGCGAGGTCGACCCGGCCTACGCGGTGAAGATCGCCTCCCTGCCGTCCAAGATCAGCCAGGAGTTCACGCTCACCGTCCCGGTGAACAAGCTGGAGCTGGACAAGGACGGCGTCTACCAGCTCGGTGTCTCCCTGTCCGGGGTGACCGAGAGCCGGCCGTCCGAGCAGGTGATGGGCATCAAGCGGACCTTCCTGCCCTGGCAGCCGGAGGCCGCCGCCAAGCGCTCCCAGCTCACCTACGCCTGGCCGCTGATCTCCACCACGCACGTGACGGCGGAGACCGGCTCCGACGAGCTCCAGACCCCTGTCTTCCTCGACGACTCCCTGGCCGACGAGCTCAAGCCGGGCGGGCGCCTGGAGCAGATGGTCACCCTCGGCAAGGACCTGCCGATCACCTGGGTCATCGACCCCGACCTGCTCTACACGGTCGACGCGATGACCAAGGGCTACCGGGTCCGCAGCGCGGGCGGCAAGCCCGTCCAGGGCAAGAGCAAGGCCGTGGCCGAGCAGTGGCTGAACTCGCTGGAGGCGGCCGTACAGGGCAAGAAGGTCGTCGCCCTGCCGTTCGCCGACCCCGACCTCGCCTCGCTCGCCCACCACGGCAAGGACGTCTCCGGCACCCTCGGCCAGCTGCGCCCCGCCACCGACAAGGCGAAGCAGGCCGTCGAGACGGTCCTGCACGTCCCCGCGTCCACCGACTTCTCCTGGCCCGTGGACGGCGCCATCGATCCCTCGATCGTCAACGTCGCCACCTCGGCCGGCGCCCACAACGTCCTCACCCGCAGCGACAGCCTCGTGGAGAGCGGCGCCCTCGGGTACACCCCGTCGGCCGCCCGCCCCATCGGCGCCGGCACCACCGCGGTCGTGGCCGACGCCGATCTGTCCACCGCCTTCGACGGCGACATGCTGAACGCCGGGGCCTCCACGCTCGCCGTGCAGCGGTTCCTCGCCCACAGCCTCGCCCTGAACCTGCAGAAGACCGACGAGCCGCGCAGCTTCGTCGTCGCCCCGCAGCGGATGCCCAGCGTCAGCCAGGTCCAGTCGATGGCCGAAGCCGTCCGCGGCCTCCAGGCGGGCCGCTGGACCCAGCCCGCGGACCTCGAAGCGGCCGCCGCCGCCAAACCCGACCCCGGAGCCACCACCCAGGTGCCGGGCGCCGGCCAGTACCCCGAGGCCCTGCGCAAGCAGGAGCTGCCCGTGTCGGCCTTCGAGAAGATCCGCACCACGCAGAACACCCTCGACCGCTTCAAGGTGATCCTCGCCGCACCCGACCGCGTGGAGATCCCCTTCGGCAACACCACCAACCGGGAGATGTCCACCTCCTGGCGCGGGCGTCCCGAGGAGGCCCGCCTCTACCGGGACCAGGTGCAGGACTACCTGATCGGTCTGACCGAGAAGGTCAAGGTCGTCCCCAAGTCCGACGCCACCTTGTCGGGACACAGCGCCACCATCCCGGTCAGCGTCCAGAACAGCCTGGTCCAGGACGTCCACGACCTCGTCCTGCGCGTGAAGTCCGCCAACCCGACCCGCTTGATGTTCAGCCAGAACGAGCAGCAGGTCACCGTCCAGGGCGACCACACCCAGACGGTCAAGTTCACCGCCAACGCCACGGCGAGCGGCCCCGTCGAGGTCACGGCGCAGCTGTTCACCAAGGACGGCATCCCCTACGGCAAGGAACGCACGTTCACCGTCGAGGCCACCGAGATCACGCCCACCGTGATGCTCGTCATCGCCGGCGGTGTGCTCCTCCTGGTCCTGGCAGGCATCAAGATGTACGCCAGTCGCAAGCGCGTCGCAGCACGCGCGGCCGCCGAGGAGAGCACGCAGCCGAGTGACGAGTCCCCGGACACCGGAGCGCAAAGCACCGAGGGGTCCGGCACGAGTGAGACAGTGGACCGTTGATTGACGCCGTGGCCGGTCGGCCTGGGGACGATGAGGTGGGGTTTCGATGAACGCGCCGTACGACGGTGACCGCGCGCAGGGCACTGGTGGGCCTGCGCCCTCCCAGGGCACTGCCCCGGGCACCCCGGTGCCCGGGCAGGTTCCCGCGCCTGCGCCCGCGCCGGAGCCTGACCCGTATGTCCAGGACGCCTACGCCTACGACCCGTACCGGTCCCAGGACCTGTCGGCCCAGGATCCGGTCGCCGAGGTGCTCTACGACCGGGCCTCACACCCGCCGCCGCCTCCCGGCACCTTCCAGGAGCCCGGCCCGCTCTACGCCGCGCCGACCGCGCCCTCGTACTCCCCCGACCCGCGCGTCTGGGCCCAGACCCCGCCGCCCGAGCCGGACGGCCCCTCGCGCCACCTGCCGTACGGCGACCACGCCACCACCACCCAGTTCGTCGGCGTGGACTCCCTCGTCACCAACGCTTCGGACGAGCAGTCCGCACCGGACGCCTTCGCGCACCTGTACCGGGACCAGGAGGCGGCGCCCCGGACCCCCGCTGAGGAGGCGCCCGTCGCCGCCCCGGCGCCGAGCAAGCCGGCCGGACGGGCCTCCAGCCTGCTGAAGTCCAGCGCTCTGATGGCCGCGGGCACGATCGTCTCGCGCATCACCGGCTTCCTGCGGACCCTGGTCATCGCCGGTGCCATCGGTGTCGGCACCTTCAACGACACGTACCAGATCGCCAACACGCTGCCGACGATGATCTACGTCCTGGTCGGCGGCGGCGCCCTGAACGCCGTCTTCATCCCGCAGCTGGTCCGGGCCATGAAGAACGACGACGACGGCGGGCAGGCATACGCCAACCGGTTGCTGACCCTCGTCGTGGTCCTGTTGGCAGGCATCACCACCATCTGCGTCCTGGCCGCACCGGTGTTCATCACGATGATGTCGCCGAAGATCGCCTCCGACCCGCAGCAGATGGACGTCGCGGTCGCCTTCGCCCGCTACTGCCTGCCCACCATGTTCTTCATGGGCGTGCACGTGGTCCTGGGTCAGATCCTCAACGCCCGCGGCCGCTTCGGCGCGATGATGTGGACCCCGGTCCTCAACAACATCGTGGTCATCGCCACCTTCGGCGCCTTCATCTGGGCCTTCGGCGGCTTCACCACCTCCGGCGTCAACGCCGCCACCGTCACCCCCGAGGGCGTGCGCCTGCTGGGCCTGGGCACCCTGCTCGGCCTCACCGTCCAGGCCCTCGCGATGCTGCCGTACCTGCGCGACGCGGGCTTCAAGCCGCGCCTGCGCTTCGACTGGCGGGGTCACGGCCTCGGCAAGGCCGCCCGCCTGGCCAAGTGGACGTTCTTCTTCGTCCTCGCCAACCAGGTCGGCCTCGTGGTCGTCACCCAGCTCGCCACCTGGGCCGGTGCCGTCGCCGAGAAGCAGGGCCACCCCGGTACCGGCATCACCGCCTACAACTACGCGCTGCTGCTCTGGCAGATGCCTCAGGCGATCATCACCGTCTCCGTCATGACGGCCGTGCTGCCCCGCATCTCCCGCTCCGCGCACGACGGCGACGCCGCCGCGGTCCGCGACGACATCTCCTACGGGCTGCGCACCTCGGCCGTCGCGATCGTGCCCTGCGCCTTCGCGTTCCTCGCCCTCGGCGTCCCGATGGCCACCCTGCTCTACGCCGGCTCGGGCTCGGGCGCCCAGAACATCGGCTACATCCTGATGGCGTTCGGCCTCGGTCTGATCCCGTACTCGATCCAGTACGTGGTCCTGCGCGGCTTCTACGCCTACGAGGACACCCGCACGCCCTTCTACAACACCGTCATCGTCGCCGCCGTCAACGCGGCGGTCTCCACGCTGTCGTTCTTCGTGCTCCCCGCCCGGTGGGCGGTGGTCGGCATGGCCGCCGCCTACGGGCTCGGCTACGCCGTCGGCGTCGGAGTGGCCTGGCGTCGCCTGCGCACCCGGCTCGGTGGCGACCTGGACGGGGCACACGTCATGCGCACCTACGCCCGGCTCACCGGCGCCTGCGTCCCGGCAGCCGCCGTGGCCGGCGCGGTCGCGTTCGGGGTCACCCAGTGGCTGGGCAGCGGAGTCACCGGCTCCGCCACCGCCCTCCTCACCGGCGGTATCGCCCTGGCCGCGGTGTTCCTCATCGCCGCCAAGCGGATGCGGATCGAAGAGCTCAACGCGATGGTCGGAATGGTCCGCGGACGTTTGGGGCGCTGATGCGCACAACCGTCGCCCCCTTTCGTGTGTCGTGCTTAGCGTCGGACTGTGGGCACAATTGGCATGGCTTCGCAGACTGGCCTACAGCGCGCAACGGATGGGGAGGCGGGAACGACGGTGGCGGAACGTAGCACGGCTGCCGTCGACGTGGCCGACAACAGCGGCGATGAGCCGCTGACCGCTCAGGCGGCACGGGCCACGTCCGACGGGGTGGACATCCAGAACGGACGAGCCGCGGACGGACCCATGCCCGACAAGGACGGCGAACGCACCAACGCGGCCCCTGCGGCCGCTCCCGAACTGCACAGCGGACACAAGCTCGCCAGACGCTATCGGCTGGAAGAGTGCGTCACCCGTGTGGACGGATTCAGCAGTTGGCGCGCGATGGACGAGAAGCTGCGCCGGGCCGTGGGCGTGCATCTGATGCCCGCCGACCACGCGCGCGCCCGCTCCGTCCTGGCCGCCGCCCGGTCCTCCGCCCTGCTCGGCGACCCGCGGTTCGTCCAGGTGCTGGACGCCGTGGAGGAGAACGACCTCGTCTACGTCGTCCACGAGTGGCTGCCCGATGCCACCGAACTCACCGCGCTGCTCGCCGCGGGCCCGCTGGAGGCGCACGAGGCCTACCAGCTCGTCAGCCAGGTCTCCCAGGCGATGGCCGCCGCACACCGTGAGGGGCTCGCCCATCTGCGGCTGACGCCCAGCGCGATACTGCGCACCTCCACGGGCCAGTACCGCATCCGCGGCCTCGCCGTGAACGCCGCCCTGCGCGGCATCACCAGCGAGACCCCGCAGCGGGCCGATACCGAGGCCATCGGCGCGCTCCTGTACGCCGCGCTCACCCAGCGCTGGCCGTACGAGAGCGACGCGTACGGCCTCACCGGCCTGCCCAAGGGCGTGGGCCTGATCGCCCCCGACCAGGTACGCGCCGGTGTCCACCGGGGCCTGGGCGAACTCGCCATGCGCGCGCTCGCCAACGACGGAGCCACCGCCTCCCGTCAGGAACCCGCCTGCACCACCCCCGACGAGCTGGCCAAGGCCGTCGCCGCGATGCCCCGCATCCGGCCGCCGGAGCCCGCCTTCACGGCCCCGCCGGAGTACCAGCACACCACCTACCAGCAGGGCAACTACGGCCGCCCCACGCCGCCCGGCGTGACCACCGTCCAGGGCCGGCCCCTCGCACCTCCCCCGCCCCCCTTGCAGAGCCGTACCGGCAAGGTACTCAAGTGGGGCGTCGCCGCCCTGCTCATCGCCGCCCTCGGCCTGGGCAGCTGGCAGCTGGCCGACACCCTCCTGGAACACAAAAACCAGAAGGGCAACAGCGGCACCAGCAACAACCCCAAACCCGGCACCGACGACAACCCGAAGGAAGCCGAACCCGGGAAGCCGCTGCAGATCACGGACGTGTCCGAGTTCTCTCCGCACGGTGCGGCGACCAAGCCGAAGGACGTCGGCAAGACCGTCGACGGCAACCCGGACTCCGCCTGGATCACTCTCCAGTACCTGGGCTACCCCAAGTTCGGCAACCTGGACGAGCGCAGGGACGGCAGCGGCATCGTCATCGACCTCGGCAAGGTCCAGAACGTGTCCGCGCTCGACATCGACCTGCACGCGGCCGGCCAGGAGGTCGAGATCCGCGCGGCACAGGCGTCGGCCTCCCACCCCGACTCGCTGTCGGACTTCGGCCAGCAGATCAGCAAGCCGGAGCGGGCCGGCAAGAAGCTCCAGGTCGCCCTCGAAAATCCGGTGCTCACCCGCTACGTGCTGGTCCACCTCACCGAACTGCCCGCCGACGGGGAGGGCGGTTACCGGGGCGGGATCAGCGAGATCAAGGTGATCGGCCCGTCGTCCTGACCACACCCGCCCGGCCGCGCGAGGCCGCTCCGCGGCCGGGCCGCGTGATTCTTTACGCGCCCGGCCGACGCCCCTAGGCTCCGTCCGGGGAGGAAGCAGGTGTGATGCGAGAAGAAACCACGGAAGGCCGCAGCGACCAGGAGCTCCTGGCCCTGCACACCGCGGGGGATCCCGAGGCCTTCGGTGAGATCGTGCGGCGGCACCGCGACCGGCTGTGGGCCGTGGCACTGCGGACCCTCGGGGACCGGGAGGAGGCCGCGGACGCCGTCCAGGACGCCCTTGTGTCCGCCTACCGGGCCGCGCACACCTTTCGCGGGGAGTCCGCCGTCACCACCTGGCTGCACCGAATCACCGTCAATGCCTGCCTCGACCGCGCCCGCAAGGCCTCCTCGCGCCGGACCGCGCCCCTCGACGACACGGACCGCCTGGAGCACCTCCTGGAGCCCCACGAGTCCGCGGAGGCCCCCGCGGAGCGCCAGGACCTCCATCGCCAGCTCCTGGCCGCTCTGAGCACCCTTCCGGCCGATCAGCGGGCCGCGCTCGTCCTCGTCGACATGCAGGGATACCCCGTCGCCGAGGCAGCCCGGCTCCTCGACGTCCCCACCGGCACCGTGAAGAGCCGGTGCGCACGTGGCCGGGCCAAACTCGTGCCGCTCCTCACTCATCTGCGCACGAATGCCGGGGATAACACCGCCATCGAGCGGGGAAGGAACCGGACGCCGGGCCCACCCGTCCCACCAGCGGCAGAACCCAGGCATCCAGACCCAGACGCTGTGAAGGGCGGAGGTGGACGACCGTGACCCCGCCCACTGGCATGTCCGGCACGACCGGCGCGATCCGGCACCCGGACGTCTCGGAGATCTCCGACCTGACCGAAGGTCTGCTCTCCCCGTCCCGTACCGCCGAGATCCGCCGCCATCTCGGCGACTGCGCCCTGTGCGCCGACGTCCGCGCCTCCCTGGAGGAGATCCGCTCCCTCCTCGGAACCCTCCCGGGCCCGGCCCGCATGCCCGCCGACATCGCCGGCCGGATCGACGCGGCCCTCGCCGCGGAGGCCCTTCTCGACGCGACCCAGCCGCAGGCCCAAGCCGAACCGGTCGACCAGCCCCGCACACCGGACCGCGATGTTTCACGTGGAACGCCCCCAGCTACCGCTGGGAGGTACCCCCGGACCGCTGGTCACCCGACCGGCCCAACCGGACCCGGCCGACGCCGCGCGCGCCGCCGGATCGCTGTCCTGGCCGGCTTGGCCGGAGCCGCCGCCTGCGCCCTGGGCATCTTCCTGTTCGGCGACTTCTCGGCTTCGCCCACCCAGGAAACCGCCAGCGGCCGGGCGGCCGACTCCGCCGAGCAGCCGTCCGCAGCAGCAGCCGGGGGCGTCTACACCGCTCAGGGCCTCCAGGACAGCGTCAGGCAACTCGTCGCAGCCGACCAGGGCGCCAAGAACGTGCCCGGGGAGCAGAACAACACCCTCGGACTGGAGAACACCGGCCCCGTCCCGGGTGACAAGCGGGCGGCGCCTTCCCTACCCACCTGTGTCCAGCAGGCCACCGGCCGTCCCGACACACCGCTCGCTGCCGAACGCGGCAATTTCCAGGGCACCCCCGTCTACCTCCTCGTCCTGCCGCACCCGGCCGACCCCACCCGGGTCGACGCCTACCTGGTCGACACGGCGTGCGAGCGGACCGGTTCGGCGGACCCCGGAAAGGTCCTTCTGACGAGCACCTATCCGCGGTAGCCGAGGCGTTCGGGGCCGTCGTGGAGCGGGCGGGGAATGCATGCGCCGTAGGATCCGTTGGGTGGGGTGAGAGTCCGCACCGGCCCCCGGTAGGCAGTACGCAGTCCGCAGAGACGAGGAAGAAACCCGTGAGCGACGTCCGAAACGTGATCATCATCGGCTCCGGGCCGGCCGGTTACACCGCCGCCCTGTACACCGCACGCGCTTCGCTCAAGCCGCTGGTCTTCGAAGGTGCCGTCACCGCGGGTGGCGCCCTGATGAACACCACCGAGGTGGAGAACTTCCCGGGCTTCCAGGACGGCATCATGGGCCCCGACCTCATGGACAACATGCGTGCCCAGGCCGAGCGCTTCGGCGCCGAACTGATCGCGGACGACGTCGTCGCCGTGGACCTCAGCGGTGAGATCAAGACCGTCACCGACACCGCCGGTACCGTGCACCGCGCCAAGGCCGTCATCGTCACCACCGGTTCCCAGCACCGCAAGCTCGGCCTGCCCAACGAGGACGCCCTCTCCGGCCGCGGTGTCTCCTGGTGCGCCACCTGCGACGGTTTCTTCTTCAAGGACCACGACATCGCCGTCGTCGGCGGCGGCGACACCGCGATCGAGGAGGCCACCTTCCTCTCGCGCTTCGCCAAGTCCGTCACGATCGTCCACCGCCGTGACAGCCTGCGCGCCTCGAAGGCCATGCAGGACCGTGCCTTCGCCGACCCGAAGATCACGTTCGCCTGGGACAGCGAGGTCACCGAGATCCACGGCGACCAGAAGCTGTCCGGCCTCACCCTGCGCAACACCAAGACCGGCGAGACCTCCGAGCTGCCCGTGACCGGCCTCTTCATCGCCGTCGGCCACGACCCGCGCACCGAGCTCTTCAAGGGACAGCTCGACCTCGACGAGGAGGGCTACCTGAAGGTCGAGGCCCCCTCCACCCGGACCAGCGCCACCGGCGTGTTCGGCGCCGGCGACGTCGTGGACCACACCTACCGTCAGGCCATCACCGCCGCAGGCACCGGCTGCTCCGCCGCCCTCGACGCCGAGCGCTTCCTCGCCGCGCTCGCCGACGCCGAGAAGGTACACGCGGCGGTCTGACCGGCCTGACTTCCCCACCGCCCCACCCCACACCCCGCAGGCAAGAAGAAGGAGGCCGCTGTGGCCGGCACCCTCAAGAACGTGACCGACGCTGACTTCGACGAGCAGGTCCTCAGGAGCGACAAGCCCGTACTGGTGGACTTCTGGGCCGCCTGGTGCGGACCGTGCCGCCAGATCGCGCCGTCCCTCGAGGCGATCGCCGCCGAGCACCCCGAGATCGAGATCGTCAAACTCAACATCGACGAGAACCCGGACACGGCTGCCAAGTACGGCGTCATGTCCATCCCGACGCTGAACGTCTACCAGGGCGGCGAGGTCGCCAAGACCATCGTCGGCGCGAAGCCGAAGGCCGCCATCCTGCGCGACCTCTCCGAGTTCGTCGAGGTCAAGACCGCCTGACGCGATCGATGTTTCACGTGAAACGGGGCCGCCCCAGGAAGGGGCGGCCCCGTTCCGCGTCTCGGGCTCACAGCGGCCGCAGCGCCGGCTCCTTGCGCGCCGCGCCCAGCAACCGGTCCAGCGCCAGCTCCACGTCTTCCTTCCAGGACAGCGTCGAGCGAAGCTCCAGCCTCAGCCGGGGATGCACAGGGTGGGGACGGACCGTCTTGAAGCCGACTGCGAGCAGGTGATCGGCCGGCAACAGACACGCCGGCCCCTCCCAGTGCGCGTCCCCGAACGCCTCGATCGCCCGGAACCCCCGCCGCAGCAGGTCCTTGGCCACCGTCTGGACCATGACCCGCCCCAGCCCCTGCCCCTGGTACCCAGGCATGATCCACGCCGTGATGAGCTGCACGGCGTCGGGCGAGACCGGGCTGGTCGGAAAGGCCGTGGCGCGCGGCACGTACGCCGGCGGTGCGTAGAGGACGAAGCCCACCGGGATCTCGTCCACATAGACCACTCGGCCACAGGATCCCCACTCCAGCAGGACTGCGGAGATCCACGCCTCCTTCTCCTGCGCTGGAGTACCCGCCTTCACCGCGGCCTCACCACTGACCGGGTCCAGCTCCCAGAACACACAGGACCGGCAACGACGGGGCAGGTCCTGGAGGTTGTCCAGCGTGAGCGGTACCAGCCGACGACCCATGACCGCATCGTATCCACTGGTCGATCGTTCTTCGACAGCAAAGCGAAGGGGCGGATCGCGTCGGTGTACACCCTCGCGATCCGCCCCTTCGGCGCCTGGGAATCACTCCCCGGCAAGACCCTGATCCAGCACCCGGCCCTCGCCCGGCGCCAGCGTCCCCAGGATCCGCTCCAGATCCTCCATCGAGGCGAACTCGACGGTGATCTTGCCCTTCTTCTGGCCCAGATCCACCTTCACCCGCGTCTCGAACCGGTCCGAGAGCCGCGTCGCCAGCTCGCTGAGTGCCGGAGCCACCCGGGCACCCGCACGCGGACCCTTCGGCTTCACCACGCTCGACGGCTCCGAGGCCATCAGCGACACGATCTCCTCGACCGCACGCACCGACAGACCCTCGGCCACGATCCGGTGCGCCAGCTTGTCCTGCGCCTCGGAGTCCTCCACCGAGAGGAGCGCACGCGCGTGCCCTGCCGACAGCACACCCGCGGCGACCCGGCGCTGCACCGAAGGGGACAGCTTCAGCAGCCGCAGCGTGTTCGACACCTGGGGACGCGAACGCCCGATCCGGTCAGCCAGCTGGTCGTGGGTGCAGTTGAAGTCCTTGAGCAGCTGGTCGTACGCCGCGGCTTCTTCCAGCGGGTTCAGCTGAGCCCGGTGCAGGTTCTCCAGCAGCGCGTCCAGCAGCAGCTTCTCGTCGTCCGTCGCCCGGATGATCGCCGGAATGGCCTCCAGCCCGGCCTCGCGGCAGGCACGCCAGCGCCGCTCACCCATGATCAGCTCATAGCGGCCGGGGGCCGACTGCCGCACCACCACCGGCTGGAGCAGGCCCACCTCCTGGATGGAGGTCACCAGCTCGGCGAGGGCGTCCTCGTCGAACACCTCACGCGGCTGACGCGGATTCGGCGTGATCGCGTCCATCGGGAGCTCGGCGAACATCGCCCCCGGCACCGCATTGCCCACGGTCTCGGTCTCGGGCTCCGCATCGGGCACCGGGACCACCGCGAGCGATGTTTCACGTGAAACATCGGCCTGTACGAGCGCAGCGAGCTTCGCCGCAGCGACCCCGCGCTCCGAAGCCAGTGTCGGCACCGCCGACGGGGACGCCGAACCGGCGCTGATCACCGGCGGCGTCTTCTCTTGCGGAGCCGCGGGGATCAGCGCACCGAGCCCCCGCCCCAGACCCCTACGTCGCTCACTCACTGGATCCCCTCCGCCATACTCTGCGTGCTGTTCGTGCCCGGGCCCAGATGGGCGTGCCGGGCGTCGTACTGAATGCCGACCCCCCGATACGCGATCTCTCGCGCTGCCTCCAGGTAGGAGAGGGAACCGCTGGAACCCGGGTCGTACGTGAGCACCGTCTGCCCATAGCTCGGCGCCTCGGAAATGCGCACCGACCGGGGGATGCTCGTGCGCAGCACCTCCTTGCCGAAGTGGCTGCGCACCTCCTCCGCCACCTGCGAGGCCAGCCGCGTCCTGCCGTCGTACATCGTCAGCAGGATGGTGGACACATGGAGGTTCGGGTTGAGGTGGGCCCGCACCAAATCGACATTACGCAGCAGCTGACCCAGCCCCTCCAGTGCGTAGTACTCGCACTGGATCGGGATCAGCACCTCCGCGCCGGCCACCAGTGCGTTCACCGTCAGCAGGCCGAGCGAGGGAGGGCAGTCGATCAGGATGTAGTCGAGGGGCTGGTCGTACGCCTGGATCGCCCGCTGGAGGCGGCTCTCCCGCGCCACGAGAGACACCAGCTCGATCTCCGCACCCGCCAGGTCGATCGTGGCCGGGGCACAGAAGAGGCCCTCCACATCCACCACCGGCTGGACGACCTCCAGCAGGGGCCGGCTGTCCACGAGCACGTCGTAGATGGACGGCACGTCGGCGTGGTGGTCGATGCCCAGCGCCGTGGACGCGTTGCCCTGCGGGTCGAGGTCGACGACGAGGACCCGGGCACCGTGCAGCGCGAGGGAGGCCGCCAGGTTCACGGTCGTCGTGGTCTTACCCACGCCGCCCTTCTGGTTGGCGACCACGATGACCCGGGTCTGATTCGGCCGGGGCAGCCTCTCACCGGCGCGCCCCATCGCCTCGACCGCCTGCTGGGCAGCTCGGCCGATGGGGGTGTCGTTGTCTACAAGAGGCGGAGGCGATGTTTCACGTGAAACATCCTCTCCCGCCGATTCAGAGCGGGGACCGGGGACCGGGTCGGCCATCGGCCCCGCGAGGTTGGCGTCGGACCGCACGGTGTCACTCTCCTCGACATCAGGCTCGCGATGAACAGAGCCTCCCATGTCACCCGGGTCGCGAACCAGCGGGGCCCGTACTCCTGTGGATGAATCCACCGTTGTGGACAACTCTGTCCCCCTTGCGTCCTTGCGCTGGAGGGGGGAGGCAGCCGCACGACCGCGGCTGATGATTCCGTGCAGCAGAGAGCGACGTTTCACGTGAAACACGATGCCCGGGCGGAGTCTCCCGGCCTCTACGACACTCCGAAATCCATACCTATAGGGCCCAACACGGATGAAGTCTCCCGTGTGGGCCCCGGCTCGCAGCGAATCAGCGGAAGATCACCGGCGTCGGCGGGTACGTCCCACGCGCGCCGCCTTAGCCCGCTTGGCCGCGAACCTCACCCCTCCAGGGCTCTCTCCGACCTCGACCCGCACCACCGTCGTCTGCGGGTCCACCAGACCCTCGCCCACGTGCAGCACCGAGGTCTTCACCACACCCAGCTTCGCCAGCGCCGTCTTCGCCGACACCAGCTCCTCGTCCGCGGTGTCGCCCTTCAGCGCCAGCATCTCGCCGTACGGCCTCAGCAGGGGCACGCCCCAGCCGGCCAGCCGGTCCAGCGGAGCCACCGCCCGCGCCGTCACCACGTGCACCGGCTGAAGCTTGCCGAGGACCTCCTCGGCCCGACCGCGCATCACCGTGACGTGGTCCAGGCCCAGCAGCTCCACGGCCTCCTGGAGGAAGGTCGTACGCCGCAGCAGCGGTTCGAGCAGCGTGATCTTGAGATCCCGTCGCACCAGCGCGAGCGGGATGCCGGGCAGACCCGCACCCGAGCCCACGTCGCACACGGTGACGCCCTGGGGCACCACCTCCGACAGCACAGCGCAGTTCAGCAGGTGCCGCTCCCACAGGCGCGGCACCTCACGCGGCCCGATCAGGCCCCGCTTGACTCCTGCGTCCGCCAGCAGCTCCGCGTACCGCACAGCTTCCGGGAAAAACTCACCGAACACCGCGCGCGCCTCTTCAGGCGCCGGGGGAAGCTCAGCTGCCTCCGTCACGGGGACCGTCCTTCCGTACCGCATGGTTTCTGAAAACCACGTCTTCGAGATGAGGCGTCGTTCACCTGTCAGGCCAGGCTGACAAACATCGGCCCCGCCTGCGACACAGACGGGGCCGAACAACTCGTGCCGACGATCAGGCCGGGAGCACAACGACGAAGCGCTGCGGCTCCTCGCCCTCGGACTCGCTCCGCAGACCGGCGGCCGCCACGGCGTCGTGGACGACCTTCCGCTCGAACGGGGTCATCGGGGCCAGCTTCAGCGGCTCACCGGACGCCTTCACGTCCGCCGCCGCCTTGGCGCCCAGCTCCGCCAGCTCCTCGCGCTTCTTCGCCCGGAACCCGGCGATGTCCAGCATCAGCCGGCTGCGGTCCCCGGTCTCCCGGTGCACCGCGAGGCGGGTCAGCTCCTGCAGAGCCTCCAGAACCTCACCGTCGCGGCCCACGAGCTTCTGCAGATCACGGCTGGCCGAGTCACTGACGATCGACACCGCGGCCCGGTCGGCCTCGACGTCCATGTCGATGTCGCCGTCCAGGTCGGCGATGTCCAGCAGACCCTCGAGGTAGTCGGCCGCGATCTCACCCTCCTGCTCAAGGCGGGTCAGGGTGTCGCCACTCTCAGCGGCGGCGGTGGTGGTGCCTTCCGTCACGGGAGGGACTCCTTCTTACTTCTTGGGAGCGGGCTTGCTGGGGGTCTGACGCTGCGCCTTCGACTGGCGCTTCGGCTGCTGCCGCTTCGCGGCACCGCCGCTCGCCGCATCCGAGTCCGCCGTGGCCTCGACACTCTTGATCACGGAGCCGTCGGGCTGGGCGGCCATGCCCTGCTTGGTGAGGGCGGCGATGAACTTGCGCTCGTTGTCGTTGCGGTCCGGGCCCTTGGCGACGATCGCGGCGACGACCCGCTTCTTGCCCCGGCCCTTGAGCTCACCGTGCGAGCTGATCTGCTTCAGCAGGCGGGTCAGGTACTGGTCCTGCGCCTTGCTGCCCGGCGTCGGGTTCTGGTTGATCACGTACATCTGCTGGCCCATGGTCCACACGTTCGTGGTCAGCCAGTAGACGAGAACACCGACGGGGAAGTTGATGCCCATGACCGCGAAGATCACCGGGAAGATGTACATCAGCATCTTCTGCTGCTGCATGAACGGCGTCTTGACCGAGAGGTCGACGTTCTTCTGCATCAGCTGACGCTGGGTGTAGAACTGCGACAGCGACATCATGACGATCATGACGGCGGTGACGATCCGGACGTCCGTCAGCGTCGCGCCCAGGGCGGCGACCTTCTCCGGGCTGTCCATGAACTTGGCGGCGATCGGCGCACCGAAGATCTTGGCCGCACGGGCACTGTCGACCAGCTGCTGGTCCATCGCGCCGACCGGCTTGCCATCGGCGATGTTCGACAGCACGTGGTACAGGGCGAAGAAGAACGGGGACTGCGCCAGGATGGGCAGGCACGAGGAGAGCGGGTTGGTACCCGTCTCCTTGTACAGCTTCATCATCTCTTCGGACTGGCGCTGCTTGTCGTTCTTGTAGCGCTCCTGGATCGCCTTCATCTTCGGCTGGAGCGCCTGCATGCCCCGCGTCGCCTTGATCTGCTTCACGAAGAGCGGGATCAGGCAGATACGGATCAGGATCACCAGGGACACGATGGACAGGCCCCAGGCCAACCCACTCGACTTACCGAAGATCGCCCCGTACAGCGAGTGGAACTGGACGATGATCCACGAAACGGGGTAGGTGATAAAGCTGAACAGACTGGCAATCGTGTCCACTAATCAGGCTCCTTGAGCATTGCGAGATCTACGCAACGCACTGCGCAGCTGCTCGTGCCAACGCGGGCGTTTACGGGCTGGGACATGGTCCACGCCACCCGGGGACCACGGATTGCACCGCAGGATCCGCCAGGCGGTCAGGGCCGTCCCCTTCACCGCACCATGCCGGTCGATGGCCGTGTACCCGTAGTGCGAACACGACGGGTAATAGCGGCACACCGGCCCGAGCAGCGGACTGATCGTCCACTGGTACAGCTTGATCAAAGCGAGCAGCGGGTACTTCATCGAGCCACGCCTCCCAGGAGCCGCACCAGAGCGGCATCCAGGTCCCGGGCCAGCTCGTCGGGGCCGGCATCACCCGCTCCGGGCAACGCTCGTACCACCACCAGGCTACCGGCGGGCAGCTGAGACAGCCGCTCGCGGACCAGATGCCGCAGACGGCGCTTGACCCGGTTACGTATGACGGCGTTGCCGACAGCCTTGCTGACGACGAAACCCGCACGCGTCGAGGGATCGATCTCCCCCGGCTCGTGCGGGTCCGTTGCACCGCATGTACGTAGATGGACGACGAGGAGCGGGCGACCAGCCCGGCGTCCTCGGCGTACCGCGCTCGCGAAGTCCTCGCGCCGCCTCAGCCGATTCTCGGGAGACAGCACGACGTCACGACCTGCGTGTGGTTACGCGGAAAGGGCGGCGCGGCCCTTGCCACGACGGTTCGCGAGGATCGCGCGACCGGCACGGGTACGCATCCGCAGGCGGAAGCCGTGGGTCTTGGCACGACGGCGGTTGTTCGGCTGGAAGGTGCGCTTGCTCACTCGGGGGCTCCAGAGAATGAATCGTTGTGGCGGGACATCGCCTGGCTGTCACCGTGCGCCCACGAGGAAACTCGCGTGTTCGCCCGAGTGGCACCGCTAAATGATCACTATCAGTGACCTTCGCCCATCGGTAGGCAGGCGGCAGCAGCCATCGACAACTCGACCTCGTTACGGTACGCGCGGCTACGCCATCCGGTCAAACCGAGCCGACGTGACCCCGCACTGTGCACAGGCTGTGGACAACGACTTGAACCGCACCCTCTGGCCTGACTACCGTTGCCTGACCCCGGATTTTTTGTCCCGACCGTCCCAAAGAACCACACATTCGTGGGACCCCTGTGAGAGAGCGTGCTCTGTGGCTGACGTACCTGCCGATCTTGCCGCAGTGTGGCCAAGGGTGCTCGAAAAGCTCCTCGGGGAGGGACAGCCGGGGATCGAGCCCAAGGACAAGCAGTGGGTCGAGCGGTGCCAGCCCCTGGCGCTCGTCGCCGACACCGCGCTGCTGGCCGTCCCCAACGAGTGGGGCAAGCGCGTCCTCGAAGGCCGCCTGGCCCCGCTGATCAGTGACGCGCTCAGCCGGGAGTGCGGCCGCCCCATCCGGATCGCCATCACCGTCGACGACTCCGTCGGCGAGCCCGCACCCCCCGCCCCGCCCGTCCAGCAGCAGAACGGGTACGAGCCGTACGGCGGCCAGCGCTCCGGCGGCGGCCCCGGCGACGACCAGCTCCCCACCGCCCGCCCGGCCTACCCGGACTACCAGCAGCAGCGCCCCGAGCCCGGCGCCTGGCCCCGCGGCGGCCAGCAGGACGACTACGGCTGGCAGCAGCCGCGCCTCGGTGGTTTCCCCGAGCGCGATCCGTACGCCTCCCCGCAGCCCGGCTACCTCCAGCAGTCCGAGCCCTCCGGCTACGACCAGGGCTCCTACGAGCAGCAGAAGTACGAGCAGTCCGGGTACGAGGACCGTCAGCAGCACCAGTCCCATCAATACGAGCAGCAGCCGTACGAGCCCCAGCAGTACGAGCAGCCCGCGCCGCGCCAGGCTCCCGGCCGGCCCGCGGCGCCGCCGTCCCCGTCCGGCGGCTCCACGTCGGGCCCGCTGGAGCCGACCGCACGGCTGAACCCCAAGTACCTCTTCGACACCTTCGTCATCGGCGCCTCCAACCGCTTCGCGCACGCCGCGGCGGTGGCCGTCGCCGAGGCACCCGCGAAGGCCTACAACCCCCTTTTCGTCTACGGGGAGTCGGGCCTCGGCAAGACGCACCTGCTGCACGCCATCGGGCACTACGCGCGGAGCCTCTATCCCGGCACCCGGGTGCGGTACGTGAGCTCCGAGGAGTTCACCAACGAGTTCATCAACTCGATCCGCGACGGCAAGGGCGACGCGTTCCGCAAGCGCTACCGCGAGATGGACATCCTGCTCGTCGACGACATCCAGTTCCTGGCGAGCAAGGAGTCGACGCAGGAGGAGTTCTTCCACACCTTCAACACGCTCCACAACGCCAACAAGCAGATCGTGCTCTCGTCCGACCGGCCGCCCAAGCAGCTGGTCACCCTGGAGGACCGGCTCCGCAACCGCTTCGAGTGGGGCCTGATCACCGACGTCCAGCCGCCCGAGCTGGAGACCCGTATCGCGATCCTGCGCAAGAAGGCCGTCCAGGAGCAGCTCAACGCCCCGCCGGAGGTACTGGAGTTCATCGCCTCCCGTATCTCCCGCAACATCCGCGAGCTGGAGGGGGCGCTGATCAGGGTCACCGCCTTCGCGAGCCTCAACCGGCAGCCGGTCGACCTGGGCCTCACCGAGGACGTCCTGAAGAACCTGATCCCGGGCGGCGAGGACAGCGCGCCGGAGATCACCGCCTCGGACATCATGGCCGCCACCGCCGACTACTTCGGCCTGACCGTGGACGACCTGTGCGGCTCCTCGCGCAGCCGGGTCCTGGTCACCGCCCGGCAGATCGCCATGTACCTGTGCCGGGAGCTCACCGACCTCTCGCTGCCCAAGATCGGGGCGCAGTTCGGCGGCCGCGACCACACGACCGTCATGCACGCGGACCGCAAGATCCGCGCTCTGATGGCCGAGCGCCGCTCCATCTACAACCAGGTCACCGAGCTCACCAACCGCATCAAGAACGCCTGAGCACGGCCCCCCGGCACCCGGTTCGGGGCCGCTTCAGGGCCCTTCCACACGCTTCCAGAGGGCGCTCCCGGTCCACAACGGGGGCGCCCTTCGTCGTTCGCGCGCCCCTGACCTGTTCGAATACGCCCCCGGAGGAGCAACTCATCCACAGATTGGGAGACTTTCTTCCGTCCACAGCCTGGGGACGGGTCACGTCGCCCACAATCTGTCCACAGGCATGCGGGGTGAGGATCCATCAGGGCTGGTCAGACCCCTGTGGAATTGTGCACAAACGTCATCCACAGGCTGTGGACAAGTTTTTCGTCCACAGCCCTGTCCACGGCGTTGTCCACCGTCGGCCCACAGGTTTCCACGTCCTGTGCACAGGATGCGCGGTCTTCTCCACACCCTTGTCCACTGTTCGGCAACACACCACCCCCTCTCACCGCCCGGAGTGAAAGCCGTCACACGGATGTAGACGTTTGGCTTGTGGAGTACCGGGGGAAAGCTGGGGACACACCTGTGGAGTAATCGGGGTCACCTGGGGACAGCCTGTGCAGAACTTTTCGTTCTCCACAGGTACAGGGGGTTGTCCACCGGTGTCACCCACAGGGTCGGTGGATAAAAAACCAGGGTTGACCTGCGAGAACGGGCTTATCCACCGTTTCCACAGGCCCTACTACTACCCCCATAGAGAGTTAGGCCGGTTTCGGTTTTCAAGCGGGTCCTGTGCACAACTCGTCGATCGCCCGCCCCCACGCCTCGCTCCCGACTTGACCGCCAGCCGCACCGAGTGTCGGCGCCGTACGTCAGACTGGTCCCCGGCATCGGTCGAGGCATCGACGAGCCGACGACGAAGGCCGGCAGACGAGCGAGCAACAGCAGGAGGCGGTTCCGGTGAAGATCCGGGTGGAGCGCGACGTACTCGCGGAGGCGGTGGCTTGGGCCGCCCGTAGCCTCCCGGCCCGGCCGCCGGTGCCCGTTCTCGCGGGGCTGCTGCTGAAGGCCGAGGAGGGCACCCTGAGCCTCTCCGGCTTCGACTACGAGGTCTCGGCCCGGGTGTCCGTCGAGGCGGACGTCGAGGAGGACGGCACCGTCCTGGTCTCCGGCCGGCTGCTGGCGGACATCTGCCGCGCCCTCCCCAACCGCCCGGTGGAGATTTCCACAGACGGTGTACGGGCGACCGTGGTCTGCGGCTCCTCGCGCTTCACCCTCCACACCCTGCCTGTGGAGGAGTACCCGGCGCTGCCGCAGATGCCGACCGCGACCGGCACCGTCGCCGGCGAGGTCTTCGCCTCCGCCGCCAAGCAGGTGGCCACCGCCGCCGGCCGCGACGACACGCTGCCGGTGCTGACCGGTGTGCGCATCGAGATCGAGGGCGACCGCGTCACCCTGGCCTCCACCGACCGCTACCGCTTCGCGGTCCGCGAGTTCCTGTGGAAGCCGGAGAACCCGGACGCGTCCGCCGTGGCCCTGGTGCCCGCCAAGACGCTCCAGGAGATCGCCAACTCGCTGACCAGCGGTGACACCGTCACCCTGGCGCTGTCCGGCTCCGGTGCGGGCGAGGGCCTGATCGGTTTCGAGGGCGCCGGCCGCCGCACCACCACCCGGCTGCTCGAAGGCGACCTGCCCAAGTACCGGACGCTCTTCCCGACGGAGTTCAACTCCGTCGCCGTGATCGAGACCGCGCCCTTCGTCGAGGCCGTCAAGCGCGTGGCCCTGGTGGCCGAGCGCAACACCCCGGTCCGCCTGAGCTTCGAGCAGGGCGTGCTGATCCTGGAGGCCGGTTCCTCCGACGACGCACAGGCTGTGGAAAGGGTCGACGCGCAGCTCGACGGTGACGACATCTCGATCGCCTTCAACCCGACCTTCCTGCTGGACGGCCTGAGCGCGATCGCGTCCCCGGTGGCCCAGCTCAGCTTCACCACCTCGACCAAGCCCGCGCTGCTCAGCGGCCGCCCGGCGGTCGACGCGGAGGCCGACGAGGCCTACAAGTACCTGATCATGCCGGTCCGGCTGTCCGGCTGACGTTCCACCTGTCGACGGCGGGCCCGGTTTCGCACGCAGCGGACCGGGCCCGCCGTCGTCCACAGGCTGGGGAGGACGCCGGGAAAACCGGCAAACCCGGACCGGCCGCCATGGAGCGCCCGCAGGGCCCGCCGCCACGGCCCGGCGTAGGCTCGGATCCGGTGGGCGACCCCCTGCGCGTCCGGCGAGGACACGGCCGGGGAAGCCCCGGCAAAGACGGCCACAACGCTTAAGGAACCACCTGATGGAGCTTGGTCTCGTCGGTCTCGGCAAGATGGGCGGCAACATGCGCGAGCGCATCCGCCGCGCCGGCCACACCGTCATCGGATACGACCGCAACCCGGACCTCGCGGATGTCCACAGCCTGCAGGAGCTTGTGGACAGCCTGCAGGCCCCCCGCGTCGTGTGGGTCATGGTCCCGGCCGGTGCGGCCACGCAGTCCACGGTCGACGAGCTCGCCGAGCTGCTGTCGCCCGGTGACATCGTGGTCGACGGCGGCAACTCCCGCTGGACCGACGACGAGAAGCACGCCGAGGAGCTGAAGGCCAAGGGCATCGGATTCGTCGACTGCGGTGTCTCCGGCGGCGTGTGGGGCCTGGAGAACGGCTACGCGCTCATGTACGGCGGTGCCGCCGAGGACGTGGCCCGCGTACAGCCGGTCTTCGACGCCCTCAAGCCGGAGGGTGACTTCGGTGCCGTGCACGCGGGCAAGGTCGGCGCGGGCCACTTCGCCAAGATGGTCCACAACGGCATCGAGTACGCCATGATGCAGGCCTACGCCGAGGGCTGGGAGCTCCTGGAGAAGGTGGACTCGGTCACCGACGTCCGCGAGGTCTTCCGCTCCTGGCAGGAAGGCACCGTCATCCGCTCCTGGCTGCTGGACCTGGCCGTGAACGCCCTCGACGAGGACGAGCACCTGGAGCAGCTGCGCGGCTTTGCCCAGGACTCCGGCGAGGGACGCTGGACGGTGGAGGCGGCGATCGACAACGCCGTGCCGCTGCCCGCGATCACGGCGTCGCTCTTCGCCCGTTTCGCCTCGCGGCAGGACGACTCCCCGCAGATGAAGATGATCGCCGCGCTGCGCAACCAGTTCGGCGGCCACGCGGTCGAGAAGAAGTAGCACGTCCCAGCAGGGCGGCCCAGCCGCACAGCACCACAGCGAGCAGTTGGAAGCCGGGGGAGGTCGGCGCCGTATGCACGTTTCGCATCTCTCATTGGCCGACTTCCGCTCGTACGCCCGGGCCGAGGTTCCCCTCGACCCGGGCGTCACCGCTTTCGTGGGCCCCAACGGCCAGGGCAAGACCAACCTCGTAGAGGCGATCGGCTACCTCGCGACCCTGGGCAGCCACCGGGTCTCCGCGGACGCCCCGCTCGTGCGGATGGGCGCGGACCGGGCGGTCATCCGCGCGGCCGTCACCCAGGGCGAGCGGCAGCAGCTGGTGGAGCTGGAGCTCAATCCCGGCCGGGCGAACCGGGCCCGGATCAACCGTTCCTCGCAGGTCAGGCCGCGGGACGTGCTGGGGATCATACGGACGGTGCTGTTCGCACCGGAGGACCTGGCCCTGGTCAAGGGCGACCCGGGGGAGCGACGGCGTTTCCTGGACGAACTGGTCACGGCCCGCTCGCCCCGGATGGCTGCGGTCCGCTCCGACTACGAGCGGGTGCTCAAGCAGCGCAACACCCTGCTGAAGTCGGCGGCGATGGCCCGTCGGCACGGCGGCCGCTCCCTGGACCTCTCCACCCTCGACGTGTGGGACCAGCACCTCGCGCGCGCCGGGGCGGAGCTCCTCGCGCAGCGCCTCGACCTGATCGCGACCCTGCTGCCGCTGGCGGACAAGGCCTACGAGCAGCTCGCGCCCGGCGGCGGCCCGCTGGGCCTGGCGTACAGGTCCTCGGCCGGCGAGCAGGTGGACAGCGGCGCGGCGCGCACCCGCGAGGCCCTCTACGAGGTGCTGCTGGCCGCGCTGGCCGGGGTGCGCAAGCAGGAGATCGAGCGCGGCGTGACCCTGGTGGGCCCGCACCGCGACGACGTGGTGCTGCGGCTGGGCGAGCTGCCCGCGAAGGGGTACGCGAGCCACGGGGAGTCGTGGTCGTACGCGCTGGCGCTGCGGCTGGCCTCCTACGAGCTGCTGCGCTCCGAGGGCAGCGAGCCGGTGCTGATCCTGGACGACGTGTTCGCCGAGCTGGACGCGCGGCGCCGGGAGCGGCTGGCGGAGCTGGTGGCCCCGGGTGAGCAGGTACTGGTGACGGCGGCGGTCGACGACGACGTCCCGGGGGTGCTGGTGGGAACGCGGTTCGCGGTGTCCGGCGGCGAGGTGACCCGGCTGTGAACGAGCACGCCAAGGACCCGCGGGAGGGCCGCAGGACCCCGGAGGCCTCCGGGGTGGACCTCGCGCGCCAGGCCCTCGCGGCGGCGCGGGAGCAGGCGCGCGCCCGGGGCAACGCGGCCGTCGGGAAGAAGCGCCAGCAGCAGCCGGGGCTGCGCTCGGGAGCCCGTGCGGACGGCCGGGACCCGATGCCGCTCATGGCGGCGCTGGACCGGCTGCGTACCGAACGCGGCTGGGAGATGCCGATGGCGGTGGCGGGCGTGATGGAGCGCTGGCCGGAGATCGTCGGGCCCGAGATCGCGGCCCACTGTGAACCGGAACGCTACGAGGACCGTGAACTCGTCGTGCGGTGCGATTCCTCGGCGTGGGCGGCGCAGCTGAAGCTGCTGGCCCCGCAGCTGGTCGCCCGGCTCAACGCGGACCTGGGGCAGGGCACCGTACGCCTGATCAAGGTGCAGGGACCCGGCGGACGGCCGAAGGGCTACGGGCCGTGGCGGGCGCCGGGCAGCAAGGGCCCGGGCGACACCTACGGCTGATGCCGGGGCCCGCGTGGTCGCCGGTGCGGATACGCAGTGCCTGCTCAGCGGGGTCCGGGAGGTACTCCGGACCCTGTGGAACGTGCTGTTCCGGGTGGCGTCCCTCACGGTAGTCGGAGGTTGACAGCCCGAAGGGCTGGGTGCCCGTGTGAGCCTCTTGGAGCCCCTCCCCGGATGTGGGGAGTCGGAGAGTGGCGGTTCAGGGCGGCACATGCGGACTCAGGTACCGGCAAACCCCCATTCATGTCCGTGGTACCGGTAGACTGGAGGAAATCCCGCCCATTCGCGGGATCACGCAGACAACGCAGATCGACGCGGCCGCTCCCGCCGGCGCACTTGCTGGTCCGGAGTACGGGCTGCGCTGTGCCAGAAAGGGCGCTTCGTGGCCGATTCCGGCGACTCCAACGAGAAGAATTACGACGCCAGTGCGATCCAGGTCCTTGAGGGCCTGGACGCGGTCCGCAAGCGGCCGGGTATGTACATCGGCTCGACGGGCGAGCGTGGTCTGCACCACCTCGTCTACGAGGTCGTCGACAACTCGGTCGACGAGGCGCTGGCCGGGCACGCGGACACCATCGACGTGACGATCCTCGCCGACGGTGGGGTGCGCGTGATCGACAACGGCCGCGGCATCCCGGTCGGCATCGTCCCGTCCGAGGGGAAGCCGGCCGTCGAGGTCGTCCTGACCGTCCTGCACGCGGGCGGCAAGTTCGGCGGCGGCGGCTACGCCGTCTCCGGTGGTCTGCACGGCGTCGGCGTATCCGTCGTGAACGCCCTGTCGACCAAGGTCGCGGTCGAGGTCAAGACGGACGGCCACCGCTGGACCCAGGACTACAAGCTGGGTGTCCCGACGGCCCCGCTGGCCAAGAACGAAGAGACGCAGGAGACCGGCACCTCGGTCACCTTCTGGGCCGACGGCGACATCTTCGAGACCACCGAGTACTCCTTCGAGACGCTCTCGCGGCGCTTCCAGGAGATGGCCTTCCTCAACAAGGGCCTGACCCTGTCGCTGACCGACGAGCGCGAGTCGGCGAAGGCCACCGCGGGCGCCGACGACCCGGACGCGGACGCGGCGGAGCCCCAGGCACGCACGGTGAAGTACTACTACGAGGGCGGCATCGTCGACTTCGTGAAGTACCTCAACTCGCGCAAGGGCGAGCTCATCCACCCGACCGTCATCGACGTCGAGGCCGAGGACAAGGAGCGCATGCTCTCGGTCGAGATCGCGATGCAGTGGAACTCGCAGTACACGGAGGGGGTCTACTCCTTCGCGAACACGATCCACACGCATGAGGGCGGTACGCACGAGGAGGGCTTCCGTGCGGCCCTGACGGGTCTGGTGAACCGTTACGCGCGCGACAAGAAGCTGCTGCGCGAGAAGGACGACAACCTCGCCGGTGAGGACATCCGCGAGGGCCTGACGGCGATCATCTCGGTCAAGCTGGGCGAGCCCCAGTTCGAGGGCCAGACGAAGACCAAGCTCGGCAACACGGAGGCCAAGACCTTCGTGCAGAAGGTCGTCCACGAGCACCTCAACGACTGGTTCGACCGCAACCCGGTCGAGGCCGCGGACATCATCCGCAAGTCGATCCAGGCGGCCACGGCGCGCGTCGCGGCCCGCAAGGCCCGTGACCTGACCCGTCGCAAGGGTCTGCTGGAGAGCGCCTCGCTGCCGGGCAAGCTGTCCGACTGCCAGTCGAACGACCCGACCAAGTGCGAGATCTTCATCGTCGAGGGTGACTCCGCCGGCGGTTCCGCGAAGTCCGGCCGCAACCCGATGTACCAGGCCATCCTGCCGATCCGCGGCAAGATCCTGAACGTCGAGAAGGCCCGTATCGACAAGATCCTCCAGAACACCGAGGTCCAGGCGCTGATCAGTGCCTTCGGTACCGGTGTCCACGAGGACTTCGACATCGAGAAGCTCCGCTATCACAAGATCATCCTGATGGCGGACGCCGACGTCGACGGCCAGCACATCAACACCCTGCTGCTGACCTTCCTCTTCCGCTTCATGCGCCCGCTGGTCGAGGCCGGCCACGTGTACCTGTCGCGCCCGCCGCTCTACAAGATCAAGTGGGGCCGCGACGACTTCGAGTACGCGTACTCGGACCGCGAGCGGGACGCGCTGGTGGAGCTCGGCAAGCAGAACGGCAAGCGGATCAAGGAAGACTCGATCCAGCGCTTCAAGGGTCTGGGCGAGATGAACGCCGAGGAACTGCGCGTCACCACCATGGACGTGGACCACCGCGTGCTCGGCCAGGTCACGCTCGACGACGCGGCGCAGGCCGACGACCTGTTCTCGGTGCTGATGGGCGAGGACGTCGAGGCCCGGCGCTCCTTCATCCAGCGCAACGCCAAGGACGTCCGCTTCCTCGACATCTGAGTCGGCTCCGCTGACCGCCGCCTGAAAGGACTTCTGACCAGCAATGGCCGACGAAACCACCCCCACCGCAGAGAATCCCGCGGAGGAGCAGCCCGTGCTGCGCATCGAGCCCGTCGGGCTCGAGACGGAGATGCAGCGCTCCTACCTCGACTACGCGATGTCCGTCATCGTCTCGCGCGCCCTGCCGGACGTGCGCGACGGCCTCAAGCCGGTGCACCGCCGCGTGCTGTACGCGATGTACGACGGCGGCTACCGGCCCGAGAAGGGCTTCTACAAGTGCGCCCGCGTCGTCGGCGACGTCATGGGCACCTACCACCCGCACGGTGACAGCTCGATCTACGACGCCCTGGTCCGCCTGGCCCAGCCGTGGTCGATGCGCATGCCGCTGGTGGACTCCAACGGCAACTTCGGCTCCCCGGGCAACGACCCGGCGGCCGCGATGCGCTACACCGAGTGCAAGCTCATGCCGCTGGCCATGGAGATGCTCCGGGACATCGACGAGGAGACCGTCGACTTCCAGGACAACTACGACGGCCGCAACCAGGAGCCCACCGTGCTCCCGGCGCGCTTCCCGAACCTGCTGATCAACGGCAGCGCCGGCATCGCCGTCGGTATGGCCACCAACATCCCGCCGCACAACCTCCGCGAGGTCGCGGACGGCGCGCAGTGGTACCTGGCCAACCCGGAGGCCTCGCACGAGGAGCTCCAGGACGCGCTCATCGAGCGGATCAAGGGCCCGGACTTCCCGACCGGTGCCCTGGTCGTGGGCCGCAAGGGCATCGAGGAGGCGTACCGGACCGGTCGCGGCTCCATCACGATGCGCGCGGTGGTGGAGGTCGAGGAGATCCAGAACCGCCAGTGCCTGGTGGTCACGGAGCTCCCGTACCAGACCAACCCCGACAACCTCGCGCAGAAGATCGCGGACCTGGTCAAGGACGGCAAGGTCGGCGGCATCGCCGACGTCCGCGACGAGACCTCCTCGCGCACCGGGCAGCGCCTGGTGATCGTGCTGAAGCGCGACGCCGTCGCCAAGGTCGTGCTGAACAACCTCTACAAGCACACCGAGCTGCAGACCAACTTCGGCGCGAACATGCTGGCGCTGGTGGACGGCGTGCCGCGCACGCTGTCGATCGACGCGTTCATCCGCCACTGGGTGACCCACCAGATCGAGGTCATCGTCCGGCGCACGAGGTTCCGCCTGCGCAAGGCGGAGGAGCGCGCCCACATCCTGCGCGGCCTGCTCAAGGCGCTGGACGCGATCGACGAGGTCATCGCACTCATCCGGCGCAGCAACACGGTCGAGATCGCGCGCGAGGGCCTGATGGGCCTCCTGGAGATCGACGAGATCCAGGCGAACGCGATCCTGGAGATGCAGCTCCGCCGCCTCGCGGCCCTGGAGCGCCAGAAGATCGTCGCCGAGCACGACGAGCTCCAGGCCAAGATCAACGAGTACAACGCGATCCTGGCCTCGGAGGAGCGTCAGCGCTCCATCGTCAGCGAGGAACTGGCCGCCATCGTCGAGAAGTTCGGCGACGACCGGCGTTCCAAGCTGGTGCCCTTCGACGGTGACATGTCCATCGAGGACCTGATCGCCGAAGAGGACATCGTCGTCACGATCACCCACGGCGGCTACGTCAAGCGCACCAAGACCGAGGACTACCGCTCGCAGAAGCGCGGCGGCAAGGGCGTGCGCGGCACGAAGCTGAAGCAGGACGACCTGGTCGACCACTTCTTCGTCTCCACCACGCACCACTGGCTGCTGTTCTTCACGAACAAGGGCCGGGTCTACCGGTCCAAGGCGTACGAGCTCCCGGACGCCGGCCGCGACGCCCGCGGGCAGCACGTGGCGAACCTGCTGGCCTTCCAGCCGGACGAGAAGATCGCCCAGATCCTCGCGATCCGCGACTACGAGGCGGCGCCCTACCTGATCCTGGCCACCAAGGGCGGCCTGGTGAAGAAGACGGCGCTCAAGGACTACGACTCCCCGCGGTCGGGCGGTGTCATCGCGATCAACCTCCGGGAGACCGAGGACGGCAGCGACGACGAGCTGATCGGCGCGGAGCTGGTGTCCGCCGAGGACGACCTGCTGCTGATCAGCAAGAAGGCGCAGTCGATCCGCTTCACGGCCACCGACGACGCGCTGCGTCCGATGGGCCGCGCCACCTCGGGCGTGAAGGGCATGAGTTTCCGGGAAGGTGACGAACTGCTCTCGATGAACGTTGTGCGGCCGGGTACGTTCGTCTTCACCGCGACCGACGGCGGCTACGCCAAGCGGACGCCGGTCGACGAGTACCGCGTCCAGGGCCGTGGCGGCCTGGGTATCAAGGCCGCCAAGATCGTGGAGGACCGCGGCTCGCTCGTCGGGGCGCTCGTGGTCGACGAGAGCGACGAGATTCTCGCCATCACGCTCGGCGGTGGTGTGATTCGTACGCGCGTCAACGAAGTCAGGGAGACCGGCCGTGACACCATGGGCGTCCAGCTGATCAACCTGGGCAAGCGCGATGCCGTGGTCGGCATCGCCCGGAACGCCGAGGCCGGTCAGGAAGCTGACGAGGTCGAGGCCGACGAGAACGACACCGAGGTGGCCGACGGACAGGCCACCGAGGACGCCGAGGGCACGCAGCCCTCGGCCGGGGAGCACGAGGAGTAAGTCGTGAGTGGAGCCACGGGCGCCGGACCGGCCAAGACTGGAGCGAACGGTGCCCGTGGCCCCGCCGCGGACTCCCAGGGGGGAACCGTGACGGACACCCGAGGACCGAAGCCGTCGGTCGGCGCTGACGCAGGCCAGGACCAGCCCGCACAGCCGTACCACCCGCCGCAGGCCTACCCGGCGCCCTCGGGCCCGGCGACGGCGCAGGGCGGCAAGGGATCGGGCGCGCAGCGCAAGCCGCGCACGGGGGTCCGTACGGCCCCCCGCACGCGCAAGGCGCGGCTGCGCGTGGCCAAGGCCGACCCGTGGTCGGTCATGAAGGTCAGCTTCCTGCTGTCGATCGCGCTCGGCATCTGCACGATCGTGGCGGCGGCCGTGCTGTGGATGGTCATGGACGCGATGGGCGTCTTCTCGACCGTCGGCGGCACGATCAGCGAGGCGACCGGTTCGAACGAGGGCAACGGCTTCGACCTCCAGTCGTTCCTGTCGCTGCCGCGCGTTCTGATCTTCACATCGGTCATCGCGGTGATCGACGTGGTGCTGGCGACGGCACTGGCCACGCTGGGCGCGTTCATCTACAACCTGTCGGCGGGCTTCGTCGGCGGTGTGGAGCTCACCCTCGCCGAGGACGAGTAGGCCGTCCGCCCGGGCGCCCGTGACGGGTCGGATGACCTGCGCAGACGCCCCCGGGCAACGGATTTTGGCCTGACCGGGTCTGTGCGCTAATCTTCAGGAGTCAGCGCGCAGCGCGGATGGGGCTATAGCTCAGTTGGTTAGAGCGCATCCCTGATAAGGATGAGGCCACAGGTTCAAATCCTGTTAGCCCCACAGTGTCGAAGACCCCCAGGCCAAGGCCTGGGGGTCTTTGTCGTGCGGCCAGTTGGTGGACCGGCAGGTCACCGATCGGTATCGGTCGGTGTGTATTGTTGGGCGCCAGAAGTCCCCTACGTCAACGAAAGACGAGGTCGCGCGGTGAAGAAGCTGCTCCTGGTCGCACTGGCCGCCATCGGCGGGCTCCTCGTGTACCGCCAGATCCAGGCGGACCGCGCCGAGCAGGACCTGTGGACGGAGGCAACCGACTCCGTGCCCTCTGGTTCCGGTGTGTGAGACCCAAGGCTGATCTCATGAAGCCCCGGCTGCCGCTGCGGCCGGGGCTTTGTGCTGCTCTGTGACGAAAACTTCCGGTATGTAAAGATTTGGCTTGCGCGAGCAAACTCGGGGTGGGCGTGGTGGTTCGGGGACGGGTGACGGCGTGGGCGGCGGCCCTGGGCCTGGTGGCGGGAGCGCCGGGGCTCGCGTACGCCGAGGGCTCCGCGCCCGGCCCGCTGCCGGCCTACCGGCCCGCGGACGGCGCCAAGGCGATCGAGGGCAGGCCCTCCACGGCCGACGCCCCGCAGATCGAGGCCGGCAAGGTCTACCAGGACACGCTGGGGCCGGGAGAACGCTTCTACCGGCTGGTCCTCGACGAGGACGGGGCCGACGTCTACGTCTCCGCCGTGGTCCGCCCCGCGGCGGGCGCGAAGGTCTCCGGCGGCGACGGCATCGACGTGGAGATCATGACGACCGCCGGGCGCTCCTGCCCGCGGGGCACCGGCCGGGCGAACTTCGGCTACGACGCTTACCCGATCGGCGCCGCCGGCGTCCGCCGGGGGGCCGAGGACGAGGACTGCGCGCCCGCCGGCGTGTACTACGCCAAGGTCACGCGGACCTCGGCCAAGGGCTACGACCAGAGCCCCTGGCCGCTGGAGATCAAGGTCCAGCGGGAGCCCGGCCGCGGCGCGGGCGGGCCCACCGCCGCGCCCGGTGCCTGGCCCTCGGGCGCCCCCGTGCTGCCCGGCACCGAGCCGGAGCACCGCAGCGGCGGCACCGGCTTCAACGACGCCCGCGCCCTGGGCTCCGGTGTGTGGCGCGACGAGATGCGGCCCGGGCAGACCCGCTTCTACCGGGTCCCGCTGGACTGGGGCCAGCAGCTGGGCATCGGCGCGGAGCTGGCCGCCGCGAGGATGACGAAGACCTACGGTTCGGCCTCGGGCGGGCTCACCGTCTCCCTGTACAGCCCGTACCGCGGCCTGGTCGCCGGCAAGGACGTCTCGTACGACGGCAAGCAGGCCGGGATCACCCTGGGGAAGACGCCGCCCGTCGCGTACGAGAACCGGTTCGCGGGCGACCGGAGCGAGCAGCCCGTCTCCGTCGCCGGCTGGTACTACGTCGCGGTGACCATGGGCGCGAAGGTCGCCGATTTCACCGAGGACGCGGCGCCCGTGCCGCTGACCCTGCGCCTGGACGTCACCGGTACCCCGGCCAAGGGGCCGGCGTACGTGGGGAGTCCGGCCGCGGGCGGCTTCGGGGTGGGTGACGGGGACCGGGCCGCGGCCGAGGAGGGGCTCACCGCCCCGGAAGCCGCCGAGGCCGCCGAGCGGCGTGCCACGATGCGGATCGTGGCGGGCGCCGGGTTCGGCACCGGGACGGTCCTGCTGCTGGTGCTGGGCGGCTGGACGCTGCTCGGGCGGCGGCGGGGGCGCGGTCCTACAGCTGGGTGAGGGCCCAGACGCCCACCGCGAAGCAGAGCAGCGCGGCGGCGAGCAGGGAGGCCACCGCCTTCGCCGGGGGCGGGGCGATCCCGCCGCCCGCCCGGACCGGCGCCCCGGCGGGAGCCGGGACGGCCGGCGGCGGCAGGTGGAAGCTGCCCGTCTCCGAGGGCCCGTACGAGGGCGCCCGGGCCGGGACGGCGGGGGAGACGGAAGCGGCCGGAACCGGGGCCGCCGGTGCGGCCGGGGCCGTCAGTGCGGCCGGAGCCGTCGGCGCCGTCCCGCGCGGGTCGGTCCGGGCGGGCTCCGCGGGCACGGTCAGGGAGGCGGAAGGCCCCGGAGCCGGGGGCTGGGCCGCGGGAGCCCGCGGGGGTGCGGCCGCCGTGCTCAGCGGGCCGTGCGGGCCGAATCCGGGCGGCAGCGGGCCGAGTTGGTCGAACACCTCCACCGGATCCTCGTCCGGGGCGGGCGGCGGCAGCAGCTCCACGGCCCCGGCAAGGGCCTTGCGCGCCCCTGTGGCGGTCCGGAAGCGGTTCCGGGGGTCGGGCTGCAGGAGACCGGCGACGACGTCCCAGAGCGGTGCGGGAACGCTCTCGGGGGCGCTCGGCGTGCCCTGCGCGAGGAAGTGCTCCACCAGAGCCCGGGAATCGGGCCTGCGGCCCTGCAGGAGGTACAGCGCGACCAGTCCCACGGCGAACAGGTCGGCGGGGAAGTCGGGCTCGGCGCCCAGCAGTTGCTCGGGGGCGAAATAGCCCGGCGTGCCGACCACGAGGTCGGTCTCGGTCAGCCGGGGCTCGCCCTTGCGCATGGAGATGCCGAAGTCGGACAGCCGCAGGTGCGGCCGCCCGGTTCCGGTGGCCTCCATCAGGATGTTGGCCGGTTTGACGTCGCGGTGCACCACGCCCTCCGCGTGCACCGCCGCGAGCCCCGAAAGGAGCTGGTCGAGCAGGCCGCACACGAACCGGGCCGGCAGGGGCCCGTAGTCCCCGATCACATGGCCGAGCGAGCCGCCGCCGACCAGGTCCATGGTGAAGAGGACCTTGTCGTCGTCGGCAGCCCAGCTGGCCGGAGCGAGCACGTGCGGATGGTCGATCCGCAGCGCCTGCTCCCTCACGAACCGCAGGAGCGTGTGGGCGTCGCTCTGCATGAGGACCTTCGCGGCCACGTAGCGGCGCCGGCGGTGGTCCCAGGCCCGCCACACGGCCCCCGCGCCACCGCGTCCGATCGGATCGACCAGCTCGTACCGACCGGCGAAGACCTCACCCATCGCTGTGCCCGTCCCCCGTCACCCGTCGTCCGCCCCCGTGCGTGCGTGTCAGTTCTGGTGGGCCTCGTAGTGGGCGACCGCGTCGGCGGTGCGGCCCGCGCCGTACACCCGGAGGAACTCTGCCAGTTCCGGGTGGCTGGGGGCGAGGGTGTTCGCCGCGTCGATGATGTCGCCGGCCGCGGAGACCGAACGCAGCAGCGACTGGATCTCGCGGACGACCCGCTTGACCGTGGGTGCGCCGGAGCTGGTGGTGGTCTGGCCGCTGTTGCTGAGGACGGAGCCTCCCTGGGTCTTCTTGATCTCGTCCATCCGGTCGGTGGCCTCCCCCGCGCTGACGCTTCCGTCGGCGACCTGGCCGGCGAGATCCTGGAGGGCCTGGACGCGCTGGACCACGGCAGGGTTCCCGATCTTGGCGCGCTGGCCGCTCATCAGCTGGGACAGCATGGGCGCCGACAGTCCGAGGACGGCAGCGAGGCGGGCCTGGTTCAAGCCGAGGTCATCTATGAGCCGGCGGAAGAGCGCTCCCAGCGGCTCCCCGTACCAACTGCGCTGAAGTTCTCTGGCTCTGGCCGTGGCCTCTTGTTGTACTGCGTCCACTCTTACTACTCCCCTTCGCTGGTGCGAACCTCGCGAGCATCTTACGGAGAGTGGTCGCACGGCGGGAGTCCCTATCATTTTGCGAGATGAGGGGGTACACCCGGTACTCTGTTCTGCGGAACGACCACACCGCCCGTACGGGAGGAGTGCGTCCACTTCCACGGGGCCTTAGCTCAGTTGGTAGAGCGCTGCCTTTGCAAGGCAGATGTCAGGAGTTCGAATCTCCTAGGCTCCACCCCATGAAATGCCCTCCGACCTGCGGAAACGCGGAGTCGGAGGGCATTTTTCATGCCGGTCTGCGCGCCGCGTGGGTGCCGCGGAGAGCGCGGCGCGGGCGGGCTCCGTGGTGAACTGCCCCGTGCCGTCCGGCCCCTGGGCGGGGGTGCGGGTCAGGCGGTGCTTCCGGCGGGGCCGCCGCGCAGCAGGATGGCGATGACGGCGCACAGTGCGGCGCAGACCGCGGCCAGTCCCCACAGGACGGTGTGGAAGGCGGAGTCGTAGGACCCGGCGAGGAAGCGGGCGAAGGCCTCGGTGTCCACCGCACCGGACAGCTCCGCGGCCCGGGCGAGGTCGCCGCCCGCCGCCCGTTCGGCGACCTGTTCCGCCTGCGCGGCGCCGGCGTACCCGCCGATGCCGTCCTCGACGCGGGAGCGGAGCACGGTCGCGAGGGCCGATCCGTACACCGCGACGGCGATGGCCTCGCTGCCGAGCCGCAGGGTGTTGAGGAAGCCCGCCGCCATGCCCGCCTTGGCCGGGTCGACCAGTTCCAGGGCCTGGCCGTCCACGAGCCCCGCCGACAGGCCCATGCCGGCGCCGGTGACGAGCATCGGCACGGCGACGACGAGGACCGCCGCGTCGGGCGAGAACAGGGTGAGCGCCAGATCGCCGACGACGAGGCAGCCGAGGCTGACGTGGACGAGGGTGAGCGCGGGCACCCCGCGGGTGACCAGCTTCGCGGCGAGCGCCGGGCAGAGCAGCACCGGAGCGGTGAGCAGCAGCATGGTCAGGCCGGCCGCGCCGCTGTCGCGGCCGGTGACCGCGGTCAGGTAGCTCGGCAGGTACGTGAGCATGGTGACGAACCCGAAGGACGCGGCGACCGGGACCAGGCACAGGCCGACGAAGCGCCGGTCGCGCAGCAGGCTCAGGTCCAGCACGGGGTGCTCCCGGCGGTTTTCGACGGCGGCGAAGGCCGCGAGGACCACGACCGTGCCCGCGAACAGCCCGAGGACGCCCGGGCTCCCCCAGCCCCACTGCGAGCCCTGGACGATGGCGGTGGTCAGCAGCACCATCGCGACGACGAACAGCGCGCTGCCCGCCACGTCGACGCGCGCCCCGCTGCCGCCGTCGGCCGGCACGGCCCGGGCGACGGCGGGTACCGCGAGCAGTACGAGGAGCAGGGCGAGGGCGTGCACCGCGAACACCCAGCGCCAGCCGAGGCCCTGGACGAGCGCCCCGGCCAGGGAGGGGCCGATCGCGACCCCGGCGCCCGCGACGGTGCCGAACAGCGCGAAGGCCCTGGCGCGCGCCGGGCCGTCGAACACGGTCGCGATGATCGCCGCGCCGCAGGAGAAGATCGCCGCGCCGCCGGTTCCGGCGAGCGCGCGGGTGGCGTCCAGCCAGAGCACGTCGGTGGCGAGCGCGCCGCCGAGGGAGGCCACGGCGTAGACGGCGGCGCCGGCGGCGAAGGCCTTGACGCGGCCGACGATGTCGGCGACGGAACCCCAGACGAGGGTGAAGCAGGCGAAGGCGACGTTGAAGGCGTTCACCACCCACTGCAGGGGTCCGAGGCCGGCGTGGGTGTCGGCGCCGATCTCGGGCAGGGCCACGGCGGTGCCCGAGATCGACATCGGGACGACGAACACCGCGAGGAGGACGGCGGCCAGGGTCGCCGTGCGGCCCGTCCGCCCCTTCTCCCGTAACGGTGGGGCGGCCGACGTCGTGGTCTGCGTACTCATGGGGCGCGACTCCAGGCTCGGCCCGGCCGACTGGCGGCCAGGTTCGGTTTTGATCGAACCTAAAGCTGGCACGGGACATAGGTATGATGCAAGTCGTACCTGAGAAAGGAGGGCGCGATGCCCGACGAGGACGGCCACCCCTCGCCGGAGGAGATGAGCCTGCAGGCCGTGCTGAACGCGCTCTCCGACCCCCTGCGCTACGCCGTCGTGAGCGAGCTGCTGAGGGAACCGGCGGGCACGGCGCGCACCTGCGCCTCCTTCAACCTCCCGGTCTCGAAGTCGACGACCACCCACCACTTCCGGATCCTGCGCGAGGCGGGTCTGGTGAGGCAGGTGGACCGTGGCAACAGCCGGGCGGCGACGCTGCGCCGCGCGGACCTGGACCGGCGCTTCCCCGGCCTGCTCGACCTGATCGACGCCGACCGCTGAGGACGCCTCCGCCGGGCCGGCGCCGGCCCGGCTGCAGGAGTCGGCCGGCCCGCCGCCAGGGCCGGCCGTGCGGCGACGGTGGGAACACCGTCGCCGCCGAAGGACTGGGCGGTCAGCGGTCGCGCAGTTCCAGCGTGCAGCACTTGACGCTGCCGCCGGCCTTGAGCAGCTCGGAGAGTTCCACCCCGATCGGCTCGAAGCCGCGGGCCCGCAGCTTCGCGTGCAGGCCGGTGGCCGCGGCGGGCAGGAGCACGTGGCGGCCGTCGGAGAAGGCGTTGAGGCCGAAGACGGCCGCGTCCTCGGCGGTGGCCAGGATCGCGGTGGGGAACATCGCGCGCAGTACGGCCTGGCTGCCCTGGGAGAAGGCGGCCGGGTAGTACATCACCTCGTCCTCGGACAGCACGGAGAGCGCGGTGTCCAGGTGGTAGTACTCCGGGTTCACCAGGGTCAGCGAGGTGACCGGGAGGCCGAAGAACTCCTGGGCCTCCGCGTGGGAACGCGGGTCCGTACGGAAGCCGGTACCGGCCAGCAGGCGGCGGCCGACGGTGAGGATGTCGCCCTCGCCCTCGTTGACGTACTCGGGCCACAGCGAGTCGGTGTAGCCGCGGCCCTCCAGCCACCGCAGGTACGCGGGCCCTTCGGCGGTGCGCTCCGCGTGCCGGAAGCGGGCCCCGTAGACCTTGCCGTCGACGACGGTGGCGCCGTTGGCCGCGAACACCATGTCGGGCAGGCCCTCGATGGGGTCTATCTCCTCGACCACGTGGCCGAGTTCGAGGTACAGGTCACGCAGGCCCTCCCACTGGCTGACGGCGAGCGCGTTGTCCGTGGCGTGCTGCGGGTTCATCCAGGGGTTGATCGAGTACGTGACGTCGTAGTGCCGGGGCCGGCACATCAGCAGACGTCGGCGGGTGGCGACCCGGGCCGGGTTCTCGGAACGGTAGAGGGCGCCGGCAGGGGTGATGGGCTCGGTGAGCGGCACGAGGGCTCCTTCTCATGGGGTTTCGATGGAAGCCCGGCTGCCCGAGGGATGGGCCGGCCAGCCGGATGCGAGTGACGCGACTGATCACGTGACCCCAGGGAAACGGGGCTCCGCATTGACCGGAAGTAATCGGTCGTACCGGCCAATCAACCCGCCCGCGAGGGCCGCCGCCGAGTTGATTGTCCGTGGCCGATACGCCTTCCGGGCAATCGGGTGCTGCCGTGGGATGTGGTCATCACCCGGGAGGCAACGCAAGGACGCGAACCGTCCTGCCCGACCGTACGAACCAGTCCACCTGTTCCATCTGGAGGTACTTCCATGGCGCATCGCAATGTCGAACTGCTCGCAGTCGGCGCAGGCCCGGCGAACCTGGCGCTGGCGGTCGCCGTCGAGGAGCTCGCACCCGAGCTGGCCGGTGACACCCTGCTGATCGAGCGTGAGCAGGACATCGTGTGGCAGCGCGGCATGCTGCTGCCCGACGCGCTCAGCCAGGTTTCCTTCCTCAAGGACCTGGTCACCATGCGCAATCCGTGCAGCAGGTTTTCCTTCGTCAATTTCCTTCACTCGCAGGAACGTCTCGACGCTTTCGTGAACCTCGCGAGTTTCGTTCCCTACCGCAGTGAGATATCCGAATACCTGCAATGGGTCGCCGACGAACTGGAGTCGGTGAAGGTCGAATACGGCCGCGAATGCAAGGGCGTCGAGGCGGTGACGGGCGACGACGGCGAACTGGCCGGCTGGCTGGTCACCCTTGCCGACGGCGACACCATCGGCTGCCGCTACCTCGTGATCGGTGCGGGCCGTGACGCGCACGTCCCCGCCGTGTTCGACGCCCTGCCGGCCGAGCGCGTCATCCACAGCACCCAGTACACGCAGCGCATCGCCGGGGTACGGGCCGACCTGCCGCACCGCGTCGCGGTGATCGGCGGCGCGCAGAGCGCGGCCGAGCTGTTCGGCGCCGCGCTGCGGGACCTGCCCGAGTGCAGGCCGACGATGATCATGCGCTCGATCGGTCTGAACGGCTACGAGAGCAGCAAGTTCACCAACGAGCTCTACTACACGTCCTTCATCGACGAGTTCTACGGCTCCTCGCCCGAGGCCCGCCAGCAGCTCCTCGGCGAGATGTACCGCTCCAACTACGGCGGTCTCTCCCCCGCCACCCTCGACGGCCTGTACCGGCAGTTCTACCAGGACCGCCGCTCCGGCCAGGAGCGCCTGGGGATGCACGCCATGACGGACGTGACCGGGGCCCGCATGGACGGCGAGGAGGTCGTCCTGACCCTCGTCGACCGCAAGTCGGGGGCCGAGCGGGAGATGCGCACGGACCTGGTGCTCCTGGGCACCGGCTTCGTCCGCGAGATGCCCTGGGCGGTCAAGGCGCTCGCGCGCTCGATCGGTGTCGAAGAGATCAACGTGAGCCGCAGCTACCGGCTCGACCTGGGCCGGCCGGCGACCGCCGCCTGCTACCTGCAGGGCGTCAACGAGGCCACGCACGGCATCGCCGACTCGCTGCTCAGCGTGCTCGCGGGCCGCTCCGCCGAGATCACCCAGGACATCCTGGCGCACCGCCGGGCCCGTACCGCGGAGGTCCCGGCCGCGCGGGAACTCGCCTTCGCCGGCGCGGTCTGACACCCGCGCACCCCTCACGAGCCGTACCCGTCCGACGAGGAGAGACCGAAGCACATGCTCACCAAGCCGCTCGACCGTGAAGGACTGACCCACGAGAACGGCCTCGACGCGCAGCGGCTGCTGCCCTGGCCCGAGCTCAACGCCCCCTTCGAGGGGTCCTGGTGCGTGATCCGGCCCGGCACCGCGTCGACGCCGCACGCCCACCACGAGTACGAGATCTTCATCGCCGTCGCCGGCACCGCCGTCCTGGAGTCGCAGGGCGTCCGCAGGCCCTTCACGACCGGGGACATCGTGCACTTCACCCCGGGCACCGACCACCGGGTGATCAACGAGTCCGGCGAGGACTTCGAGATGTACAGCGTCTGGTGGGACCTCGACATGACGCAGCGGTTCGCAGCCCGCCACGAAGGAGTCCAGGCATGACACGCCGTACGGTCATCATCGCGCCGCCACCGACCCCCAACGGGGACCTGCACACCGGGCACCTGGCGGGTCCCTACCTCGCGGGCGACGTGTACGCACGCTACCTGCGGGCCTCGGACCGGCCGGTGATCTTCACCAGCGGTACCGACGACAGCCAGACCTACGTGGTGGCCAGCGCCGCCCGCGCCGGGCTGACCCCGGAGGAGCTGGCCCTGCGCTCCGCGACGCAGATCCGCGCCACCCTGGAGGCGGCCGGCATCTCCGTCGACGGCTTCGCCCCCTTCGACAAGGGCTACCGCCAGACCGTCATCGACTTCGTCACCGACCTCCACAGCGAGGGGGCCTTCAAGCTCAGGACGGTGCTGCTGCCGTACGTCGAGGCCACCGGCGAGTACCTGATGGAGGGCCTGGTCGCCGGCGACTGCCCGGTGTGCCTCGTGGAGAGCCGCGGCGGGCTCTGCGAGTCCTGCGGACACCCCAACAACTTCGACGAACTGCTGCGTCCGCGCTCCACCACCGACCCGGAGGCCGTGGTCACCCACCGCGAGGCGCAGATCCTCGTGCTGCCGATGGAGGAGTACCGGGACCGGCTCGCCGACTACTACGTCCGGCACCGGGACGTGCTGCGCCCGCACACCGCGCAGCTGGTCCGGGAGGCGCTGGACCGCCCGCTGCCGGACTTCCCGATCACCTACCCCACCGCGTGGGGCATTCCGGCGCCGTTCACCGAGACGCCGGGCCAGGTCCTCAACGCCTGGGCCGAGGGCATGGCCGCCTCGATGTACTGCACCTGGTACGCGGCCGAGCAGCTCGGTGAGCACACCGACCGCTTCGACGAGCACTGGCTGTCCGAGCACGGCATCGACCTCGTCTACTTCCTCGGCTTCGACAACGTCTACTTCTGGGGAATGACGCACCTGGCGCTGCTGATGGCGCACGGCGACCGGTACGTCGAGCCGCACGCCATCGTGTCGAACGAGTTCTACGAACTGGAGAACCAGAAGTTCTCCACAAGCAAAGGGCACGTGGTCTGGGCCGCCGACCTGGTCGCCGAGGTACCGCGCGACCTGGTGCGCTTCTACCTGGCGCTCACCGCGCCGGAGCACTCCCGTACGAACTTCAGCCGGGAGGCGCTCGACAGCCTGTCGGGCTCCCGGCTGGTCGATCCGTGGAACCGCCTCGCGGGCCGGCTGGACGCGCTGCTCGCCGGTGTTCCGGCGGACGCGCTGCTGCCGGTCTCCGGGACCGGTGCCCGGGAGGCGGGCATCGTCGTCGAGCGGTTCCGCTCCCACTACGAGCTGGAGAGCTTCAGCCTCCACCGGGCCGCGGACCTGATCGTCGTACACCTCGACCGGTTGCTGAAGCAGGCGGACCGGGTGGTGGCGGGCGTCCCGAGCGACCTCGGTGACCTGGTCCTCGCCGTCCGGACGCTGACCGCCTGCGCCGCTCCGCTGCTCGTCGACCTCGCGGCCCGTGCCGAGCGGGCCGGCGCCGATCTGAGCCTGCCGGCCGGCGGTTTCCCTGCCGACCCCGTCGCCCCGCTGCGACTTCCCCTCCTGTCGACCACGGCCCTGGCCTTCGCGCCCCTGGCCGAGCCGGCCGACATCCGAGCCTGACCTCCGAGGAGCACTGTGTCCACGATCGCCCCGCCCCGTCCCAACCGGGCAGAACGACTTCTCATCCCCGCGACCTTCATCACCAACCTCGGCAACGGCATCCAGCTCACCGCCGCCTCGTACCTGGTCTTCACCGAGGCCAACACCATGCTCGCGGTCAGCTGGCTGATGATCGCCGTCACCATCCCGCAGGTGGCGCTGTCCCTCTTCTTCGGCAAGCTCGCCGACCGCTTCGACCGCCGCACCCTGGCGATGATCTCCGACCTGGCGAGCGCGGCCGCCGCGATCGGTCTGCCGGTCTGGCTGGCCCTCGGCGGCAACCCCTCGACCGTCAGCTACGTGGCGAGCTTCGTCCTGTCGATCTCCGCGGCCCTCTTCTTCCCGGCCAGCAACGCCCTGATCAAGGAGCGCATCCCGGAGTCGCGGCTCGCCCAGTTCAACGGCAACGCCGAGATCGCCATCCAGGCCGGCACGCTCGCCTCGGCGGCCCTCGGCGGCTGGGTGATCGTCTGGGTCGGCACCACGTCGCTCTTCTACTTCAACGCGATCACGTTCCTGCTCTCCGCCGCCCTGCTGTTCTTCATCGGCCGCCGTCCGGCCGGTCAGGGCACCAGCGCCCCGGAGGCCGCTGCCAAGGCCGCCGCGGCGGTCGCAGCGTCCGGGTCCCGTCCGCCGCTGGCCCGGCTCGCGCTGCTCTACATCATCGGCAACATCGTGATCATCGTCGGCAACAGCATCATGCTGGTCCTGGTCATCGAGGGCTTCAAGTCCAACGCCGGCTACCTCGGCATCGTCGACGCCCTGTTCGGCATCGGTGCGCTGTTCGCGGCCTGGGCCTTCAAGAAGATCAGTTCCAAGGCCACCGTGCTGAAGACGGCCCTCATCGGCTACCTCGCCTTCGCGGTGCTGCTGTCCCTGGAGTCCGTCCACCTCTACGCCATGATGGCCGTCATCCCGTTCGCCGCCATCGCCTTCTGCGTGGCACGCATCTCGGCCCGCACCGCCCTGATGAGCGCGGCGCCCGAGGAGAAGACGGGCTTCGTGTTCGGCGCCACCAACGCCTTCGGCCTCGCCGCCGGCACCACCGCCGTCGTCCTGATCTCGCTGCTGGTCGACTCCACCCACGTGAAGAACGGCTTCTACGCCCTCTCCGCCCTGGTCGTCGTCATCTCCACGCTCACCGTCATCTCGCTGCGGAAGCACGACCGTGAGGTCGCCGCCGCCGCCGAGACCGTGTCCGAGCCGGCCGCCGAGGTCACCGAAGCCGCCGAGCCCGTCCCGGCCAAGGTCTGAGGGGGGAAGCGGAGATGAAGCTGCTCGCCATCGAAGCAAGCCAGAACGCCACCTACTACGTCTCGCGCTACCAGCAGATCGAGGCCCTCGGGGCCGAGGTCCACGTCCTCAACGGCATCGGCACGGAGGACTTCTGGGACGCGGACCGCTACCGGATCGCCGGCTCCAAGCACATCGAGGACATCGTCACCGCCGCCAAGTCCTGGCACGCGGAGGAGGAGTTCGAGGGGGTCCTGACCTTCTCGGAGTCCGGCGTCGTCACCGTGGCGGTCGTCACCGAGGCGCTCGGACTGCCGTCCATCGGGTTCGAAGCCGCCCGGACCAGCCGCAACAAGCTGCTGATGCGCCAGGCCCACGAGCGCGGCGGGGCGGCGCACCCCGGATTCCGGTACGCCCCCGACGTCGAGGCCGCCCTGACGGCCGGCGAGGAGCTCGGCTACCCGCTGATCCTCAAGCCCACCCTCGGCGCCGCCAGCAACTTCGTGTTCAAGGTCGACGACCCCGAGGAGATGCGGGCCCGCTTCGCGGACGCCACCTCGGGCATCGAGACCATGACCTGGGCCCTGATGGAAGCCGACGGACTGGACCTCGGCCCCCACGGGATCATCGTCGAGGGCTACCTCGACGGCCACGAGCACCTGATCGAGGCGCTGGCCTGGGACGACGAGGTGTACCTGGGCTCCATCGTGGACCGGATCACCGTCGAGAGCGGCACCTTCGACGACGACGTCCACCACGCGCCGAGCTCCCTGACCCCCGAGCAGATCGCCGCGGTCCACGAGGTGGTCCGGGACGCGGCCCACGCCCAGGGCCTGCGCCGGTCCGTGCTGCACGCCGAGGTGAGGTTCCACCAGGGCAGGCCCTTCATCCTGGAGATCGCCATCCGCCCCGGCGGCGGCGGACTCGACCACATGGCGCGGATCAGCGCCGGCCACGACCCCATCCGGTGCGTGGCGGACGTGGCCCGCGGCATCCGGCCCGACGTCTCGCACTACGCGCCGACCGGTGTGCACACCGCCGCGATGTGCCTGATCAGCGGGGCGGGGACGGTCGAGTCCATCGAGGTGCCGACCGAGGTCGCCGAGGACCCCGCGCTGTTCTTCCTCAAGATCACGGCCACGGCGGGAACGGTCGTCAAGCGGCCGCCGGCGGGCAACAACATCCTCGGCTTCATCGGGGCCACCGGCACCTCCCTGACGGAGGCGCTGACCACCGCGCACGTCGCGGCCGGCCGCATCCGTACCGAGATGAGGCCCGAGCATGGCTGAGGTCGCGCGGCGTACGGCCACCCGGCGGCACTACCTGATGTGCCGGCCGACCCACTTCGAGGTGACCTACACGATCAACCCGTGGATGGATCCCCGGAAGCCGATGGACGCCGGGCTGGCGCTGGCCCAGTGGGAGCGGGTCCGTGACCTCTACCTCGGGTTCGGACATCAGGTCTCCTTCATCGACCCGGTCCCCGGCCTGCCGGACATGGTGTTCTCCGCCAACGGCGCCACCGTGGTCGACGGCAAGGTCCTGATCGCGAAGTTCCGCCACCAGGAGCGCGCGGCCGAGGCCGACGCCTACCGGGCCTGGTTCGAGGAGCACGGTCACTGCGGCCTGCGCGTCCCGGAGTACGTCAACGAAGGCGAGGGCGACTTCGCCCCCGCCGGCCGGCGGATCCTGGCCGGCGCGGGATTCCGCAGCGACCCCGGCGCGGTCGCGGAGCTCCGCGCGTTCTTCGGTCTGCCCGTGACCGGCCTGACCCTGACCGACCCCCGCTTCTACCACCTCGACACCGCGCTGTTCGTCCTCGACGACGACCTGGTGGCGTACTACCCCGCCGCCTTCTCCGAGGAGAGCCAGGAGGAGCTGCGCCGGCTCTACCCGGACGCGGTCATCGCCACCCGCGAGGACGCCGACGCCTTCGGCCTGAACGCGGTCAGCGACGGACTGAACGTGGTGGTGACGGAGACCGCCACCCACCTGATCGGTGAGCTGCGCGAGCGCGGCTTCGAGGTGCACGGCGTGGACATGTCCGAACTGCTGAAGGCCGGTGGCGCGGTCAAATGCATCACCCAGGAGATACGGCGCCCGTGATCGATTACGACGGCAGAAGTTTCCGCAACACCGGATACCCGGCGGGCGAGGACGCCCCCGTCGGCCACTACCGCCAGGACGGCGACCTGCTCTGGGCCGACTTCGACGGAGGCCCCGTCCGCAGGGGCTCGCTGAACGGGCGCGTGGAGCCCGACGGGAACCTCGAATTCGCCTACACGATGGTCCTCGCGGACGGCGAGGTGGTCGCAGGACGGTGCTGGAGCACCCCCGAGTTCCTGGACGACGGACGGATCCGGCTCAACGAGCGCTGGGAGCGCTACGGAGCCCACGCGGACAGCGGTGAATCCGCACTGGAGGAGGTAAGGACATGACCGCGCCCACCACCCCGCTCCGCGGGGGCAGCGTGACCTGGGCCTGCACCAGCGGCTTCAGCCCGGTCTTCATCTTCCCCTTCACCCCGGGCGAGTACTACGGGGTGGCCAACCTGCACGAGTTCCAGACGCTGATGTACCGCCCGCTGTACTGGTACGGCACCGGAGGCCGGCCGACGGTCGACTACGAGCGCAGCCTCGCCGAGCCCCCGCGGTGGAGCGAGGACGGCCGCACGGCGACGATCACGATCAAGCCCTACACGTGGTCGAACGGCGAGACGGTCAACGCCGACAACGTGATGCTGTGGATGCACCTGCTGGAGGCCGAGAAGGACCGCTTCGGGGGGTACACGCCCGGCTTCTTCCCGGACAACCTGACCGGCTACGAGAAGGTCGCCGAGGACGAGGTGAGCTTCACCTTCGACCGCGCCTACTCCCGCAACTGGGTGCTGATGAACCAGTTCAGCACCATCACCCCGCTGCCGAAGGCCTGGGACCGCACCGCCGACGACCGGCCGGCCGACGCCACCCACGACCCGTCCCAGGCCTCCGCCGTCTACGCGTACCTGCGGGCCTGCAACGACGAACGCAAGGGATGGGACACCAGCCCCGTCTGGAGCGTGGTCAACGGACCCTGGAAGCTGAGCAGTTACACCATCGACGGGGTCTCGGGCGACGCCGTCCTGGTTCCCAACGAGAGCTACTCCGGCGCCGACAAGCCCTACCTGGACGAGTTCCGGCTGGTGCCCACCGGCTCGGACACCGAGCAGTACGAGATGCTCCGCCGCGGCCCCGCGGCACTGGACGGCGTACAGATCGGCTTCCTGCCCTTCGACGAGGTCACCGAGCCGGCCGAGGACCCGGTGGCCGGCGGGCCCAACCCGCTCGGCGAGCACTACGACCTCGTCCCCCAGCTCACCTACAAGATCCATTACTTCCCGATCAACTTCAACAACCCCACCGTCGCCGGAAAGATCTTCAAGCAGCTCTACTTCCGCCAGGCACTGCAGTCCTGCCTCGACTCCCGCGGGGCCATCCGCGACGTCTACAAGGGCTACGGCTACCCGACCACCGGGCCCGTCCCGGTCCTGCCGGACAGCCCGCTGCTCTCACCCGCCGCGCACGAGGACCCGTACCCCTTCGACGTCGGGGCGGCCCGCGCCTTCCTGACCGAGAACGGCTGGGACACCAGCACCACCCCCGCCACCTGCCTCCGCGAGGGCACCGGGCCCGGAGAGGCGGGCGAGGGCATCCCGGCCGGCACCCCGCTGCGGTTCTCGATGCGCTACGCCCAGGGGCACGAGACCCTCACCGCGGTCATGCGCAAGTTCGCCGCCGACGCCGCCGAGGCGGGCATCGAGATCGTGCTGACCGAGGTCGAGGCGAGCGTCCTGGTCCTGGAGGACACCACCTGCACCCCCGGCCCCGACAGCCCCTGCCTGTGGGAGTTCAGCGACTGGAACGGCGGCTGGGGCTACGGACCCGGCTTCTACCCGACCGGCGAGGCCCTCTACTCGACCGGCTCCTCGGTGAACTTCGGCAGCTACAGCGACCCGAAGGCGGACGAGCTGATCGCCCGCACCGTGGTCAGCGACGACCTGGAGGACCTGTACGCCTACCAGGACTACATCGCGCAGCAGGTCCCGGTCGTCTGGATGCCCAACTTCCCCTTCCGTCTGCTGGAGGTGGCCAACAACCTGAAGGGCGTGGCTCCGGTCAACCCCTTCGGACTGATCACCCCCGAGGACTGGTACTACGTCGGCGAGGTGCTCTGATGTACCAGCGGCTGATCGGACTCCTCGACAGCAGCCAGGCCCGCTACCGGCTGATCGACCACGTGGCCGAGGGCCGGACCGATCTGGCGAGCGTCCTGCGCGGCCACCCGCTGGAGCAGGCCGCCAAGTGCATCGTCGTCCGCGTGAGCATCACCAAGCGGGTCGGCAAGTACGTGCTCGCGGTGGTGCCCGGTGACCGGCAGGTCGACCTGGAGGCGGTCGGGGCACTGTTCGGCGGCGGGCGGACCGCGTTCGCCACGCCCGAGATCGCCGAGCGCCTGGCCGGCAGTGTCTGCGGCACGGTGATGCCGCTCAGCTTCCACCCCGACCTGCACCTCGTCGTCGACGAGGGGCTCGTCCTCACCGAAGAGATCTACTTCAACGCGGCCCGCCTGGACCGCTCCGTGGCCCTGTCCACCCCCGACTACCTGGCCATCGCCCAGCCGCAGCTCGCGGCGATCGCGACGGCAGGCGACCGGGTCCTGACCCACTCAGCGAGGTGACCGAGATGACCGACGACACCAACCCGGCCGACGACGGCGTGGTGATCCTGGTCGGCAGCGGACAGCGCGCCTACCGCGAGTACCTGCTCGCGGGGGCCGCCCGGCGCCGCCCGATCTGGATCCTGGACGCGGTCGACCCGACCTGGCAGGAGCAGTACGTACTCGGCTCCACCACGGTGGAACTGCTCGACCGCGCCCGCCTGGTGCCCGACACGGAAGGCCTGGTCAAAGCCGCCGAGGCGGTCGCCGCCGAGCACCGTGTGGTCGGTGTGTTCAGCTACGACGAGACGCTGGTGGTGACCTGCGCACTGATCGCCGAGCGGCTCGGACTGCCCGGCCTGACCTCGCGCGGCGCCGACAACTGCCGCAACAAGCACAACACCCGGCAGCTGCTCACCGCCGCCGGACTGCCCCAGCCGCGCTTCGCCTACGTGACCGACGCCGGGACGGCCCTCGCCACCGCCGACTCCTTCGGCTATCCGGTCGTCCTCAAGCCCCGCGGCATGGGCGCGAGCATCGGCGTCATCCGGGTCGACGGCCCGGAGGGCGTCCGCGAGGCCTTCGAGGTCGCCGACGCCGCCGGCCGCGGCGGGAACAGCGACTACGAGGGCGGCGCACTGGTCGAGGAGTGCGTCATGGGCCCCGAGATCAGCATCGACGGACTGGTCTTCGACGGCGACTGGACCCCGCTCTTCCTCGCGCGCAAGGAGGTGGGCCTCGCGCCGTACTTCGAGGAGACCGGCCACGTGGTCAGCGCCACCGACCCGCTGCTCGCCGACGCGGAGCTGCTGGGCGTCCTGCGGGACGCCCACCGGGAACTGGGCATCGATTACGGGATCACCCACACCGAGGTGAAGCTCACCACCCGCGGCCCGGTGATCATCGAGGTGAACGCCCGCCTCGGCGGCGACCTCATCCCCTACCTCGGCAGCCTCGCCACCGGCGTGGAGCCCGGGGAGCTGGCCGCGGACGTGGCCGCCGGCGTCCGCCCCGAGTGGACCCCGACCGAGTCCCGCACCGTCGGGATCCGCTTCCTGTACCCGCCGGAGAACGGAACGGTCCGCTCGGTCGACGTACCCGCCCCCACGGACGTACCGGGACTGCTGGAGACGAACGTGATGGTGGCGCCCGGGGTGACCCTGCTCCTGCCGCCCGAGGGCTACCTCAGCCGGTACGCCAACCTGATCTGCGCCGGGGACACCTTCCTGAGCTGCGAGGAGTCCCTCGCCAAAGCGGCCGCACTGACCACCGTCGTCCTCGCCGGCTGACCCGCCGGCCCAACGAGAACCGAAGGGAGGGGTGTGATGCCGACGAGGGTGACGGTAGTGGGCGGCGGAGTGATCGCCCTGCTCACGGCGGTCGAGTGCGTGCTCGACGGACACAAGGTCACGGTCGTGGACCAAGGCCCCATCCCGCACAGCAGAGCCACCTCTTTCGACCAGCACCGGATCCTGCGGGCCCTGCACCCGGCGGATCCGAGGACCACGGCGGCCGCCCTGCGGGCGCACCGCCGCTGGGTCGAACTGGAGGAACTGTTCCTGACGCGCTTCTACGAGCAGGTCGGCTCCCTGACCGTCCTGCCGCCCGCTGCCGCGACGGACGCGGCGGCGATGCTCACCGAAGCAGGCGGCCACGCGAGGGAACTGACGGCGGCCGGCCTGGCCGACCGCTATCCGCACCTGCACGTGGGCGGCGGCCTCGGCGCGGTACTGGAGGACGAGGCGGGCGTACTGCTCGCCGAGCGGGTCCTCGCCGCCTGCGTCGGCTGGCTGAAGTGGCAGCGGGGCATCGAGCTGATCGAGCACCGGGCCGCGACCGCCGTCGACGGCGAGAGCGGCAGCGTACGACTGGTGGACGGACGGGTGCTGCGCGGCGACGCCGTCCTGGTGGCCGTGGGGCCCTGGTCCCGTGACCTGCTGCCGCAGCACGTGGCCGGGCAGCTGACCCTGTACCGGCAGTCCCTCCTCTACTGCCGGGTGCCCCGGCAGCAGTCGGGGGCCTGGGCGGCCACCCCGGCGATACCGGCCCTCGGCACCGCGGGCGGCGCCTGGCTGATCCCGCCGGTGGCGGGCACGGCCCTCAAGCTCACCTCGGCCACCGCCTGCCGGGTGGCCGACGCGATCACCGACCACACCACCGACCCGTACTGGCAGCGCAGGCTGGAGAAGGAGTTCGGGGACATCCTCCCCGGGTTCGGCCCGGCCTGGGTCACCGCGGCCAAGGACGCCTACTACTCGGCCTTCGCCCCGACCGGCGGCCCGCTGCTGGTCGCCCTGGGCGGCTCGGGATTCGCGTACGCGGCCTGCGGTGGGACATCCTTCAAGTTCGCGCCGCTCATCGCGCGGTCGCTGGCCGACCGGCTGATCGGCAGGACTCCGTCGCCGACCGGCCTCGGTGCCCTCGACGGGCCACCGCTGGACGTCCACACCCCGCAGCTCGCGGGCCGGTGAGCGGCGGCCGGATGAGCGAGGAGCGAACCGTGGTGACGGTGGACGACGTACGGCGGCTCGCCATGGCCCTGCCGAGGACCGAGGAACACCTGATCCGGGACCGGGTGAAGTTCCGGATCGGCGGCATCGTCTATCTCGCGCTGTCCCGGGACGAGAGCGAACTGGGCTTCGCGTTCCCCAAGGAGGAACGGGCGGCGCTCGTCGCCGCCGAGCCGGAGAAGTTCTTCCTGCCCCGCGAGTCCGATCTGCGCTTCCACTGGGTGGAGGCCCGGCTGGCGGCCCTGGACGCCGAGGAGCTGGCGGGACTGGTCACCGAGGCCTGGCGGATGGTGGTGCCCGCGAAGGTCGCCCGCGCCCATCTGGATCCGCCGGCCGCGCCGCCGCTCCCGCCCGCGCCGTCCCTGGCCGAACTGTCCGCCTCGGCGGAGGTCTTCAACGGCTTCGCGGGCGCGGACCGCAGCTGGCAGGCGCTGCGCGAGGAGACCGGCCACGCCCTCGACCTCTCGCTCGCCGCGCACCGGACGGCCCTGCACCGCTGGCTGAACTCCTGGGGCTGCCGCATCCGTTACCCGCGCGAGGGCGAGCCCGACACCTTCGGAGCGGGGCTCGCCGCGTGGGGGGAGCGGCACACGCTGGCGCACACACCGCTGGCCCGGCTCACCCCGCGCGAGATCTCCCGGTTCGCCGCCGCCTACGAGGAGCTGGCCGCGCTGCCGATCGGCCGCCGCAGCCTCGGCCCGACCGCCGCGGCCAAGGCGTTGTACGCGCTGCGTCCCGACTCGGTCATGCCGTGGGACGCGGCCATCGCCCAGCGGCTGTACGGGGTCCGGGACGGGGCCGCCTTCGCCCGTCACCTGGAACTCGGCCGGAGCTGGGCGCGTGCGGCGCTGGAGGAGGGCGGCGGTCTCGGCGAGGCGGCCCTGTGCGCCCGGATCGGCCGGCCCGGGGTGTCCCTCGCCAAGATCCTCGACGAGCACCTCTACGTCACCATCACCCACAGGTCCTGACCGGTGCGGGAGGGCCCGGGACTACCCCGGCTGCCGCGCGTGCACACGGCCCCGCGCCGCCGCCGCGGGCACGGGAGCGGGAGACGGGTCCTCCTCCGTCGGGTCCGGCTGCGTCAGCGCGTACGCCCGCGCCATCGGCGTCAGTCCGTACTGCCCGGGCAGGTCGCAGTGGTCGAGCAGTCCCGCGTCGAGGAGCCGTTCGAGGAGGTCCTCCACCGGCTGCGCGGACCGCTCGACCAGCAGGGCGAGCGCGTCCGCGGACTCGTACACCACGTTGTCCACGGAGGGCGGGTTGTCGGAGCCGGCGAACTGGCGCAGCATCAGCCGCGCCCACGGGGTCAGCAGCCGGTAGGCGCTGTCGAGACGGCTGCTCAGCGCGTCGTCCCCGATCTGCAGCCGGGCCAGGAAACGGCCGGGTGCCCGCTGCCCGACGCGCCTGCCGAAGCCGCCCGGCCCGCCCGGCCCGTCTCCGAGCAGTTCGGACACGGCGTCCTGGAGCATCCACTCGGGGCGGGCCGCGAGGCGCCGGCCGGCCAGGTTGAGCGCGAGCGGCAGGTCCCCGCAGGCATCGGCGAGGCGCAGGCACGCGCGCGGCTCGCTGCCGACCCGGTCGCCGCCGAGCAGCTGCGCGAGCAGTTCCATCGACTCGTCGCGGTCCAGTGCGGGGAGCCGGATCCGGCCAATTCCGTCGAGGCCCAGTAGACGGGACCGGCTGGTGATGATGATGCGGCTCTCGGGCGCCGCGATGAGAAGTTCCCTGATCTGCCGCTCGTGCTGGACGCCGTCCAGCACGACGAGCAGCCGCCGGCGGTTGAGGAGCGATCGGTACAGGCCAATTCTCTGACCGGGATCGTTCGGGATCCGGTCGGCGGGGATGCCGAGCGCCTCCAGGAAACCGCCCGCGATTCCGGCGGCGTCCTTCCGCCCGTCCGCGGCCGGGTCGAGGTTCGCGTAGAGCTGCCCGTCGGGCAGGTTCACGGCCAGTTCGTGGGCGAGCCGCAGGGCGAAGGCCGTCTTCCCCGCACCGACCTGACCGCTGATCACCAAGGGTGCCGCGGGGCGCTGCCCGTCGTAGGAGGGAGCGGTCAGGGCCCGCGCCCGCTGGAGCAGCTCACGCCGTCCCACCAGGGGCTGGGCCTCCATCGGCAGCTGCGAGGGCGGCGGCAGCACGGCGCGTACGTCGGCCGCGCGCAGCTCGTTCTCCTGGTGCTGCTGCACGGCTTTGACCGCCGGACGGGCGGTTCCGTCGTCCCCGTCGGCGCGTGCCGCCTCGTGCCAGCGGCGTTCCCAGCTGGCGCGGTCACCGCCGCAGGCCTCGGCGAAGGCGAGGGCCACCTGAAGCGTCGGGAGCCGGTAGCCGGCGGCCGCGTCGGAGAGCACGGACGCGGAGAACATGGCCCGGGTGGCCATGTCGCGGTAGCCGGGACTGCCGGCCGCGGTACGCAGCCTGCGCAACTCCCGGGCGAACGCGGTGACCGGTCCGGCGTCGGGGGCCAGCGGTCTCTCCAGTCTTCCCACAGCCTGCTCCTTCGGTACTCGCTCCGTGTGCCGCCTGCTCCGGGCCGCCCATGAACTGTCGGTGTCGCCCTTCCTGATCTGCTACCGGATGCTTACCGCGTGCGAGGGGTAACCCCTATGATCCGGTTGACATGGCCTGGCCAGGGGCCTTGTTCATTTGGGGGTGGCTGTCCGATGCCGGGGGCGGATGCGGAGTCCGGGGAGAGACGTGGCGTGGATCCTGCGGGGGGCAGGCTGCGCTTCAACGTTCTCGGATCGCTTGAGGGATGGTTCGGCGAGGTACGGCTGAGGCTGGGGGGAGCGATCCAGGAACGGGTCCTGTGCGTCCTGCTGCTGGAAGCCGGCCGGGTGGTGCCCGTGGCCCGCCTCGTGGAGGCGACCTGGGAGAAGGACCCGCCGGTGACCGCGGCGCATCAGGTCCGCAAGGCCGTCGCCGACCTGCGGCGGCGGATACCCACCGGCACCGAGGTGATCGCCACCGACGGGCCCGGCTACCGCGTGACGGTGGCGGACGACCAGGTCGACCTCCTGGAGTTCGACGCCCTGACCAGGGCGGCGGGCCAGGCGGTGCGGGAAGGCGGCCGGTCCGCGGCCGCCGAGGCACTGCGGTCCGCCCTCGCCCTGTGGCGGGGATCGGTCCTGTCCGGTACCGGCGGACCGGTGATCGAGGCCGCGGCGATCGCGCTGGAGGAGCGCCGGCTGGCCGCCGCCGAGCAGTTCTTCGACCTGTGCCTCGCCCTGGGCGAGAGCGGTGAGCTCATCTCGGGCCTGCGGGCCCTGATCACCCAGCACCCGCTGCGGGAGACGCTGCGCGGCCAGCTGATGCTCGCCCTGTACCGCTCCGGGCGGCAGGCCGAGGCGCTCAAGGAGTACGGGGAGGTCCGCGAGCTGCTCGTGGACGAGCTCGGCATCGACCCGGGCCCCCGGCTGGCCAGACTGTACGAGGCGATCCTGCGCGACAGCCCCGAGCTGGCCGCGCCCGAACGGCCGGCTCCGGTGCCCGCGGCGCCCGTACGACCGGTGCCCGGACCGGCGGCCCCCGTGGATCCGGTGCCCGAACGAGCCGGTTCCGAAGCCGCGCCGTTCGAGGCCGCGCCGTCCGAGGCCGCACCGCCGGAGGCCGTGCCGTCCGAGGCCGCGGCCCCCGAGGCCACGGCCCGCCCGGAACAGGACCGGGAGGGGGAGCCGGCAACGCGCGACGCCCCGGCCGACGCCCCGTGCACCCTGCCGTACGACCTGCCCGACTTCACCGGGCGCGCCAAGGAGCTGGCCGAGCTCTTCGACTACGTGCAGGACAAGGCCCGGGGCGGTGAGCGGTACGCCCGGATCGTGGCCATCGACGGCATGGGCGGCATGGGCAAGACCACCCTGGCCGTGCATGCCGCGCACCGGCTGGCCGACCGGTATCCCGACGGGCAGCTCCACATCGACCTGCACGGGTTCACCCCGGGCCGCGAGCCCGTGACGCCCGCCGCCGCGCTCGACGGGCTGCTGCGGACCATCGGTACGCCCGGGGACCGGATCCCCGAGGACCTGGAGGGGCGCACCGCCCTGTGGCGGTCCAAGCTGGACGGCCGGCGGATGCTGCTCCTGTTCGACAACGCGGTCGACGCGGCACAGATCAGGCCCCTGCTGCCGGCCTGGCCCGGCTGTCTCGCCCTGATCACCAGCCGCGGCCGGCTGCTGGACCTCGACGGCGTCGAGTGGGTGTCCATCGGGATGATGGAGCCCGAGGACAGCACCAGCCTGATGGCGGAGACCCTCGGTACCACCCGGGTGGCCGCCGAGCCGGCGGCATCCGCCGAACTGGCCGAGCTGTGCGGGCACCTGCCGCTGGCGCTGCGGATCGCGACCGCCCGGCTGCGCAACAGGCCGCGCTGGACGGTGCGTTATCTGGTCGAGCGGCTGCGTGACGAGAAGCGCCGGATGGACGAGCTGAGTTCGGGGGAGCGCAGCGTCGCGGCGACCCTGCGGCTGTCGTACCTGGCGATGGACGAGGAGTACCGGACCGCGTTCCGCATCCTCAGCCTGTACCCGTGCGCCGGGACGGACGCCCATTCGGCGGCGGCGCTCCTCGGCACGACCGTCCGCGACGCCGAGGACGCCCTGGAGTTCCTGCTCGACGTCCACCTGGTCCAGCAGCCCGACATCGGCCTCTACACCTTCCACGACCTGGTGCGCAGCTTCGCGCAGAGCCTGCGGGGGCCGGCGACGGCCGACGACGACGCGGCGGCGGTCGAGCGGCTGCTCGGCTACTACCTGACGGCGTCGAACACGGCCTGCGAGGTGCTCTTCCCGGGACGGGAGCGCAGGCCGACCGGCATCGCGCCCTACCAGGGCGAGCTGCCGTCCCTCAGGGACGCCGAACAGGCGGTGCGCTGGTTCGAGCGGGAGCAGGCGGGACTGCTCGCGGCCGTGTCGCTCGCCGAGCGGTGCGGCCACGACCGGTACGCGGCCTGCCTGAGCCGCAACGTGGGATTCCACCTGCACACGCACGGACAGCTCGACGAGTTCTGGAGCGTCGGACACCTCGCGGTGGCCGCCGCCCGCCGGCTCGACGATCCGGCGCTGCTCGGCATCAGCCTGGCCAATCTGGGTGCGGCCTGCTGGAAGCTGGGCCGGTTCGAGGAAGGGCTGGAGGTGGCCGCGGAGGCACGCGACACGGCGATCCGTGCCGGGGACCGGCACACCGAGGCGCACAGCGAATCGACCCTCGGGCTGCTGATGTCGATGCTCGGGAGGTACGGCGAGGCCCTCCCGCTCCTGGAGCGGTCCGTGGCCGTGGCCCGGGAACTGTCCAACCTGCGTGCGGAGTCGGAGAGCCTGACCACCCTCAGCACGCTGTACGAGCGGTGGGGCCGCTATCCGGAGGCGGCGGCCGCCGCCCGGCGGGCGATCGAGATCGACCGCGACCTCGGTTACCGCGGCAACGAGATCGTGGCGCTGACCGATCTGGCCTTCGCGCAGGTGGGCCTGGGCGAGTACCCGGACGCGGACGCCAGTCTGGGGCGCGCCCGCGCCCTGTGCGACGAGGCCAGGTCGCCCGGCGACGTGGCCCTGGTGCTGGCGCTGTCCGCCCTCGTCGCGCACGAGCGGGGCGACGGCCCGCAGGCGCGCGCGTTCGCCGAGCGCTCCCTGGTCCTCGGCCGTACCAGCGGTGCGCCGATCCGGCTCGCGAAGGTCGAGAACGTGCTCGGCCGGCTCCACCTGCTGTGGGGGGAGCACGAGGTGGCCCTGGCCCTGCACGAGCACGCCCACAGGATCGCGGAGCCGATGAGCTTCCGTGCCGAGGAGGCGTCCGCGCTGGTGGGCATGGCCGATGCGGCCGAGGCGCTCGGTGACTTCCGGGCGGCGGCCGGGTACCGCGCGGCCGCCGAGGGGTTATACGACTTCATGAGCCTGCCGGCGCACCGCAGGACGTACTGACCGCACACGGGGAAGTGCCCCGCACCGGATCTCCGGTGCGGGGCACTTCGACGGCTCAGCGGGGGGTCGTGGTCGGGACCGGGGTCGGCGGGGCGACGCCCGGACCCTTGTCGTCCGCCAGTACCTGGTATCCGGAGGGCTGACCGGCGTCCACCGGGCTGCTGACCGTCACACCGACTCCGATCGCCAGAGTCGCCGTGATGATCCCGATCAGGCCGGCCAGCTTGCTGCGCATGTGTGGAACCCCCTGGTGTGTACCCGGTGCGGCTTCCGCGTGGTGCGGCGGCCGCTCTCGACAGGACAAAGACTGGACCCGCCCCTTACCGGTCCGTTCCCCTCTCGTTACCGTCCGCGGTCGCGCGCCGGGAACGGCCGGTACCGGCCCGTTCCCGGTCCGGTTCCGTGGCCGCCGCGATCCGGGATCCCCGGGCGCTGACCAGCACGTCCGTCCGCGTGGTGCCCGATTCGTACCCGGTGAGATCCAGCAGGGCCCGGACCGTCGCGCGGATCCCGGCCCGTTCCGCGTCGTGCGGCGGCGCCGCCGTTCCCTCGGGGGCGATGTCGGCGACCAGGTGCATGCCGTCGACGGTCAGGGTCTCCACCCTGAACTTGGCTCCGGTCAGCAGCTCTTCGACGAGGTACGGGGCGCAGTGCCGTGCGGCGACGGCCTGTTCGGCCCAGCGGTCGAGGGCGGGCCGGTCGTGCACCGGGACGGTCCACCAGCACCCGGACCGGTCGGCCGACTTGATGACCACGGGCAGGGGGAAGTCCTCCGCCAGGGAGCACGCCTCGGTGACGGACCGGGCCTCCTCGGCACGTACGGCGGAGGTCCGGCTCTCGTTGAGGATCCGCCGGACCGCGACCGCGTCCGGCAGCCCCCGGGCCGGCTTCCCGCGGCGCGGGGCCAGCTCCCGCAGCACCTCCTCGGCGGCGGCCGCGGCCGCGCTGTCCAGACCCCGTCCGAGATCGCTCGTGAGGTGGAGGACCTGTCCGATCCCGTGTTCGAGGACGGTGTCCGCCAGCAGGGCGCGCAGCGCGTCGGTGTCGTCGAAGTCCACCCGGAGGAGCCGCTCCGGGGGCAGCTCCGCGGGAAGTCGCGCGTCCGGTGGGCGGGGTACGGGATCGGACACCACCCAGACGTCCAGCCCTGCCACGAGCGCGGCGGTCACGAGCCCAGGTCCGGGCCTGACCAGCAGGACCCGCTCCGCGGCCTGTCTGATGATCACAGAAATCTCCTCCATCGTGTCCCACGATGGTGTCGCCGGCCCTTCCCGGTCCCTTCCCGCCGCGTTCCCTCCCGGGCCGCGACCCGGCCCGTGACCTGGCCTGCGACCCCGGCGGCGGGTCCCCCGGACGGCTCCGTCGCAGGGCCGCGGGGCCCCCGGTGCAGCACAGTGGAAGGAGGTACCGATCCCGGGGGGAGCATCACGCCGGAGGCGTACAGACATGGGACTCTTCGACTTCCTGAAGTCCGACAAGAAGAAGGCGCACGACGACGCCGAGAAGGCGCGGGAGCAGGTGCAGCAGCAGGCGGGCGAGGCCCGCAGGCCTCCCTCGGGTTCCGCGGCCGACGCGGCCTCGGCCACCCGGGCCACCGCCGAGCGCATGGCGGCGGCGGCCGCGCCGCCCAGGCCCGCCCCCGCGACCCCGACCCCCACGTCCGCCGCGCACAAGGCGGTGCCCGCCGCTCCCAAGCCGGCCGCGATGCCGAAGCCCGGGGCCTCCTCCGCCGCGCCGGGCGCCATGCACACGCCCACCCCGCACTCGGCCGCGCACAAGGCGGTGCCGGCGGCCCCGATGCGGGGTCCCGTGCCCGCCGCCAAGAAGCGCACGTACACCGTCAAGGCCGGCGACTCGCTCCCCGCGATCGCCCGTCACGAGCTCGGCAACGAGGCCCGCTGGCGTGAGCTCTACGCGATGAACAGGGGCGTCGTCGGCTCCAACCCGGACCTCGTCCGCCCCGGCACGGTCCTCACGCTCCCCGGCTGACACCCCCGCGGACGCGGAAGGGGCCCGGATCCTGCCACCAGGATCCGGGCCCCTTCGCGTGCGCCGTTCAGAGCTGCTTGTCGTCGGGGCCCGCCCCGGCCTCGCGTTCCTTCTCGGCCAGCTCCTCGTCGAAGCCGACCGGCTCCGCGTCGCGCGCCGACAGCTCGGTGGCCGCCGGCGGTTCGACGAGCCAGTCCGGATTCGACTGCTGGTCCCACCACCGCCACGCCGCGTAGGCGGCGCACGCGAGAAGGCCGACCAGGGCGGCGCCGCGCAGGATCTTCCCGTTGCGCGCGCGCCGCTCGTGGCGCCGTACGAGCTTCTGCACTTCCTTGGCGGTCACCTGGCCGCGCAGCGCCGCGAGTGCCGCGACCGACCGGGACGCGGCCTCCTCGGCCACCGGTGTGGCGGCCGCGATCGCGCTCTCGATCTTCGGCTGGGTGTAGTCGGCGGCCTGCCGCGCCGCCCGGCGGGCCTGTGTCGCAGCCCGGTCGACCGGGGGCGGCACATGGGCCCGCGCCGCCTGGAGCCGGGGATGCAGATGGCAGTCGTAGGTCGAACGGGCGTGCTGGGCGGCGCTGGTCGCCGCGTACGACACCCGGGGTGCCAGCCGCTCGTTCGCTTCCTGGGCGTAGTGCACCGCGGCTTCCCTGGCGGATTCCGCGTACGGTGCCACCACTTCCGTCGCGTGTCGCACACTCTCCCTGGCGCTCTCGGCTGCCAGGCGCATGCTCTCCTTGCCGGTCACGGGATCCTCCTCCTCGGTGGCGGACACAGTTCACCTTTCCACCCTTTGTCGGATCATGCCTGCCATATCGCGGACAGGCATGCGTGACAGGGCATACGGGTGGAGGATTTCAGTGCCGCGGAGCGCTCCGTGCGACCATCTGGACCGACAGTGATGACTATGGAAGGCAGATCCGTGGCCGAGAAGCTCTACGCCACCCTGAAGACGACCCACGGCGACATCGAGATCGAGCTGCTGGAGAACTTCGCTCCGAAGACCGTCAGGAACTTCGTCGAGCTCGCCACGGGCGCCCGGGAATGGACCCGCCCCACCGACGGCCAGAAGACCACGGACCCGCTGTACGACGGCACCGTCTTCCACCGTGTCATCAGCGGCTTCATGATCCAGGGCGGGGACCCGCTCGGCAACGGCACCGGCGGTCCGGGCTACCGGTTCGCGGACGAGTTCCACCCCGACCTGGCCTTCACCAAGCCCTTCCTGCTGGCCATGGCCAACGCCGGCCCGGGCACCAACGGCTCGCAGTTCTTCATCACCGTCGCGCCCACCGCCTGGCTGACGCGCAAGCACACCATCTTCGGCGAGGTCACCGACCCGGCCAGCCAGAAGGTCGTGCAGGCCATCGCAGGCAGCGCCACCAACCCGCGCACCGAGCGCCCGCTGGACGACGTGATCATCCAGTCCGTGGTGGTCGAGAAGCGCTGACCCCGGGAAGGCGGGAACCTTTCGGCCCCGCCCGTCCGTACTGGATGCGTACGGTACCGGCGGGGCGCACGCCCTGCCCCGCCGCCGACCGAGGGAACCGATGGACACCGACCGTCTGCCGGGCTGCTACCGCCACCCGGACCGCGACACGGGGATCAGCTGCACCCGCTGCGAGCGCCCCATCTGCCCCGAGTGCATGATCAGCGCCTCGGTCGGCTTCCAGTGTCCCGAGTGCGTCCGCACGGGCTCCGGCACCGGACACCAGCCGGCCGCGAACGCACCGCGCACCGTCGCGGGCGGCGTGGTCGCCGCCGATCCCCACCTGGTCACCAAGATCCTCATCGGGATCAACGTCCTGGTGTTCCTCGTGGTGCTCTCCGACCAGGCACTCGCGGTCCAGCTGGAGCTGATCGGCCGGTACCGGGAGTTCCAGTACCTCGCCGGCCCCGTCCGCGGAGTTTCCACAGGCGAGTACTACCGGCTGCTGACCTCGGTCTTCCTGCACGTCGAGTGGTGGCACATCGTCGGCAACATGATCGGTCTGTGGGTGATCGGCGGACCGCTGGAAGCGGCGCTGGGCCGCGTCCGCTATCTCGCGGTCTTCCTGCTCTCCGGCCTGGGCGGGAGCGCACTGGTCTATCTGCTGAGCGAGCCGAACGTGGCGACCCTCGGTGCCTCCGGCGCCGTCTTCGGCCTGCTCGGGGCCACCGTCGTCCTGGCGAAGCGGCTGCGCTACGAGATGCGGCCGGTGATCGTCATGGTCGTGCTGATGCTGATGCTGACCTTCGTACCGCTCGGCGGCGCGCTCACGGTGTCCTGGCAGGCCCATGTGGGTGGCCTGGTCACCGGAGCGCTGGTGGGTCTGGGCATGCTCATGCCGGCCGCTGGCCGGAATCGCGCACTGGTCCAGTGGGGCACCTGCGCGGTGGCCTTCCTGCTGGCCGCAGCGCTGATTCTGACCCGCACCGCGGAACTCACCTGATCACACCGGCGTCAACTCTCCACAGAGTTATCCACAGATCTTCTGTCTTTTCCTCAGGTGTGGATGACGCTGTGGATAACTCATGGGGAGAGCTTCCATCAGGGGCTGTCGGGTGCTACTTCCACTGCGTGGAAACGCCGAATCCGGCAGCGATGAAGCCGAAACCGACCACAATGTTCCAATTGCCCAGAGCCTCGATCGGCAGCTGGGTCTCGGTCACGTAGAAAACGACGATCCACGCGAGTCCGATCAGGAAGAACGCCAGCATGACCGGGGCGACCCAGCTGCGATTCGTGAGCCGGATGTTCTGCGGCTGCCGGGTCGGCGGCGGCGTGTAGTCGTCCTTCTTGCGGATACGTGACTTCGGCACGAGGGGCTCTCCTGTCGATGCGCTGGGGACCTTGCCTGCCCCGGGCGTCCGTTAGCGTAGTAGACCTGTGGCGTTGAAGGAGAAGGGTACGTTGAGCAATTCAGACGACTCCTCCGCGGGTCCCCGTCGCCGGGCCAGGCCGGTCCGGTTGCTGACGGCCGCCGTCTTCGCCCTGGCAGGGCTGCTCTTCGTCACCAGTTTCAACACCTCCAAGGGTACGAACATCCGGACGGACGCCTCACTCCTGAAGCTGTCCGACCTGATCAAGGAGCGCAGCCAGGACAACGCGGCCCTCGAACAGAGCACCGCGGCCGCGCGCGGCCGGGTGGACGCCCTCGCCGAGCGCGACGACGGCAGCACCAAGGCCGAGGACGCCAAGCTGGCCGCCCTGCGCGCCGTCTCCGGCACCGAGGAGCTGACCGGCAAGGGCCTGACCGTCACCCTGAACGACGCCCCGCCGAACGCCACCGCACGCATCCCGAACGTGCCCGAGCCGCAGCCCAACGACCTGGTGATCCACCAGCAGGACCTGCAGGCCGTGGTCAACGCGCTCTGGCACGGCGGTGCCCAGGGCATCCAGGTCATGGACCAGCGGCTGATCTCCACCAGCGCGGTGCGCTGCGTGGGCAACACCCTGATCCTCCAGGGCCGGGTCTACTCGCCGCCGTACAAGATCTCGGCCGTCGGCGATCCGGGCGCGATGAAGAAGGCCCTCGCCGCCTCTCCGGCCCTGCAGAACTACCAGCTGTACGTGAACGCGTACGGGCTCGGCTGGAAAGTGGACGAGCACAAGGCGCTGACACTTCCCGGCTACTCCGGCACAGTGGACCTCCACTATGCGAAGCCGGTGGCGCCCACCCCGTGATCGGGTCCGTCCTGACGTCGTACTGCGCCTGGCGGTACGGACGTTCAGCGAGGTGTGCCTGACGGCGGGCACCCTGATCGTGCTCTTCGTCGCCTACATCCTGCTGTGGACCGGGGTCAAGGCCGACCGGGCCATGGACGGGGAGAGGGAGCGGCTGCGCGACCGCTGGGCGGCCGCCCCGGCCGCCGCGCCGCAGCCGGCGCCGCCGGCCGTCCCGTCGCAGGCCCCGCCGCCCACCGCGGAGCCGGAGCGCCACCCCGCCGGCCGGGCCTTCGCGGAGATGTACGTCCCGCGCTTCGGCCCGGACTGGGTCAAGCCCGTCCTGGAGGGCACCGACCCCGAACTGCTGAAAAAGGGCCTCGGCCACTACGCCGCGACCGCCCCGCTCGGAGCCGTCGGGAACTTCTCGGTGGCCGGCCACCGGCGCACCTACGGGGACCCCTTCAAGGACTTCCCGCAGCTGCGGCCGGGCGACGAGGTGATCCTCAAGGACGCGAGCACCTGGTACACGTACACGCTCCGGTCCGCGCCCCTGCGCACGCTGCCCACCGACGTCGCCGTGGTCGGCCCCGTCCCGGAGAAGTCACCGTTCCGGGCGCCGGGCCGCTATCTGACGCTGACGACCTGCGATCCCGAGTGGGGTCACAGCCACCGGCTGGTCGTCTGGGCGGAGCTGACCGGGACCCGCCCCGCGGCCGAGGGGCGCCCGGAGGGTTTGTCCGGGTGACCCACCCTTTCGGGCCGCTGCCTTTAGTCTGTTCGCGTACCGCCCCCGCGGTGCGTTGAACGAATGTGGACGAAAAGGAATCAGGCGGCATGTACGGCTGGATCTGGCGGCACCTGCCGGGAAACGCGTGGGTCCGCGCGCTGATCTCGCTCGTACTGGTCCTCGCGGTGGTCTTCGTGCTGTTCCAGTACGTCTTCCCGTGGGCCGAGCCGCTTCTTCCGTTCAACGATGTGACGGTGGACGAGGGATCGGGAGCCACTCCGTGAGCGCGCGCATTCTGGTTGTGGACAACTACGACAGCTTTGTCTTCAACCTGGTCCAGTACCTCTACCAGCTCGGTGCCGAATGCGAGGTGCTGCGCAACGACGAGGTCGAGCTCGCGCACGCGCAGGACGGATTCGACGGCGTCCTGCTGTCCCCCGGCCCCGGAACGCCGGAAGAGGCCGGCGTCTGCATCGACATGGTCCGCCACTGTGCGAGCACGGCCGTCCCCGTCTTCGGCGTGTGCCTCGGCATGCAGTCGATGGCGGTCGCCTACGGAGGCGTCGTGGGCCGGGCGCCCGAGCTGCTGCACGGCAAGACCTCACCCGTCATCCACGAGGGGCTCGGGGTGTTCGAGGGGCTGCCGTCGCCGTTCACCGCGACCCGCTACCACTCCCTGGCCGCCGAGCCCCGGACCCTGCCGGACGTGCTGGAGGTCACGGCGCGGACCGAGGACGGGATCATCATGGGCCTGCGCCACCGGGAGCACGACGTCGAGGGCGTGCAGTTCCATCCCGAGTCGGTGCTGACCGAGTGGGGCCACCGGATGCTCGCCAACTGGCTGGTGCGGTGCGGTGACGCGGGTGCCGTGGGGCGTTCGGCGGGGCTGGCCCCGGTGGTGGGCAAGGCCGTCGCGTGACCACGGTCGCGCCGTCCGCGCCCACGCAGGGCCGGGCCGCGCGACGCAGGGCTGCTCAGGAGGCCGCGAAACAGGCCGCCCGGCGCAGCCGCCGCAGGGGCGGCCGACGGCGCAGGCGGCCGCCCTCGGGCGGCCCGGTGGTCATCGCGAGCCGGCTGGGCGGAGAGCTGTTCATCACGCTCGGCCTGGTGATGCTGCTGTTCGTCGCCTACCAGCTCTGGTACACGAACCTGCTGGCGGAGCGCGTGGCGAACGGCGCCGCAGGCTCGCTGCGGCAGAACTGGGAGAGGGATCCCGGCGGCTCCGGGGCCGCCGCACCGCCCGTGACGGCCTTCGAGCCCGGCCAGGGCTTCGCGATCCTCCACATCCCGAAGCTGGACGTGAAGGTCCCGGTGGCGGAGGGCGTCAGCAAGCCGAAGGTGCTGGACAAGGGCATGGTCGGGCACTACGGCGAGGGCGCGCTGAAGACGGCGATGCCCGCCGACAAGCAGGGCAACTTCGCGGTGGCCGGACACCGCAACACCCACGGCGAGCCGTTCCGCTACATCAACCAGCTGGTGCCCGGGGATCCCGTCGTGGTCGAGACCCGGGACGCCTACTACACGTACGAGACGACCTCGTCGCTCGCGCAGACACCGCCGACGAACGTGGCGGTGCTCAAGCCCGTGCCGGAGGGGTCGGGATTCACATCCGAGGGCCGGTACATCACGCTGACCACCTGCACCCCGGAGTTCACCAGCACCTACCGGATGATCGTATGGGGCAGGATGACCGATGAACGCCCCCGCAGCCAGGGCCCGCCGCCCGCGCTGACCAGCTAAGGACGAATCAGCAGTGTCTCGTGCCCGCCGCCGCGCCGCGGCCCCGCCCGCCGGCAGCCGCAGTGTGCTCGCCGGGTTCCTGAGCCTGCTGGGCGAGGTCCTGATCACCGTGGGCCTGGTGCTGGGCCTGTTCGTGGCCTACTCGCTGTGGTGGACGAACGTGCTCGCGGACCGGCAGGCGTCGGCGCGCGGCGACGAGATCCGCCAGCAGTGGCAGGCCCCCGAACCGCAGGCAGCCGGACCCGGAGCGCTGGACACCCAGGACGGCGTCGGCTTCCTGCACGTACCGGCGATGAAGAACGGCGAGGTGCTCGTCAAGCCCGGGACCGACCCGGACACCCTCGACGACGGCGTGGCCGGCTACTACACGCAGCCGGTGAAGTCGGCGCTGCCCTGGGACGAGAAGGGCAACTTCGCGCTGGCCGCGCACCGCGACGGGCACGGGGCGAAGTTCCACAACATCGACAAGGTGAAGAACGGCGACGCGATCGTCTTTGAGACCCGCGACACCTGGTACGTCTACAAGGTCTTCGCCGAGCTGCGCCAGACTTCGAAGTACAACACCGACGTGATCAACGCGGTCCCGAAGGACTCGGGCAAGACCGCCCCCGGCCGGTACGTCACGCTCACCACCTGCACGCCGGTCTACACCTCGAAGTACCGGTACATCGTGTGGGGCGAGCTGGTCCGGACGGAGAAGGTGGACGCGAAGCGGACCCCGCCGGCCGAACTGCGCTGAGCGCCCGTCGCAGCGGCAGCGGGTCCTGGCGCTGAAGGGGCCCCAGAGGCCCTGTGGGCGACGCTCACGCCTCCCTGGCCCGCCCAGTCCCCCTGGTCCCGGCCGCACCCGCAGGCGGCCGTACAGCGGCGGCAGGACGCCACGCACCGCCACGCACAGAGGTCCGGCCTCCCTCCCGTTCCCGGGAGGGAGGCCGGACCTCTGTGCGTGGCGTTCGGCGGTCGCGTCAGCGGTTGTCGCCCAGGCCGCCGAAGCCGCCGCCGTTGTTGTTGCCGCCCTGCTGGCCACCGCCGCCGCCGAAGGCGACGACGTTCACGGTCTGGCCCGTGTTGACCGGCGTGCCCGGCTGCGGGTCGGTGGTCACGACGATCGCGTTGCCGTCCGTCGCTCCGCTGACGATGCCGAGCCGGAGGTTGGCGCGCCGCAGTTCTTCCTTGTACTGGTCCACGGTGCGGCCGACGAAGTTGGGCACGGTGGTCTGCGCCGAGGCCTTGGCGATGGTGATGTTCACCGTCTTGCCCACCTCGATCTCCTGGCCGGCCGCGAACTGCTGGTCGACGATCGTGCCCGGTGCGGCACCGGGGGACTCGGACTCCGTCACGCTGCCGAGCCGGAGCTTGGCGTCCGTGAGTGCCTTGACCGCCTCGTCCTTCTTCTTGCCCCGCAGCTCCGGCACCGTGGCCTTGGTGATCTCCTTGGCGACGGTGAGCGTGACCACGCTGTTGCGCTCCGCCTCGCCGCCCTTGGGGCTCTGCTCAAGGACGGTCCCGGGGGTGCGGTCGGACTCCTGGGGCTTGCGGTCGACCTGCAGGCCCTTCTCCTTGAGCGCCTTCTCGGCGTCCTCGAACTTGAGGTTGACCACGTCGGGGACCGTCACCTTGGGGGCGCCCGTGGAGATCGTCACCGTGACGGTGGAGCCCTCCTCGACCTTCTCCTTGGCCGCGGGTTCCTGCTTGCAGACGTTGCCCTTGGGCTGGTCGTCGCAGGGCGCGTCGGCGCCCTTGACCACCTGCAGGCCGACGTTGTTGCCGCTCTTCTGGGCCTGTTCGAAGGTCTGGCCGATGAGCTTGGGCACGGCGGGCCGGTTGTCGGCGCCCCCGCCGAAGAGGGAGAGGGAACGGCCGATGAGGATCGCGCCGACCAGGACGAGAACGCCCGCCGCGACGAGCAGGACCGTCGAGGCCTTGCTCGTCTTCTGGCGGCGGTTCGAGCCCTGGTCGTAGCCGCCGTGGCCCTGGTCGCCGTACCCGTATCCGCCGTCGCCCGGGGGCATGGGCGGCATCATCGAGGTCTGGCCGCCGGGGTCGGTGGTGCGCAGCGCCGCGGTGGGCTGGTCGTAGCCCTGGTGCCCGTAGCCGTGTCCCTGGTCGGGGTAGCCGTAGCCGCCGGCCGCGCCCATGGCGGCGGTGGCGGCGACGGGCTGGCCGTCGAGGCAGGCCTCGATGTCGGCGCGCATCTCGTCGGCCGACTGGTAGCGGTAGTCCGGGTCCTTGACCAGTGCCTTGAGGACGATGGCGTCCATCTCGGGCGTGATCTCGGGATCGAAGTTCGACGGCGGCTGCGGCTCTTCCCGTACGTGCTGGTAGGCGACGGCCACGGGGGAGTCGCCGACGAACGGGGGCCGCACGCTGAGGAGCTCGTAGAGCAGGCAGCCCGCGGAGTAGAGGTCGGAGCGCGCGTCGACCTGCTCGCCCTTGGCCTGCTCCGGCGAGAGGTACTGGGCGGTGCCGATGACGGCGGCCGTCTGCGTCATGGTCATGCCGGAGTCGCCCATGGCCCGGGCGATGCCGAAGTCCATGACCTTGACCTGGCCGGTGCGCGTCAGCATCACGTTGGCCGGCTTGATGTCGCGGTGCACGATGCCGGCGCGGTGCGAGTACTCCAGGGCCTGGAGGATGCCGATGCACATCTCCAGCGTCCGCTCGGGCAGCAGCTTGCGGCCCGAGTGCAGCAGCTCGCGCAGCGTGGAACCGTCGACGTACTCCATCACGATGTACGGGATGGAGATGTTGTCGACGTAGTCCTCGCCGGTGTCGTAGACCGCGACGATCGCCGGGTGGTTCAGCGACGCGGCCGACTGGGCCTCGCGCCGGAACCGGGCCTGGAAGGACGGGTCACGGGCGAGATCGGCGCGCAGGGTCTTGACGGCGACGGTACGGCCGAGCCGGGTGTCGTGGGCGAGGTAGACCTCGGCCATGCCACCGCGGCCGAGCACGTGGCTCAGCTCGTACCGGCCGCCGAGGCGACGCGGCTCTTCCATAACGTTGCAGCCCTCTCCGTCAGTCCCGACCGCACCTGTGTGTGGTCCGGCGGTGTGCTGTTCGCGCAAAGGCTACCGGCCGATCGTCCGTGATCGGTTCGTGGCCACAGGCTGATACTGGACCGGTACCGTACGCGCGGACCGGGCCGGAATTCTGTGACGTGGGTCACTGCTTTCCGGCCCGATGTCCCTCGGTCACTTCTGGCTGTTCAGCACCGCCTGCATGACGGCCTTGGCGACGGGAGCGGCCAGACCGCCGCCGCTGATGTCCTCACGGTCCGCCTCGCTGTCCTCGATCACGACGGCGACGGCGACGGGCGAGGACTTGTCCGGGGTCTCGGCGTAGGAGATGAACCAGGCGTAGGGACGCTTCTTGTTGCCCTCGCCGTGCTGGGCCGTACCGGTCTTGCCGCCGACCGTCACGCCGTTCATCTTGGCCTTGGTGCCGGTGCCGTTCTGGACGACGTTGACCATCATCTGCTGCACCTTCTCCGCGTTGGCGGCGGAGAGCGGCCGGCTCATCTCCTGCGGCTCGTGCTTCTCGATGATGTCCAGGTTGGGCGACTGCAGCATGTCCACCATGTACGGCTTCATCAGCTTGCCGTCGTTGGCGATCGCGGCGGTGACCATGGCCATCTGGAGCGGGGTGGCGGCGGTGTTGAACTGGCCGATGGAGCTCTGGGCGTTGCCGTCCTTGCCCATCTTCTTGTCGTAGATGCTGGCGAACGCGCGGACCGGAATGTCGATCTTGTCGTTGTTGAAGCCGAACTTCTCCGAGGTCTCCACCATCTTGTCGCGCGTGACCTTGTCGCCCATGTTCGCGAAGACCGAGTTGCAGGAGATCCGCAGCGCCTCGTTGAGGCTGGCCTTCTCGCAGCCCTTCGCGTGGTTGATCATCTCGGTCCGGGTCCCGGGCAGGAAGTACGGGTCCGGGGTGTCCGTCGGGGCGTTGATGTCCTGGACGACGCCGTGTTCGAGCGCGGCGGCCGCGGTGACCACCTTGAAGGTGGAGCCCGGCGGGTACGTCTCGCGCAGGGCGCGGTTGACCAGGTTCTTGTCCTCGCTGTCCTTCAGCTCGGACCAGGCCTTCCCGTCGTCCTTGGAGTTGCCGGCGAAGCGCGAGGGGTCGTACGAGGGCGTGGAGACCAGGGCCAGGACGGCGCCGGTGCGCGGGTCGATGGCCGCGACGGCGCCCTTCTTCGTACCCAGCGCCTCGAAGGCGGCCTTCTGGGCGTCGGGGTTGAGGGTGGTGACGACGTTGCCGCCCTGCCTCTTCTCCCCGGTGAACATGCCGATGGTGCGGTCGAAGAACAGCCGGTCGTCGTTGCCGGTGAGGATGCCGTCTTCGAGGGATTCCAGCTGCGTGGAGCCGAAGGCCTGGGAGGCGTACCCGGTGACGGGAGCCCAGAGCGCTCCGTCCGTGTAGGTCCGCTTGTACTTGTAGTCGCTGCCGTCGGTCACCACGGAACCGGTGATCGGCTCGCCCTTGACGATGATGTTGCCGCGCTCGGTCGCGTACTGGGCGATCTGGACCCGGCGGTTCTCCTTGCGCGTGCTGAGTTCCTCGGCCTGCACGTACTGCAGCCAGTTGGTGCGGATCAGCAGGGCGAGGACGAGCAGCCCGCAGAACAGCGAGATGCGGCGCAGGGGCTTGTTCATGACGGACGGACCACCTGGGTCATCTCGGAGTCGGGGGACGGGGCGGGGGCCGGGGCAGGTCGGCGTGCGGTGTCGCTGATCCGGATGAGGACGGCGATGAGGATCCAGTTCGCGAGGACGGAGGAACCGCCGGACGCGAGGAAGGGCATCGTCATGCCGGTGAGGGGGATGAGGCCCATGACGCCGCCGGCGACCACGAAGATCTGGAGCGCGAAGGCGCCGGAGAGGCCGATCGCGAAGAGCTTGCCGAAGGGGTCGCGGGCGGCGAGGGCGGTGCGGACACCCCGCTCGATGATGAGCCCGTAGATCAGGAGGCAGGCCATCACCCCGGCGAGGCCGAGCTCTTCGCCGACGGTGGAGAAGATGAAGTCGGAGTTGGCGGCGAAGCCGATGAGGTCGGACTTGCCCTGGCCCCATCCGGAGCCGAGGACACCGCCGGAGCCGAAGCTCATGATCGACTGAGCGATCTGCTCGCAGGCGCCGGCGTCGACGCCGTTGCGCTGCCAGCAGCCGAACGGGTCCATCCAGGCGCTGACGCGGGCCCCGACGTGGCTGGAGAAGGAGGCGACCACGACGGCGCCGCCGACCGACATCAGCAGGCCGATGACGATCCAGCTGGTCCGCTCGGTGGCGACGTACAGCATGATCACGAACATGCCGAAGTACAGCAGCGAGGAGCCGAGGTCGTTCTCGAAGATCAGGATGAGCAGGCTCATCGCCCAGATCGCCAGGATCGGGCCGAGGTCGCGGCCGCGCGGCAGGTAGAGGCCCATGAACCGGCGGGAGGCCAGGGCCAGGGCGTCGCGCTTGACCATCAGGTAGCCGGCGAAGAACACGGCGAGGACGATCTTCGCGAACTCACCGGGCTGGATCGAGAATCCGGCGACGCGGATCCAGATCTTGGCGCCGAAGACGTCGGCGCCGAGGCCCGGGACGAGCGGCAGGAGGAGCAGCACCAGGGCCGCGACCATCGAGATGTAGGTGAACCGCTGCAGGACGCGGTGGTCCTTGAGGACCAGCAGGACGCCCGCGAACAGGGCGATGGCCAGCGCCGTGTAGATCATCTGGTTGGGCGCGGAGGGGGAGAACGCGCCGAAGGACCGCTTGGCCAGGTTCTGCAGGCGCTCGGACTGGTCCAGGCGCCAGATCAGGACGAGGCCCAGCCCGTTGAGGAGCGTGGCCAGCGGCAGGAGCAGAGGGTCGGCGTACTTGGCGTACCGGCGCACGACGAGGTGCGCGATCCCGGCGAGGGCGCCGAGGCCGAGGCCGTAGAGCACCATGCCGGGGGGCAGGGTGCCGTTGATCGCGAGGCCCACGTTGGCGTAGGCGAACATCGGGATGAGCACGGCGAAGCCGAGCAGCAGGAGCTCGGTGTTCCGCCTGCTCGGCAGCTCGATGGCGCCGATGGTGGTCGTATTGGTGACTACGCTCATGGTGTGGCAGGCCCCCTGCGCCCGCGTATGCCTACTACTTGCCGCACAGCCCGACCAGTTGCTGCTCCTCGGGAGTCAGACTGGGGGCGGGCGTCTGGCTGTTCTGCGCCTCGGCGCTTCGGCGTTCCTCGTCCTTCTTGCAGGCGGACGTCTGGACGCCGAGGTCGTCGAGCTTCTTGCGCGCCGCGTCGAAGCTGCTCTCGCTGATGGTGGCCTCGACCAGCTTCCGCTTGAAGGGCGGCAGGTACTTCAGTTCGATGTCGGGGCGGTCGGTCTCCACCTTCGAGAGCTCCAGCGGCCCCAGCTTCGGGCTGATGCCGCGGAAGAGCGCGACGTGCTCGCCCTTCACGCCGACGTAGAACTGGGTCTGGGTCCAGCGCCAGCCCGCGTAGAGGCCGCCGCCGATGACACCGGCGACGATGAGCAGGGTCAGCGTACGGGTGGTCCACTTGCGCCCTTTGCTGCGGCGCCTGCGGGGATGGTCGTACGTGTCCTCGTAGCCCGGGTCGGCGGTGTAGGCGTCGGCTTCGCCGAAGGTGCCGTAGCCGTTGCCGCCCTGGCCCTGGCCCTGGCCCTGGTCGCCGTACCCGTAGCCGGGGGCGTCGCCGCTGCCGGGAGGGCCGAAGGCGCCGGCGGGGGGCTGGCCCTGGCGGCCGAGGCCCGAGGCCCGGCCGGCCGGGGTCTGCATGGCGTTGCCGCTGTCGAAGAGCTGGTGCTGGTTCTCGGCGACCGCGCCGACGACCACCGGGGTGTCGCTGACCTGGGCGGCGAGGGTGTCGCCGCTGTCGGTGTCGAGGACGTCGGCGACGATGCAGGTGATGTTGTCGGGTCCGCCGCCGCGCAGCGCGAGCTGGATCAGCGACTGCACGGTCTCGCGGGGACCGTGGTAGTCGGCGAGGGTCTCTTCCAGGGTCTGGTGGGAGACGACGCCGGAGAGCCCGTCGGAGCAGATCAGGTAGCGGTCACCGGCCCGGACCTCGCGGATGGAGAGGTCCGGCTCGACGATGTCGCCGCTGCCGAGCGCGCGCATCAGCAGGGAGCGCTGCGGGTGGGTGGTGGCCTCTTCCTCGGTGATGCGCCCCTCGTCGACGAGGCGCTGCACCCAGGTGTGGTCCTGGGTGATCTGGGTGAGGACGCCGTCGCGGAGCAGATAGGCGCGGGAGTCGCCGACGTGCACGAGGCCGAGGCGCTGGCCGGTCCACAGGAGGGCCGTCAGCGTGGTGCCCATGCCTTCGAGCTGCGGATCCTCCTCGACCATCACGCGCAGCTGGTCGTTCGCCCGCTGCACGGCCGTGGCCAGGGAGGTGAGGATGTCGGAGCCCGGGACGTCGTCGTCGAGCTGCACGAGGGTGGAGATCACCTCGGAGCTCGCGACCTCGCCGGCGGCCTGGCCTCCCATGCCGTCGGCGATCGCGAGGAGCCGGGGACCGGCGTAGCCGGAGTCCTCGTTCCCCTCACGGATCATGCCCTTGTGTGATCCGGCGGCGAACCGCAAGGACAGACTCATGCGCACCTGCCCTGTCGACGAAGCTGCCTCCGGGTACAACCGGTCTCGAGCCACACTGCCCACCCTCCGGTCGGGAGCGCGCTCGGGTCCGTGTCCTCGGTGGGACGGATCGCCGCCGCGCGCTCGCTCCGCTCGCTCATTCTCGTACTACTTCCGCAGCTCGATGACGGTCTTGCCGATGCGGATCGGTGCGCCCGGCGGAATGGGCGTCGGGGTGGTCAGCCGGGTCCGGTCGAGATACGTGCCGTTGGTGGACCCGAGATCCTCGACGATCCACTGGCCGTCACGGTCGGGATAGATCCTGGCATGGCGGCTGGACGCGTAGTCGTCGTCCAGCACGATCGTTGAGTCGTGCGCGCGGCCCAGTGTGATCGTCTGGCCGGCGAGGGCCACCGTGGTTCCCGTGAGGATGCCCTCGGAGACGACGAGTTTGGTGGGTGCGCCGCGCCGCTGGCGCTGCTGCGGGGGCGTGGCCTGGCGGCCCGCCTGCTGCGGGGCGCCGCCGGCGCCTCCGCCGCCGCGACGGGACCCGCGCTGGGTCACGCGCGTCCCGAAGAGATCGCTGCGGATGACCTGGACGGCCACGATGACGAACAGCCACAGAACGGCCAGGAAACCCAACCGCATGACCGTCAGGGTCAGCTCTGACATTGCCCCCGCTTCACCCTTCGGCTTGCCGGTAAATGATGGTGGTGCTGCCCACGACGATCCGCGAGCCGTCGCGGAGCGTAGCGCGGGTGGTGTGCTGCCCGTCCACCACGATGCCGTTGGTGGACCCGAGATCCTGGATCGTCGAGGGCGTTCCGGTCCGGATCTCACAGTGCCGGCGGGATACGCCGGGGTCGTCGATCCGCACGTCGGCTTCCGTGCTTCGGCCGAGTACGAGCGTGGGACGCGAGATCTGGTGGCGGGTGCCGTTGATCTCGATCCAGTGGCGCCGGGCGCCGCCCGGGCCGGCCGCGGGGGCCGCTCCGGCGGGTCCGCCCGGAGCGGGCCGCCGGGAGCCGGGGCCGCCCGGGGGCGGGGCGCTGGGCATGGGAGGTGCCCCCGCCGGGGGATATCCGTAGCCGCCCTGCGGCTGGTTCTCCGGCGGGTAGCCGTAGCCGCCCTGCGGTGAGGGCGGTCCTGCCTGCGGCTGGGAGGTGCTGGAGGCCAGGGTGCGGCTGCGGACCCGGTAGAGCCCGGTGTCGAGGTCGTCGGCCTTCTCCAGGTGGACCTTGATGGGGCCCATGAAGCTGTAGCGCTGCTGCTTGGCGTAGTCGCGGACGAGGCCCGCGAGCTCGTCGCCGAGCTGCCCGGAGTAGGGGCTCAGGCGGTCGTAGTCACCGGTGCTGAGCTCGACGATGAAGTCGTTGGGGACGACGGTCCGCTCGCGGTTCCAGATGGTGGCGTTGTTGTCGCACTCCCGCTGGAGGGCTCCGGCGATCTCCACCGGCTGGACCTCGGACTTGAACACCTTGGCGAAGGTGCCGTTCACCAGACCTTCGAGTCGCTGCTCGAACCGCTTCAGAACTCCCATGGGGCACCTCCTCCGTAGCTGTCGCCCTGTACTGCTTACTGATCGTATCCACGCGTGGCGGATTCGGGTGGTTCCCCATCGTTCCTGTGAGGACGAGTGTTGGTCCTCACAAGGGATCGTAGGGGCGCTCCCAGGACAGTGTCCCGCACCGGGAGCGGAGTGCGGGAGGGGCCGTCCGCGGCGGGGGGCGGGGGTGCCGGGAAAGCGATGTGAATCCACCCCGTTCTCCGTGCTAATGTTTCGACGTCGCCAGGGGAAAGGCCCGAAAGGGAAGATCCACTGGGGCGCTGCTCGGGCGAGTGGCGGAACGGCAGACGCGCTGGCTTCAGGTGCCAGTGTCCTTCGGGACGTGGGGGTTCAAATCCCCCCTCGCCCACATCGACGAGACGGTCGTCACTGCGAAAGCGGTGGCGGCCGTTTCGTGTTTCCCCGCCCTGTCGCCTCCCGCCCTGTCACGTACCGTCTCGTCCCGTCCTGCCGAGGTCGTGGGTGTGACGTACGTCCCTGTTCGGCGCCCCTGACCTGTGGTCCTGTCGGACGACAGGGTTAGGGTGAGCCAACTGTCCGAATTGTGAGACCAGTTGTGGCCGCCCGGTGTGCACGATCGTGCTCGCCGGCCGGTGCGAGGAGCCGTGCGTGGGTTTCGACGAGGAGTGGGGGCGGCTGCGCGCCGCCGCGACGGAGCGGGTGGACTCGGGGGCGCCGGCGGAGCCGGTCGCGCGGGTGTCTGAGCCCGGACCCGCCGCCGAGGTGGACGCGGCGGCGGCCCGTGAGGCGGTCCTGGAGAGATTGGCGGATTTCCGCAGTCGCGTGGTGCTGGTGCCCCTGGACGAACGCGGTGGTCTGTGGACGGCGGAGCTGGGCGGGCTGGACTGGATCTGTGCGTTCTCGGGCCCGGAGACCCTGGCGCGGTTCGCCGACGCGCGCGGTGAGGCGGAGCGGGAGTGGCCCTACCGGCGGATCGTGGGTGCGCGGCTGCTGGACGAGGTGATTCCGGCGCTGGACTTCCCGTGCGGGGTGGCCCTGGATGCGGCGGGGCCGGGCGGGATCGTGTTTCCGCCGGTGCGGGGGCTGGTGCCGGATGGTGCCGCGCTCGACGGGGACGGACGGGAGGGGCGGGTGTGAGCGGGGACGGGGCGGATCTTGATGTTTCGAAGCAGGCGCTGGGGCAGATAGCGAAGGGGATCACGGACACGCTGGGCGAGCTGAAGGAGCTCGGGATGGTGGGTTCGGCCAGCATGGGGCGGGGGTTCTCGGATCTGGCGCTGTCGGGGATGGAGAGCGGGAACGAGGGCCTGACGGCGTCGATGAAGACGTTCTGCGAGCGCTGGGAGTGGGGCGTGCGGGCGCTGGTGCAGCAGGGGAACCAGTTCGCGTTCGACGTGGGTCTGTCGGCGGGTGTGATGCACGAGCAGGACCAGTACATCCAGGGCAGTTTCAAGGTGCTGACGAACTCGGCGATGGGCAATCCGTACGCGTCGGAGCAGGAGATCACCGGTAAGGACTGGGGCGGGGTCCTGTCGGACAACGTGTACACGCAGGTCCGGGACGCGGACTACAGTCCCGAGTCCTTCGAGCGGGCGCGGGAGAACAGCGAGGAGGCCTGGAAGGGCGCGGTGCGGGACGTCAACAGCTCGGATGTCCTCCTCAGCAATCAGATCGTCGACGCGGTGGGGATGCGGGACGAGGTGGATGCGGCGGTCGAGGGCTGGGTGGGACCGGCACCGCAGCCGCAGCAGCAGCCGCCGGTGTCGGGTGGTGGGCGCTGATGACGGACTGGGGCGGTCTGCTGGACAAGGGTCTGCAGAAGCTGGACGACGGCTGGGAGGAGACGAAGAAGGTCGTCGGGCAGGGCGTCGACAAGGCCACCGACGGGATCGGTGCGGGGCTGGAGTACGTCGGGGCGGACGACTGGGCGGACAAGGTCGAGGACTGGGGCGACGATGTCGCTTCGGGTCTGGGTGCTTCGGTCGGTGAGCAGCAGCTGGGCCAGAGTGAGCAGGCGGATGAGCTGGTGCACGGCAAGCCGGTGAAGATCCGGGAGTCGGCGAAGCACCTGAGTGATTTCCAGGGGGCGTTCGACCGGGTCGGTCAGGGGATGCGGGCGTTGGATTCGGGGCACTGGAAGGGGCAGGCCGCCGATGCGTTCCGTAAGAAGTTCGCGATGCATCCGGTGGACTGGCTGCATGCTTCGGATGCGTGTGAGGCGGCGGCGGGTGCGCTGACGCGGTACGCGGAGACGGTGGAGTGGGCGCAGAAGCAGGCGCAGCAGGCCATCGATTTGTACAAGGCGGCGGTCAGGGCGGCGAAGGAGGCCCATGAGGGGTATGCCGCGAAGGTCGAGACGTACAACGCGGCGGCGAAGGCGGGCCGGGATCCGGGGCCGGAGCCGCAGAAGCCGGTCGATGTGGGCAAGGCCGACGGGACGCGGGCCCACGAGATCCTGAACGAGGCCCGCAGGCAGCGTGACGAGGCCGCGGCGAACGTGGCCAAGGCGCTGGACGCGGCGCTGGAGCATGCCCCGAAAGAGCCGTCGGCCACCGACCGGGCCCTGGCCGGGATCGCCGACTACTACGGTGGTCAGGCCGTCGAGCTCAACCACTTCGTCGGCGGTGTGGTCAAGGGCACGGCCGGGCTGGTCAACTTCGCCCGCGGCCTGAACCCGATGGACCCGTACAACCTCACCCATCCCGCCGAGTACCAGCAGAACCTCAACATGACGCTGGCCGGCCTGGTCTCCACCGCCGCCCACCCCGAACGGATCCCGGGCGCGCTCATCGACAGCTTCAAGAACGACCCCTCCGAAGGCCTGGGCCGCCTCGTACCCGAACTCCTCGGCACCAAGGGCTTCGGCGGAGCCCGGGCGGGCGTGCGGGTCGCGGAGGCGGCGGCGACGAAGCCCTCGGCCTGGTCGCACCTGGCGAAGCCGACCAAGGGCGTGACGGAGCGGCCCTCGATCCACGCCGACTCGGTCGGGAAGAAGGACGCCCAGAAGTTCATCGACGACCAGTACCCGTGGCTCAAGGACATGAACAACACGAACATGCCGGGCTACCAGTACAACTGCACCAACAACGTGGTGACGCTGGACCGCCGGCTGGACGGTGTGGAGGTCTCGGCCGCGCCGAAGACCGGACCGGGCGACATCCCGTACAAGGAACTGGGTGTGGAGCCGAGCGCGAAGAAGGTCGTCGGCAGCTACGACGACATCGTCAAGGACCTTGAGGCGCGGGGGCCGGACTCGCGCAGTGTGGTCGCGATCTCCCGCCACGGCATGGCCGGCCACGTCTTCAACGCGGTGAACACACCCCACGGGGTCGTCTTCCTGGACGGCCAGACGGGGAAGCTGGCCACACTCGAGACACACAACATCAGTGAGATAGCCCATGTCCCCTACCGCTAGCGTCGTCAGGAATCAGAAATGCTCACGTTGAACGAGGCCCTCGAAGCGGCCCGGGCCCGCCTGGAGCAGGCGTTCGCCTCGGAGCCGTGGACGATCGTGCTGAAGCCGGAGCTCACCCAGGAGCACGAGCTGGCCTGGGTCGTCCGGTACGACACCCAGGAGAGCATCGACGCCGGGGACCCCATGGTGGGTCCGTTCAACAAACTGGTGATCGTGCCCAAGGACGGGTCCCGGGTGGACTTCCCCCCGACGCACCTGCCCCTCGACGAATACCTCGCCTACGTCCGCCACGGCGGCTGGCAGCGGGCGGGCCTGGCGAAGACCTCGAAGGCCGAGCCGTGGCAGACCGCGCTGGAGTGGCTGCTGTCCACCTACAGCGGGCTCGTCGAGCTGGTGGGCACCGACCCCGTGGCGGAGGACGCCGGGACCTGGCTGTTCGCGTGCCGGACCATCGAGCAGCCGGGCTATCCGCGGACGCCGATGCTGGCCGCGTCCCTCGTGGTGCCCAAGGACTACGGGGAGCCCTTCCACCCCGCTTCGAACGATCCGTGGGGCGACGCCGCGGCGTACACGCGGGATCCGGTGGAGCGCGACCCGCAGACCCAGGCCCGGCGGCTGAACGCGCGCGGCTGCGTGGTCACGACGGCAGCGGCGATCGCGGGCAGCCCCTCCTCGCCGCTGCCCTGGCAGCCCGTGCACGAGGCGCCCGGCTGGTGGGAGCTGCTGCTGCGCCGCTACTTCCCCGCCGCCCGCGAGCTGCGGTGCGTGAGCTGGGACGAGGTGATCACCCGGGCCCAGGAGACCGGACCGGACACCCAGGGCGTGGTGTGGGTGCGGCGGGTCATCGGCGGCACCGAGGTCAGCGGGCACCTGCTGTACGTGCACAACAACAACGGCCAGGTGGCGTTCCTGGACGGGATGACCGGCGGGCTGGCCCGGCTGGACCAGGTCGGGGTGCTGCAGCTGGTCTTCGCCCGGGTCGAGCCCGGCGCCGAGGACGCGGCGGCCGCGCCCGACCTCGCCACCGCCCGGCACAAGGCCGAGCGGTGGCTGAAGCGGACCTACGCGGAACCCGTCGAGCTGGTGGAGCCGGCCGCCGAGGACGAGACGGCCCGGGGGTGGCTGTTCGCCTGCCAGACGACGGCCGCGCTGCGCACCGGTGACTGGCGGCGAGGGATGCTCGACGCCGCGGTGGTCGTGCCGAAGGGGCCGCAGGAGCCGTTCCCGCTGCCCAACTCCGATCCCTGGGGGTTCCTGGCCGCCTGGGACCTCGACCAGCCGGCGGGGCCGACGCCCGTGCCGGACAAGGCCGACTGGTTCACCTCCACGATGGCGGAGCTGGGACCGGTGCTGTCCGTCTCGGAGTATCCGACCGTGATCGCCGCGGTCGAGGGGCTCGCGGCCCTGCCGGCCGGTGGCCGGGCCCTGGTGTGGGTACGGCGGCTGGACGCGCGGGGGCGGGAGAGCACCGGGCTGCTGCTCGCCGGGCTCCACAGCGAGTCCGGGATGGTGGGGCTGATCGACTCCGCCGCGCAGGAGCTGCGGGACCTGGACGGCTTCCGTGAGTCCGGGGTGCGCGTGGTCCGGTATCGGTGAGGGAGCGCGGACGGCGCCCCGGCCCGCCGCCGGAGGACCGGGGGTGGGGGCGGCGTTCGACTTTCGTCGCGGCGGGCGCGACGAAAGAGGGCGGCAGGGCGGGGGCGCGGGTGTCTAGGGTCGGGCGCGTGGATGCGAAGGCGAAGACGCGGGCCGGCTGGGACTGGCTGAGGGGCCCGGAGCCGTGGACCCGGCGGATGCTGGCCGGGGACCTGGCGATCGGTGGCGTCGTGGCGATCCTCGGCCTGGGCGTCGAGGAGGTCAGCAACGGATCCGGGCCGCGCATGCTGGCGGGCGCCGTGGTGGTGCTGGCGCTGACACTGCTGCGCCGCAGGCTGCCGGGAACCACGCTGGTGCTCGGGGCCGCGGTGATCACCCCCCTGCCCGGGGCGTTCTTCGTCCTGCCGCTGCTGGGCTGGTCGGCCGGGCGGCGGATCGTCGGGGTGGGGCGGGCACTGGCCGCCTTCACGCTGGCCTTCGCCGCGGCGATCGTGCTGAGCGTGATCGACGAGTCGGCGCAGATGCGACCGCTGCTGGTGATCGTGTTCTCCACGCTGATGTTCCTCGCGATGACGGTGATGCCGGGTCTGGCCAGCCGGTACTGGTCGCAGCGCCGGACCCTGCTGCGCGCGCTCCAGGAGCGCAACGGGCAGTTGCTGCGCGAGCGGGCCATGGTCGCGGGACAGGCGAGGCTGCGCGAGCGCCAGCGCATCGCCCAGGACATGCACGACAGCCTGGGCCACCAGCTGGCGCTGATCGCCGTGCACACCGGCGCGCTGGAGGTGGATCCAAAACTCACCGACCGTCAGCGCGAGGCGGTCGGCGTGCTGCGGCAGGCGTCGGTGGCGGCGATGCACGAGCTGCGCGAGGTCGTCGGCATCCTGCGCGACGGGGTGGAGGCGCCCGCGCCGGTGGAGGAGGCCCAGCCCGCGGCGCGCGGGGTGGCCGGTATCGCGGGGGTCGTGGAGGCGGCGCGGGGCTCGGGGACCGACGTCCGGATGACCACTTCGGGGCAGCCGAGGCCACTGGTCGCGGCATGCGACCACGCCGCGTACCGGATCGTGCAGGAGGCCCTGACGAACGCGTACAAGCACGCGCCGGGCGCACCGATCGCGGTGGAGCTGCGGTTCGAGGACGACTCGCTGGTCGTGGAGATCGCCAACGGGCCGTCGGCGGGTCCGGCGGCCGACGAGGTGGTGTCGGGCGGGCAGGGCCTGACGGGTCTGCGCGAGCGGGCCAGGCTCGTCGGCGGGATGGTGCACGCGGGCCCCGCCGAGGGCGGTGGGTTCCGGGTGGCCGGGGTCCTCCCGTACGGGGCGGAGCCGGCCGGAGTGGAGGACGTGGCCGACGACTTCGGGCAGCGGGCGCAGCCGCAGGCCCGCCCCCGCGGCCGGGTACGGGGGCGGGGCGGCGAGCAGCCGATGGACTGGGAGGCGGTGGACCGGGAGCTGGCCGTGCGCATGCCCAGCCGCTCCGGTGGCCTCGCGGTGGGCTGCGGGGTCGCCTTCGCGGCGATGGTGCTGCTGGTGGTGGTGCTCGGCGCCGGAGTGGTGCTGATGATCGACTCGGCGAGTGACGCGATGATCGACCAGGACGAGTTCGACGCGGTGCACGTGGGCCAGACGGAACAGGCCGTCCGTGACCGGCTGCCGAGCGGGGAGAACTTCCTGACCGCGGGGGCCGCGCGCAAGGGGCCGCCCAAGCCGGAGGGCTCGGAGTGTCTGGCGCTGCTGGCCGAGGACCAGCCGGGCGGCCTGGGAACGGACCGGATCTTCCGGTTCTGCTTCAAGGACGGCAAGCTCGTGGAAAAGCAGGCGTACGAGGTCAAGCAGTAGGAGCACGGTGTGACAGCCGAAGTGATCAGAGTGGTGATCGCCGACGACGAGCCACTGATCCGGGCCGGGATCAGGATGATCCTGACCTCGGCGCCGGACATCGAGGTCGTCGCCGAGGCGGCCGACGGCAGGCAGGCGGTGGACCTGGCCCGCTCGCACGCGCCCGACGTGATGCTGCTGGACATCCAGATGCCGGTGATGGACGGGCTGACGGCGCTGGGGGAGCTGCGGCGGGCCGTGCCGGAGGTACGGGCGCTGATCCTGACCACCTTCGGCGAGAAGGAGAACGTGCTGCGGGCGCTGGGCGAGGGCGGCGCGGGCTTCCTGCTGAAGGACTCGGCGCCGGGCGAGCTGATCGGGGCGGTCCGGGCGGCAGCGGCCGGGGACGCCTACCTGTCGCCCGGGGCGACCCGGCACGTGGTGGACCAGCTGGCGTCCGGGAAGGCCGCCGTGCGCGGTGAGGTGGCCCGGCGTCGGGTGGCGGAGCTCAGCGAGCGGGAGCGCGGGGTGCTGGCGCTGCTCGGCGAGGGGCTGTCCAACGCGGAGGCGGGCCGGCGGCTGCACATGAGCGAGGCGACCGTGAAGACGTACGTGAGCCGGATCCTCGCGAAGCTGGACTGTGAGAACCGTGTGCAGGCGGCGCTGCTGGCCAGGGACGCCGGGCTGTAGATACGGTCAGCCCGTTCGAGAAGCGATCACAGAACTGAACGGGTGGGGGCGGCGTCGATGGCGACGATTGCGGGTCAGCGGATTCCGGACGTGGCGGGCTTCGCGCCGAGGGTGGCGGCCGGCTCGCCGAAGGAGGAGGGCAAGGCGCTGCGCGCCCGCCTGCCGCGGTCGGCTCATGCCGCCTTCGTGGCGCCGGCCGGGCGGCCGGACGCCGTGCGCGCGGTGGAGGAGTCCAACGCGGGGCGGGTCGCCGAGCTGACTCCGATACGGGTCGGCCGGATGGCCGCGAACCCGTTCGCGTTCCTGCGCGGGGCGGCCGGGCTGATGGCCCACGACCTGTCCGGCGGTCCGGTGACCGGGGTCGGCGCGCAGATCTGCGGCGATGCGCACGCGGCGAACTTCGGTCTGTACGGGGACGCGCGCGGCCGGCTCGTCATCGACCTCAACGACTTCGACGAAACCGTGTTCGGCCCGTGGGAATGGGACGTGAAGCGGCTGGCGGCCTCGCTGGTGCTGGCGGGCCGGGTGGCCGGCGCGGACGAGGACACCTGCCGGGCCGCCGCACTCGACGCGGTGGGCGCTTACCGGCGCACCATGCGGCTCCTGTCGAAGCTGCCCGCGCTCGACGCGTGGAACGCGATCGCCGACGAGGAACTGGTCTCGCACGCCGATGCCCGTGATCTGCTGGGCACCTTGGAGCGGGTCTCGGAGAAGGCCCGCAACAACACCTCCGCGCGGTTCGCGACCAAGTCCACGGAGATAGGGCCGGACGGCGGCCGCCGCTTCGTCGACGCGCTGCCCGTGCTGCGCCGGGTCGGGGACGGGGAGGCGGCGGCGGTGGCGGCCTCGCTCGGCCCCTACCTGCAGACGCTCCAGGGCGACCGGCTGCCGCTGCTGGCCCGGTACGCGATCCAGGACGTGGCCTTCCGCGTGGTGGGCACCGGGAGCGTCGGCACCCGCTCGTACGTGGTCCTGCTGCTGGACCACCGGGGCGAACCGCTGGTGCTCCAGGTCAAGGAGGCCAGGCCCTCGGTGCTGCTGCCGCACCTGACCGGCCTGGGTTTCGCGCCCGCCCCGGAGCAGCACGAGGGCCTGAGGGTGGTGGCCGGGCAGAAGCGCATGCAGGTGGTGTCCGACATCATGCTCGGCTGGACCACGGTGGAGGGCCGCCCCTTCCAGGTACGGCAGTTCCGCAACCGCAAGGGCAGCGTGGATCCGGCGGCGCTGGCCGTGGAGCAGATCGACGACTACGGGCGGATGACCGGTGCCCTGCTGGCCCGCGCGCACGCGCACAGCGTCGACCCGCGGCTGCTGGCCGGGTACTGCGGGAAGAACGACGAGCTGGACGAGGCGATGGCGTCCTTCGCCGTGGCCTATGCCGACCGCACCGAGGCCGATCACGCCGACCTGGTGGCGGCGGTCCGGTCCGGCCGGATCGCGGCGGAGATGGGCGTCTGACGGCTGTCTGACGTGGGCGGTGTTTCACGTGAAACACCGCCCACGCGGGCGGGCCGTAGGCTGGCCGGGTGAGCGAGCAGACCGAGCAGCCTGAGCAGACAGTCCCCGGTGATTCCGGCGACTCCTCCGTCACCGGTGAGGAGCGCCCGGAGGCGCGCCTGGAGCGGGCCGTGCGGGCCGCCGAGCAGGCGCTGATCGAGTTCGAGATCGCGGTGGAGACCTTCCGGGTGGAGGTGGAGAACTTCTCCCGCCTGCACCACCAGAAGCTCGGCCCGATGTACACGAGGCTCGACGAACTGGACGCCCTGATCGCCGAGGCGAAGGCGTCCCGCAGCGGCGATCCGGAGGACCTGCGCCGGGCGCAGGACGCGCGTTCGCTGGTCATGCCGATGCCCGGGGTGGAGGAGCTCTTCCACGACTGGCTGGGCTCGGACGGGATCTCCGACGACGCCTCCGCGATGCTGACCGACCGCCCCGTGCGGCCGCCGCAGCGGGTGCGGCCCTCCGAGGAGGTGCGCCGCCTCTACCGGGAGCTGGTCCGTCAGGCCCACCCCGACCTCGCCCAGGACGAAGGCGAGCGGGAGCGGCGCGACGCGTTCATCGCGCGGGTCAACGCGGCCTACGGGCGCGGCGACGAGGGTCAGCTGCGCGAGCTGGCCGAGGAGTGGGCGGCCGGTCCGGCTCCCGAGCGGGCGGCACCGGGCGAGAGCGAGGAGCTGTACGCCCGGCTGGAGTGGCTGGCCCGCCGCAAGGAGCTGCTGTCGCTCGTCGCCAAGGAGCTGGAGGACAGCGCGATCGGGTCGATGCTGAGGATGGCGCCCGAGGACCCCGACCGGCTGCTGGAGGAGATCGCGGAGCAGCTGCTCGCGCAGGTCTCCGAGCGTGAGGCCGAACTGGCGGCGGAGCTCGCCGCGCAGTGAGCCCGGTCCGCCCGTACCGGGTGGTCGGATAGGTTGGCAGCAGATTCGTGAAGAGAGAAGGCGACAGCTATGAACTTCGGACCGCTCCCCTCGGTGGACGCCACCGCGGTGCCCTCCGAAGGCTTTGTCCTCGACGTCCGTGAGGACGACGAATGGGCGGCCGGCCATGTCGAGGGTGCGCTGCACATCCCGATGAGCGACTTCGTGGCCCGCTTCGGTGAGCTGACCGAGGCGGTCGAGGACGGCCGCCGGGTGTACGTGATGTGCCGGGTCGGCGGGCGCTCCGCGCAGGTCACCCAGTACCTGGTGCGCCAGGAGATCGACGCGGTGAACGTCGACGGCGGGATGCAGGCCTGGGACGGTGCCGGGCGCCCGATGGTGACGGACAACGGGAACCCGGCCTTCGTGCTCTAGGCCCCGTCTCCACCGGGCCCGCTGTTCCGGCTCAGGCGAGGGGGTGGGCGGCCAGCAGGTCGCCCAGGGCCTCCTCGTGCGCGGCGGCCGGCCCGAGCTGGAGTTCCAGCTGCTTGGCCCAGGCGTGGTAGCGGTGCAGCGGGTAGTCGGTGTCGGCTCCGAAGCCGCCGTGCAGGTGCTGGGCGGTCTGCACGACCCGGCGTACGCCTTCCGAGGCCCAGATCTTGGCGACCGCGACATCACCGGAGCTCGGCAGCGGCCCCCCGGCGCCGCCGGTCGCGGCGTCGAGCCGCCAGGCGGCCTGCCACAGCGTGACCTCCATGGCGCGCAGGTCGATGTACCGGTCGGCGGCCTGGACGGCGACGGCCTGGAAGGTGGCCACCGGGAAGCCGAACTGCTCGCGCTTGCCGGTGTACGCGCTCGTCATGGTGAGCACGTTCTCGCCGAGTCCGAGCGCCAGCGCGCAGGTTCCGGTGGCCAGGAGCTGGCGCAGCCGTTCCCAGGCTCCCTGGGCTTCGATGAGGTGTGCCCCGTCCACCCGGACGCCGTCGAGGGCGAGTTCGGCGAGCCGCTCCCCGCTCGTGGAGACCTGCTCGGCGAGGGCCAGCCCTTCGGCGGCCCGCGGGACGAGCGCGAGGACGGCCTCGCCCTCGCCGGTGTGCGCGGGTACGGCGATCCAGTCCGCGCCGTGTGCCCAGGGGACCGCGGTCTGCGTGCCCTCCAGGATCCACTCCTCGCCCTCGCGGCGGGCGATGACGGCGAGTTCGGCCGGGTCGTGGCCGGAGCGCCCGTGGGCGGCGGCGGTGAGCACGAGCGTGCCGCGCCCCGCGCCGGGCAGCAGGGCGGCGGCCAGTTCGGGGCTGCCGTGGGCCTGCACGGTCATGGCGGTGGCGCAGTGCTCCAGCAGCGGGACCCGCGCCAGCACCCGGGCGGCCTCGCGCAGCACCAGGCACAGGGCGACGGTGTCCAGGCCCGCTCCCCCGTGTTCCTCGGCGAGGACCAGGCTCAGCAGGTCCGATGCGGCGAGCTTGGCCCACAGCGGACGGTCGAAGTCGTCGGCGACGGCCCCCGGGGTCAGCGCGGGACTGGGCACGCCGTCCGGCGCGACATCCGCGAAGACGGCCCGGGCCGCTTCGACGGCGGCCTGCTGCTCCTCGGTGAAGGTGAAGTCCACTGCCTGTCCTTCCGCGCGTTCAGGTCCGACGATGTCGTGTCTGACGGTGCGTCAAGATAGAACAGGTTCTGGAAAATGGACAGGCCCTGGAGGCGGTGGGGCCCCTGTGCTGGGACGGGGACCCGACCGACGGGGACGTCGCCGCGCTCAGCGGTCGAAGTCGATCTCCACTTCCTCGGTGACCGGGTGCGACTGGCAGGCCAGGACGAATCCGGCCTCCGTCTCCTCGGCCTCCAGCGCGAAGTTGCGCTCCATCCGGACCTCGCCCGAGACCACGAACGCCCGGCAGGTGCCGCAGACACCGCCCTTGCAGGCGTACGGGGCGTCCGCGCGGTTGCGGAGCACCGCGTCCAGCAGGGACTCGCCGTCCTGGACCGGCCAGGTGCCCGAACGGCCGTCGAGCCGTGCGGTGACCCGCCCGTGGGCCGCGGCGGGGGAACCCGCGGGGCGGGGGGCCGCCGGCGCGGTCTCCTCGACGTGGAAGATCTCCTCGTGCACCCGGGTCCGTGCCACGCCGAGCGCGCCCAGGGCCCGCTCCGCGCCCTGGACCAGGCCGTACGGGCCGCACAGGAACCAGCCCGTCACGTCCGTCACCGGCAGCAGTGCGGGCAGCAGGGCCGCCAGCCGCTCCTCGTCCAGCCGCCCGGAGGGCAGACCGGACTCCTGCTCCTCCCGGGAGAGGACCGTGACCAGCTGGAACCGCGCCGGATACCGGTCCTTGAGGTCGGCGACCTCCTCCAGGAACATCGTCGAGGCCGCCGTCCGGTCGCTGCGCACGAGGCAGAAACGGGCGTCGGGCCGGGCGGCCAGCAGGCTCGCCGCGATCGACAGCACGGGCGTGATGCCGCTGCCGCCGACGATCGCCGCGTAGTGTCCCGAGGCCGGGGCGGCAGCGGGCTCCAGCACGAAGCGCCCGGCCGGGACCATGACCTCCAGCACGTCGCCGGCGGCGATCTCCTTGTGGGCGAAGGTGGAGAACTCGCCGCCTTCCACCAGCCGCACCCCGACCCGCAGCCGCTCCGGGCCCGGGCCGTCCGAGGACGGCGCCGGGGAGCAGATCGAGTAGGTGCGGCGGATCTCGGCGCCGCCCTCGGGGGCGGTGCGGCGCAGCGTGAGGTGCTGGCCCGGTGCGTGCCGGTAGTCCTCGCGCAGCTCCTCGGGAACCCGCAGGGTCAGGGCCACCGAGTCGTCGGTGAGCCGGTCGACAGCCGCCACCGTCAGCGGGTGGAACGCGCCGTGGCGGGGGGCGGCCATCTAGAGCTCCTTGAAGTGGTCGAACGGTTCGCGGCAGGCGGTGCAGCGGCGCAGCGCCTTGCACGCGGTGGAGGAGAAGCGGCTGAGCAGCTCGGTGTCGGTCGATCCGCAGTTCGGGCACCGGACCGACAGCGTCAGCGGGACCGGTCCGCCGGCCGCGTGCGGCCGGGGCGGGGCGATGCCGAACTCGGCGAGCTTGCGACGGCCTTCGGCGCTGATGTCGTCGGTCGACCAGGCGGGGGCCAGCACGGTGGTCACCCGCACCTCGGGGATGCCGTGGCCGGTCAGGGCCCGTTCGATGTCGGCGGACATGGCCTCGATGGCCGGGCAGCCGGTGTAGGTCGGGGTCAGGGTGACCTCGGCGTGGCCGTCCTCGTGCATCCGTACCCCGCGCACCACACCGAGCTCACCGAGGGTGAGCACGGGCAGTTCCGGGTCCGGGACGGAGCCGGCCAGCTCGGCCAGTTCCGCCTCCAGGCGGGTCGTTCCGGCGTCGGTGGTCACCATGAGGCCCCCGGGTGGCTGCGGTGCAGGTGCTGCATCTCGGCGAGCATCCGGCCGAAGGACTCGGTGTGCAGGCCCTGGCGTCCCGCCCCGGCCGCCCAGGCGCCGGTGCGCGGCCCCTGGGGCAGGTCGAGACCGGCCCGCTCCAGTACGCCGGACAGGGCGGCCAGCCAGCGCTCCTCCAGGACGGCCAGGTCCAGGCCGTCGAGGCCCTCCACCGGCTGGAACATCTCGCCGGTGTACTTCCACAGTGCGTCGAGGGCGGTCCGCATGCGGCTGCGGCTCTCCTCGGTGCCGTCCCCGAGCCGCAGGGTCCACTGCTCGGCGTGGTCGCGGTGGTAGGCGGTCTCCTTGACGGCCTTGGCCGCGAGCGGCGCGAACGGGCCGTCCCCGCGGGCGAGCTCCGTGTAGACCTCGTGCTGGTAGAGGGAGAAGTAGAGCTGGCGGGCGATGGTGTGCGCGAAGTCGCCGTTCGGCTGCTCGACCAGCTGGAGGTTGCGGAAGGACCGCTCCTCGCGCAGGTAGGCCAGCTCGTCCTCGTCGCCGACCATGGACAGCAGGATCCGGGCCTGGCCGAGCAGGTCGAGGGCGATGTTGGCGAGGGCGACCTCCTCCTCCAGGACGGGGGCGTGTCCGGCCCATTCGCCGAGGCGGTGGGAGAGGATCAGCGCGTCGTCGCCGAGCGCGAGTGCCGCCGTGGCGGTGGTGCCGGTGAGGTGCGCGGTGTCGGTGCCGGTCACAGGTGGCTCACCCCCTCCGGGATGTCGTAGAAGGTGGGGTGCCGGTACGGCTTGTCGGCGGACGGCGCGAAGAAGGGGTCCCGCTCGTCCGGCGAGGAGGCGGTGATCTCGGTGGAGGGCACCACCCAGATCGAGATGCCCTCGTTGCGCCGGGTGTAGAGATCGCGGGCGTTGCGCAGGGCCATCTCCGCGTCGGGGGCGTGCAGGCTGCCCGCGTGCGTGTGCGAGAGGCCGCGGCGCGAACGCACGAAGACCTCCCACAGGGGCCAGTTCTGCGTCATACCCGTGCCTCCTCGTTCTGTCCGGCGTGCTTCGCCGCTTGCTGTGCCACCTGCTGTGCCGTCTGCTTGCGCGCGTACGCGGCGGCCGCGTCGCGCACCCAGGCACCTTCCTCGTGGGCCTTGCGCCGCTGCCCGATCCGCTGCTCGTTGCAGGGCCCGTTGCCCTTGAGGACGTTCCAGAACTCGGTCCAGTCGATGGCGCCGAAGTCGTGGTGCCCGCGCTCCTCGTTCCACTTCAGGTCCGGGTCGGGCAGGGTCAGCCCGAGGGACTCGGCCTGCGGGACGGCGATGTCGACGAACCGCTGGCGCAGCTCGTCGTTCGAGTGCCGCTTGATGCGCCAGGCCATCGACTGGGCCGAGTGCGCCGACTCGTCGTCCGGCGGGCCGAACATCATCAGCGACGGCCACCACCACCGGTCCACCGCGTCCTGGGCCATCGCGTGCTGGGCCTCGGTGCCGCGGGAGAGGGCGAGGAGCAGCTCGTACCCCTGACGCTGGTGGAAGGACTCCTCCTTGCAGATGCGGACCATGGCGCGGGCGTAGGGCCCGTAGGAGCAGCGGCAGATCGGCACCTGGTTGGTGATCGCCGCGCCGTCCACGAGCCAGCCGATGGCGCCGACGTCCGCCCAGGTCAGGGTGGGGTAGTTGAAGATCGAGGAGTACTTCTGCTTGCCCGAGTGGAGCTTGTCGAGCAGCTCGTCGCGGCTGGTGCCGAGGGTCTCGGCCGCGCTGTAGAGGTACAGCCCGTGGCCGGCCTCGTCCTGGACCTTGGCCATCAGGATCGCCTTGCGGCGCAACGAGGGGGCGCGGGTGATCCAGTTGGCCTCGGGCTGCATGCCGATGATCTCGGAATGGGCGTGCTGGGCCATCTGGCGCACCAAAGAAGCGCGGTATTCGTCCGGCATCCAGTCGCGCGGCTCCACGCGCTCGTCGGCCGCCACGGCCGCGTCGAATGCCGCCGCGAGCTGTGCGCCCAGGTCAGCAGTCATGCCTGTCCCGTCCGTCCTGTCCGTCCCGAGAGCCGTGTCCGGCCCCGTCTCCGGGGTCACTGCCACCATTCCGGCCCCCTGCCAGAGTCCGCCGTCCGACCGACCGACCGATCGTTCGGTTCATTCGCTTCAATGGTGGGTCGACGGCCCGTAGGGTGTCAACCTCTGAGGTCAACCCTGTGGATGCCGGACGATCGGGTGGGGATGGATTCGAACCAGCACGAGCCCGCCGAAGGGGCCGCTTCACCACCCCCGAGGACGCCCGGGATCGCCGGTCTGTCCGCCCCGTTCCGGGTCGTGACCGCCCTGGCCCTGGGGGTCGTCGCGGTGGCCGCCTGCACTCACCTCGCGCTCGTCTTCCTGCACGTGGCCCCGAGCAACACTCTCAGCAAGCAGCACGCGAAGACGATCGACGCGTGGGTCTACCCCGAGTTCGAACAGAACTGGAAGCTCTTCGCCCCCAACCCGCTGCAGCAGAACATCGCCGTGGAAGTGCGCGCGGACGTCAGGAGCGAGTACGGCGAGCTGGTCACCACCCCCTGGCGCGACCTGAGCGCCGAGGACGGCGAGGCCATCCGGCACAGCCTGCTGCCCAGCCACACCCGGCAGAACGAGCTCCGCCGCGCCTGGGACTTCTTCACCAGCTCCCACGACGAGGACAACAGGCCGAACGGCGAGCGCGGGCAGCTGTCCGAGGAGTACCTCCGGCGCATCGCGCTGAACCGGCTCGCCCCCGCGCTGCGGGAAGGAACCATCCTGCGGATCCAGCTGCGCTCGGCGACGACAGCGGTGCCCGCGCCGAAGTGGAGCACCGAGACCACCGACACCCAGACCTACTACCGGGAGCTGCCGTGGTGGACGCTGTGAAGCGCGCCCGCGAGGCGGCGGCCCGGGCGGCCGCGCGGGTCACCGGGCAGGCGCTGGGCCCGTACCAGAGCGCGGTGGTCCGCATCGGCTTCTCCGCGACCTGGCTCTTCTTCCTGCTGCGCGAGTTCCCGAACCGGGCCGAGCTCTACGGTCCGGACGGGCCGTGGAGCTGGCAGCTCGCGGAACGGCTCATCGACTCCAACCACGCCTTCACGGTGCTGATGTGGTCGGACTCGACGCTGTGGTTCGAGCTCGTCTACGCGTTGTCCGTGCTGGCGAGCGTGGGGCTGCTGCTGGGCTGGCGGACACGGGCGACGTCCGTGGTCTTCATGGTCGGCGTGCTGTCGCTGCAGAACCGCAGCGTGTTCATGGGCGACGGCGGGGACAACGTCATCCACCTGATGGCGATCTACCTGGTCCTGACCCGGTGCGCGCAGGTCTGGTCGCTGGACGCGCGCAGGGCCCGCAGGCGCGGCTCGGCGACGGCCGGGGCGGCCGGGCCGGTGCTGTGGGGCGTGCTGGGGGCGGTGTTCGTCTTCGGCGGGGGCACCGGCCGGCTCGGCTTCGGCTGGCTGGCGGCGTTCGCGGCGGTGTGGGTGGTCTGCGGGCTGTGGTGGCTGGTCGACCGCCACGAGCCGGAGGGCGAGGCGCGGGCGGTCCTGGACGTCCTGGCCAACCTGCTGCACAACGCGGGCATGCTGGTGATCATGGCGGAGGTCTGCCTGATCTACGCGACGGCGGGCTGGTACAAGATCCAGGGGTCCCGGTGGCAGGACGGAACGGCCCTGTACTACCCGCTGGGGCTGGACTACTTCACCCCGTGGCCGGCGCTGTCGGCGCTGGTGGCGGGCAGCGGGACGCTGGTGATGCTGCTGTCGTACGGGACGGTGGCGGTGCAGGTGGCGTTTCCGTTCACGCTCTTCAACCGGCGGATCAAGAACGTGCTGCTGGCGCTGACGATGCTGGAGCACGCGGGGATCGCGGTGCTGCTGGGGCTGCCGTTCTTCTCTTTGGCGATGATCGCCGCGGACGCGGTGTTCCTGCCGACGGGCTTTCTGGTGTGGGTGGGGGCGGTGGTCGCTGCGCGGGGCTCGCGGGTGCGGGTGGGGGAGCCTGTGCCGGATGCCGCCGGGGGCGAGCCGGTGTCCGTGCCGGGGCCGCGCTGACGGGGCCCTGCGGCGCCGTTCCACGGGGCTCCGCCCCGGACCCCGCGCCTCAAACGCCGGCGGGGCTGGATGGTCCCGGCGGGGCTGGATGGTGTCCCGGCTGGGCTGGATTCGGCTGGGTGAGGGCCGTGTGGTGGGTGGTGGGGTGGGGGACCGTAGGGTCGGGGTATGGACGACACGGTGCGGGAATGGCGGGAGGCCGGGCAGGCGGGGGATCTCGTGCTGCTCGACGGGTTCCACGCGCTGAAGCACGCCCTGCGGTTCGGAGCCGACGTACGGATGGCCGTCGCCGAGGATCCCGGCGCCGTACGGGCCCTGGCCCGCGAGCTGGCTCCGGACGTCGAGGCCGACGTCGCGCGGCTGGTGCGGCGGGCCGGGCTCAAGGAGCTGCTGCCGCGCGTGCACCCCACCGGGGTCGCGGCCCTCGCGGCACGGACCGACCGGGCCGCCGGCCTCGCGGGGCTGCGGCGGATGCCCCGGCCGGCGCCGGTCGTCGTCCTGGACAACCCGCGCAACCTGGGCAACGTCGGAGCCGTGGTCCGGCTCGCCGCCGGCTTCGGCGCCACCGGAGTCGTGACCCGCGGCGACCTCGACCCCTGGCACCCGAACGTGGTCCGGGCCGGGGCCGGGCTGCACTACGCCACCACCGTCGAGCGCCTGGCCCTGGACGAGCTGCCGCCCGGGCCGCTCTACGCGCTCGACCCCGAGGGCACGGACATCCGCGCCCTCACCCTCCCCGACGACGCCCTGCTCGCCTTCGGCTCGGAGCGCCACGGGATCTCACCGGAGCTGCGCGCCCGGGCGGACCACCTCGTCTCCCTGCCCATGCGCCCCCAGGTCTCCAGCTACAACCTCGCCACCAGCGTGGCCATGACCCTCTTCCACTGGGGCGGTCCCCCGGTCCGCGAACAGGGCGGCGAGGACTCCTAGGACGCCTCCGGCCAGGATCGCCGCGGCCGCGCCGAGCGTCGCCCCGTCCGGCTGGAGCAGCGCCTGGCCGCGCAGCGCCTGCCAGGTCACCAGCGCGAACACCGCCGCGTAGACCCCGGCCGCGAGCAGGGTCAGCCGCAGCCGCACCCGCTCCCGGCGCAGCAGGGCGAAGCGTCCGGCGAGCGCGCCCAGGACGAGCACGAGCAGCGGCAGCAGCTGCAGGGCGTGCATGCCGAAGAAGTGCGGGATGCGCAGGTCCCCGCCGGTGGTCGACCAGCCGGTCAGCGGCATGGCGGGTCCGCCGTCCGGCACGCGCACGCTGTGGGCACCCGCCACCGGTACGCCGTCGACCGCGAGCTGGGCCTCGGTGGGGCTGGTCATCAGGAAGCCGATTCCGGCGCCCGCGAGGGCGAGGACGGCGGCGATCCGGATCGCCCACAGGGTGGCCCGGTCGGCGGCGCGGGACCGGAAGAGCAGGACGGCGATGACGAGCGTGGCCGTCCACAGCACGACGACGGTGACGGCCATGGCGCCGTAGATCTGCGCGTCGAGGGGGGTCTGCTGGTTGAAGTGGCTCTGCCGGCCGCGGATCACCTGGCCCGTCATGAGCAGCATCTCCACCATGCTCGCCGCGGCGACGACGGTACCGGCCCACCAGGCGGGCCTGCGCAGACGCGGGCGCGCCGCGACGGCCAGGGAGAGCATCCAGGCCAGGCTGAGCGCGTAGCCGACGAACGAGACGGCGAACTTGAAGGGCTTGGCCCAGATCGGGGCGCCGACCAGCACGCGGCCGTCGACCGCGAGACCCACGGCGGAGCCGACGGCCCACACCGCCATCACGCCGGCGAACAGGGTCAGTGGACGGTGCCAGGTGCGTAACGCAGACATGGGTAACGCAGACATGGGTCCCCCAAGGAATGGATAGTGACGCTTGCCGCTATCTGATAGCCCCACTATCTATGATGGGCGGGGACGGGGCAAGGAGAGACGAGTGAACACGCCATGCGCATCGGAGAGTTGAGCCGCCGAACCGGGGTTCCGGTACCGACGATCAAGTACTACGTCCGGGAGGGCCTGCTCCCGCCGGGCGAGCTGAGCAGTCCCAACCAGGCCAGCTACGACGACGGGCACGAGCGGCGGCTGCGGCTGATCCGTGCCCTGCTGGAGGTCGGCGGCCTGTCGGTGGCGGCCATCGGGGACGTCCTCGTGGCCATCGACGACAAGGAGCGGCCTGTGCACAAGGTGCTCGGCGCCGCGGCCCAGCGGCTCGTGCCGGAGTACGGCGACGGCGGGGGTCCCGACGACGCCGAGGCGGTGCTGGCCCGGGAGCGGGTGACACGGCTGATCGAGGCGCGCGGCTGGCACGTCCGGCCCGGCAACAAGGCGGCCGACGCGCTCGTGTCCGCGCTCGCCTCACTCGACCGGGTGGGCCACGGTTCCTTCGCCGAACTGCTCGACGACTACGCCGACGCGGCCGAGCGGGTGGCCCGGGCGGACCTGGAGTACACGGCCCGCCGGGCGGACCGCGAGGGCCTCGTCGAGGCGGTGGTCGTGGGCACGGTCGTGGGCGACGCGGTGTTCGCGGCCCTGCGCAGGATGGCCCAGGTGGACGCCTCCTCCCGCCTCTTCGCCGACGAGCGGCAGGAGCGGGAGGAGGTGGGCGCGGTCCACCCGGGCCGGGGGTCTGCGTGACGCGGTCACGCCTGGCGGCGGACCTCCACCACACGGAAGCGGTTCGCGACGAAGGCGCCGTCGCACAGGGCCGCGTTGGCCGCCGGGTTGCCACCGGAACCGTGGAAGTCCGAGAAGGCGGCCGTCTGGTTGACGAACACCCCGCCGGTCAGGTTCAGGGAGAGCTGCGCGGACTCCTCCAGGCAGACCTCCTCGACGGCCCGCTCGGTGTCGGGGGACGTGGTGTACGCGCCCACCGTCATGGCGCCCTTCTCCCGCACCGTGCGGCGCAGCAGGTCGAGGGCGTCGGCGGTGGTGTCCACGGCCACCGCGAAGGAGACCGGGCCGAAGCACTCCGAGAGGTACGGCGCCTCCGGGTCGGCCTTGGCCGCGTCCAGCTTGACCATGACGGGGGTGCGGACCACCGCGTCGGGGAACTCGGGGTTCACGACCTCACGGGAGGCCAGCGCGACCTCGCCCAGGGCGGCCGCGGCCTCCAGCCGGGTCCTGACGTCCGGGTTGACCAGCGCACCGAGCAGCGCGTTCGCCCGGGCGTCGTCGCCCAGCAGGCCGCCGACCGAGGCGGCGAGGTCGGCGACGACCTCGTCGTAGGTCTTGTGGCCGGCGTCCGTCGCGATGCCGTCGCGCGGGATCAGCAGGTTCTGCGGGGTGGTGCACATCTGGCCGCTGTACAGGGACAGCGAGAACGCCAGGTTGGACAGCATCCCCTTGTAGTTGTCGGTGGAGTCCAGGACGACGGTGTTGACGCCGGCCTTCTCCGTGTAGACCTGCGCCTGGCGGGCGTTGGCCTCCAGCCAGTCCCCGAACTCCGTGGACCCGGTGTAGTCGATCAGCTTGATCTCGGGGCGGACCGCTAGGGTCTTGGCGATGCCCTCGCCCGGGCGCTCGACCGCGAGGGCCACCAGGTTCGGGTCGAAGCCCGCCTCGGCGAGGACCTCGCGCGCGACCTTGACGGTCAGCGCGAGCGGCAGCACGGCCCGCGGGTGCGGCTTGACCAGCACCGCGTTGCCGGTGGCCAGGGAGGCGAACAGGCCCGGGTAGCCGTTCCAGGTCGGGAAGGTGTTGCAGCCGATCATGAGGGCGATGCCGCGCGGGACGGCGGTGAAGGTCTTGCCGAGCTCCAGCGGGTCCTTCTTGCCCTGCGGCTTCGACCAGTCGGCCTGGCCCGGAACCCGGGTCTGCTCCTCGTACGCGTACGCCACGGCCTCCAGGCCGCGGTCCTGCGCGTGCGGGCCGCCGGCCTGGAACGCCATCATGAAGGCCTGGCCGCTGGTGTGCATGACCGCGTGCGCGAACTCGTGGGTCCGGGCGGAGATGCGGGCCAGGATCTCGATACAGACCAGGGCGCGCGCCTCGGGTCCGGCGTCGCGCCAGGCGCCCATGCCGGCCTTCATCGCGGGCAGCAGCACGTCCGGGTCCACATGCGGGTACTCGACGCCCAGCTCCGGGCCGTACGGGGACACCTCGGCGCCCGTCCAGCCGTCGGTGCCGGGCTGGCCGAGGTCCAGCCGCGTACCGCGGAGGGCTTCGAAGGCGGCGAGTCCGTCGGCGGGCGCGGTCTCGCCGTACGCCTTGGGATGTTCGGGGTGCGGGGACCAGTAGGCACGGCTGCGGATGGCCGACAGGGCCTGGTCCAGGGTGGGCCGGTGCTTGGCGGACAACTGGGGGACGGTGAGCTCGGCGGCCATCAGGGACCAACTCCTCGTTGAGCCGGGCGAAGAAGAGCAGACTGGAGTTAGAGTAACCGAACGATCGGTCGGGACAAGAGGGCCCGGCGGACCTGTGGACAAGTGTGTGCGGGAGGATCAGGGCATGACAGCAATCGAGCGGTCCCGCACTGTGGCGGTCGTCGGCGCCGGCACCATGGGACAGGGCATCGCCCAGGTCGCCCTTCTCGCAGGTCACCGCGTGCTGATCTACGACATCGATGCGGACCTCGCCGCCGACGGTGTCGGCATGGTCCAGGACCGGGTCGACCGGATGGCCGCCAAGGGCCGGCTGGACCGTGCCGGGGCCGAGGAGGCGATCGGCCGGATCGCTTCGGCAGGCGACCTCGCGGACCTCGCCGGGGCCGCCCTCGTCATCGAGGCGGTGGTCGAGAACGTCACCGTGAAGCAGACGCTCTTCGCCGCCCTCGAAGAGGTGGTCGCGCCGGACGCGCTGCTGGCCACCAACACCTCCTCCCTCTCCGTGACCGAGCTCGCCGCCGGGCTCGCGCACCCCGGCCGCTTCCTCGGCCTGCACTTCTTCAACCCGGCCCCGCTGCTGCCGCTCGTCGAGGTGGTCAGCGGCTTCGCCACCGACCAGGCCGCCGCCGAGCTCGCGTACCGCACCGTGCTGGCCTGGGGGAAGACACCGGTCCGCTGCGCCGACACCCCCGGGTTCATCGTCAACCGGATCGCCCGCCCGTTCTACGCCGAGGCCTTCGCGGTGTACGAGGAGCAGGGCGCCGACCCGGCCACCATCGACGCCGTGCTCCGCGAGAGCGGCGGCTTCAAGATGGGCCCCTTCCAGCTGACCGACCTGATCGGCCAGGACGTCAACGAGGCCGTGACCCGCTCGGTGTGGGAGTCCTTCTACCGCAGCCCGAAGTTCACCCCCTCCCTCGCCCAGCGCCGCCTCGTCCAGTCGGGCCGCCTCGGCCGCAAGACCGGGCACGGCTGGTACCCGTACGGTCCGGACGCCGAGCTTCCGCTCCCGCACACCGCCGCGCCCGAGCAGGCCCCGGCGAAGGTCACCGTCGTCGGCGACCTCGGTCCCGCCGCCGCGCTGGTGGACCTGCTGCAAGAGGCCGGGATCGCGGTCGCGGCCACCGAGCAGGGCGGCCCGTACATCCAGCTGCCCGGCGAGGGCCAGCTGGTCCTCGCGGACGGCAAGACCTCGGTGGAGTTCGCGGACGTCGTCTACTTCGACCTCGCGCTGGACTACCGCGGCGCCACCCGGATCGCGCTCTCCGCCAGCGAGGACACCAGCGAGCGCACCCTCGCCGAGGCGATCGGCCTCTTCCAGAAGCTGGGCAAGCAGGTCTCCGTGATCGGGGACGTCCCCGGCATGATCGTCGCGCGGACCGTCGCGATGCTGATCGACCTGACGGCCGACGCGGTCGCCCGGGGCGCCGCCTCCGCCGAGGACATCGACACGGCGATGCGGCTGGGCGTCAACTATCCGCTGGGACCGTCCGAATGGCACGGCCGGCTCGGCCAGGACTGGGCCTACGACCTGCTGCACCACCTCGACGAACGCGTCCCGGGCGGCCGCTACGCGCCCTCGCTCGCCCTGTTCAAACTGGGCTACGAGGCCGACGGCGACGAGGGCGACGAAGGCGACCGGGACGACACGGGGGAGAACGAATGACGACGGCCAAGCGGGACACCTACACCCCCGAGACCCTGCTTTCGGTCGCCGTCCAGGTCTTCAACGAGCGCGGCTACGACGGCACCTCGATGGAGCACCTCTCCAAGGCCGCCGGCATCTCGAAGTCCTCGATCTACCACCACGTCGCGGGCAAGGAGGAACTGCTGCAGCGGGCCGTCAGCCGCGCCCTCGACGGGCTCTTCGGGATCCTGGAGGAGCCCGGCGCCGTACGCGGCCGCGCGGTCGAGCGCGTCGAGTACGTCACGCGCCGCACCGTCGAGGTGCTGGTCGGCGAGCTGCCGTACGTGACGCTGCTGCTGCGCGTACGCGGCAACACCCGCACCGAGCGCTGGGCGCTGGAGCGCCGCCGCGAGTTCGACCACCAGGTCGCGGACCTGCTGGGGGCCGCCGCCGCCGAGGGCGACCTGCGGGCCGACGTGGACATACGCCTGGCCACCCGGCTGCTCTTCGGCATGGTCAACTCCCTCGTCGAGTGGTACCGCCCGCACTCGGGCACGGGCACCGACCAGCTCGCGGACGCGGTCGTCCACATGGCCTTCGACGGCCTGCGCACCACCCCCCACCCGCCGAATTCCTGAGGCGCGCCGCACCCCGGGCGGCCGGGGTGCGAGCATGCCGCATGAGCACCTTCCTCCCCACCCTCACCGAGCGCCGCTCCCCCTGGGTCACCTTCACCCGCGCCGACGACCCCTGGGTGGCGCGGGCGGAGGCCGACCTGCTCGCGCGGGACGGGCTGGTGCTGCGGATCGCCGGCGGCGAACTGGACACGGAGGCCTGCGTCTACCGGACCTTCGCCCGTGAGCTGGGCTTCATCGGCTACTTCGGCCACAACTGGGACGCGATGGTCGACTGCCTCGGCGACTGGCACGGCCCCGGGCACGGCAAGCAGGACGTCGCCGTGATCATCGACGCCGCCGACGGTCTGCTCGGCGCGGACTTCCTCGGAGTCTTCGTCTCCACCCTGGCCCGGGGCGCCTGGCGGGCCAACTTCATGGTCGACGCGGACGGGGACCCGGACGAATGGACCGACCCCTTCGCCCTGCACTTCGTCCTCCTGCTGGACCGCACCGAGCCCGCCGCCTTCGCCGAAGAGGTCGTGTCCTGGGACGCGGACCTGCGCGAGGCGGTCGTCGACGGGCGGCTGCTCATCACCCTGACGGACGTCGACTGGCCGGGCGGGGACCCCGTGTGGCCGCCGGCCGCCGGGCCCCTCGCGCCCGCGGCCCGCAGGCCAGCGTAGCGCTTTCGGCCCCGCGCGGTCCTACTCCTCCGAGATCGTCGGACCTGTGCCCGGCGCCGGGCCGGTGTCCAGGAGATCCGTTTCCTCGAAGACCAGCAGGGTGCGCGTCGACAGGACCTCCGGGATCGCCTGGAGCCGGGTCAGGACCAGCTCGCGCAGGGTCCGGTTGTCCGGGGTGTGCACCAGCAGCAGGACGTCGAAATCGCCGCTGACCAGGGCGATGTGCGCCGCGCCGGGGAGTTCGCGCAGCTGCTCGCGGACCGTGCGCCAGGAGTTCTGGACGATCTTCAGGGTGATGTAGGCGGACGCGCCCTGGCCGGCGCGTTCGTGGTTGACGCGGGCCGTGAACCCGCGGATCACCCCGTCGTCGATGAGCCGGTTGATCCGGGCGTAGGCGTTCGCCCGCGAGACGTGCACCTGCTCCGCCACCGACCGTATCGACGCGCGGCCGTCCGCCTGGAGCAGCCGCATGATCGACCGGTCGATCGGATCCAGGGGGCGGGGTGTGACGGGCGGGCCCGCAGTGGCTCCCGGGACGCCTCCCGGCGCGGCCGGTCCGGGACCCGTTCCGGCCATTTGTTCATCCGGCATTGCCCGATGCCTCCCTCTCCTGGACGTCCTGCATCCATCCCAGGGCCCCGGCGCCCGTTTGTCCACAGCCTGGAGCCGCCTGTAGCCAAATTGCGCGGACAACCGAACAATCGGTAGGTGAGGGGCCTCACACCCGGGGCACCCCCTGCCCGCTTCCCACGAGGAGGTGTACGCCGCCATGACGGTCCAAGAGCTGCCCGGTGCCGGTGCGTCCCACCGTTCCCCCCAGCCGCCCGCCTGGAGCCCCCGCACGGATGCCGCTCCGCTGCTTCCGGACCCCGAGCCCTACCGGGTGCTGGGCACCGAGGCGGCGGACCGCCTCGACCCGGAGCTGATGCGCCGCTGCTACGCCGAGCTGGTGCGCGGCCGGCGCTACAACGCCCAGGCCACGGCGCTCACCAAGCAGGGGCGGCTCGCCGTCTACCCCTCCACCGTCGGCCAGGAGGCCTGCGAGATCGCGGCCGCACTGGTCCTGGAGGACCAGGACTGGCTGTTCCCGAGCTACCGGGACACCCTGGCGGCCGTCGCGCGCGGACTGGACCCCGTACAGGCCCTGACCCTGCTGCGCGGCGACTGGCACACCGGGTACGACCCCCGCGAGCACCGCATAGCCCCCCTCTCGACCCCGCTCGCCACCCAGCTGCCGCACGCGGTGGGCCTGGCGCACGCGGCCCGGCTGCGCGGCGACGACGTCGTCGCGCTCGCCATGGTCGGCGACGGCGGCACCAGCGAGGGCGACTTCCACGAGGCGCTGAACTTCGCGGCCGTCTGGCAGGCCCCGGTGGTCTTCCTCGTGCAGAACAACGGCTTCGCGATCTCCGTCCCCCTCGCCAAGCAGACCGCCGCCCCGACCCTCGCCCACAAGGCCGTCGGGTACGGGATGCCCGGCCGGCTGGTCGACGGCAACGACATCGCCGCCATGCACGAGGTGCTCTCCGAGGCGGTCCGGCGGGCCCGGGCCGGTGGTGGCCCGACCCTGATCGAGGCCGTCACGTACCGGATGGAAGCCCACACGAACGCCGACGACGCGACCCGTTACCGCGGCGACGCCGAGGTCGAGGCCTGGAAGGCGCACGACCCGGTCGAGCTGCTGGAGCGTGAGCTCACCGCCCGCGGGATCATCGACGAAGCGGCGATCCAGGCGGTGCGCGACGACGCCGAGGCGATGGCCGCGGCGCTCCGCGAGGGGATGAACGCGGACCCGGTGGTGGACCCGATGGACCTGTTCGCGCACGTGTACGCGGAGCAGACGGACCGGCTGCGGGAGCAGGCGGCCATGCTGCGCGAAGAGCTGGAAGCCGAGGACCAGGCGTGACGACGGTGGCGGCGAAGTCCGCGAAGTCGGGGGCCAAGCCCGCGACGATGGCGCAGGCCCTGACCCGGGCGATGCGCGACGCGATGGCCGAGGACCCGACGGTCCACGTGATGGGCGAGGACGTCGGGACGCTGGGCGGGGTCTTCCGGATCACGGACGGGCTCGCGAAGGAGTTCGGCGAGGAGCGCTGCACGGACACCCCCCTCGCGGAGGCGGGCATCCTGGGCGCGGCGGTCGGCATGGCCATGTACGGGCTGCGGCCGGTGGTGGAGATGCAGTTCGACGCCTTCGCCTACCCGGCGTTCGAGCAGCTCATCTCGCACGTGGCCAAGATGCGCAACCGCACCCGCGGCGCGATGCCGCTGCCGATCACCATTCGCGTGCCCTACGGCGGCGGGATCGGCGGTGTGGAGCACCACTGCGACTCCTCCGAGGCGTACTACGTGGCCACGCCCGGCCTGCACGTCGTGACCCCGGCGACGGTCGAGGACGCGTACGGGCTGCTCCGCGCGTCCATCGCGAGCGACGACCCGGTGGTCTTCCTGGAGCCGAAGCGCCTCTACTGGTCGAAGGCCGACTGGCGGCCCGAGGCGCCGGCGGCCGTGCCGGGCATCGGCAAGGCGCTGGTCCGGCGGACGGGCACGAGCGCGACCCTGATCACCTACGGGCCCTCCCTGCCGGTGTGCCTGGAGGCGGCCGAGGCGGCGCGCGAGGAGGGCTGGGACCTGGAGGTCGTGGACCTGCGGTCGCTGGTCCCCTTCGACGAGGACACGGTCGTGGAGTCCGTACGCCGCACCGGTCGCGCGGTGGTGGTCCACGAGGCCGGCGGCTTCGGCGGACCGGGCGCGGAGATCGCCGCCCGCGTCACCGAGCGGTGCTTCCACCACCTGGAGGCGCCGGTGCTGCGGGTGACGGGCTTCGACATCCCCTACCCGCCGCCGATGCTGGAGAAGCACCACCTGCCGGGTGTGGACCGGATCCTGGACACCGTGGCCCGCCTGCAGTGGGAGAACTGATGCCGCAGGTAATGGAATTCAAGCTTCCCGATCTCGGGGAGGGCCTGACCGAGGCCGAGATCGTCCGCTGGCTGGTCGCGGTGGGCGATGTCGTCGCCATCGACCAGCCGGTGGTCGAGGTCGAGACGGCCAAGGCGATGGTCGAGGTTCCGTGCCCCTACGGCGGTGTGGTCACCGCCCGTTTCGGGGAGGAGGGCACGGAACTGCCCGTCGGAGCACCGCTGATCACCGTGGCGGTGGGGGCGGCGTCGCTCCCGGAGGCCCCGGCCGCGCAGGCGGCCGAGGCCGAGGGCTCCGGCAACGTGCCCCGGCCCCTGATCGGCTACGGCGAGGACCACTCGCGCCCGGCGCGTCGGCGACGGGTGCGACCCGTCACCGCCGCGGTCTCGGCGCCCGCCGCGGCTCCGGCCCCGGCGGCTCCCGCGGTCCCGGTGGCTCCCGCCGGACCGGTTCCCGTGATCTCGCCGCTGGTGCGCAAGCTGGCCAAGGACGGCGGGGTCGACCTGCGCGCACTGCAGGGGTCGGGGCCCGAGGGGCTGATCCTGCGGGCCGACGTCGAGGCGGCGCTGGCCGTGCTGCGGGCGCCCGAGCCGGCCCCGGCCGCCGCGCCGGCGCCGGCGTCGTCGACGGCGCCGGCACAGGGCGAGCGGATCCCGCTCAGGGGAGTGCGCGGGGCGGTCGCCGAGAAACTGTCGCGCAGCCGCCGGGAGATCCCGGACGCCACCTGCTGGGTCGACGCGGACGCCACCGAGCTGATGGCCGCCCGCGCCGCGATGAACGCGGTCGGCGGACCCAAGATCTCGGTGCTCGCGCTGCTGGCCCGGATCTGCACGGCCGCCCTCGCCCGGTACCCGGAGCTCAACTCCACCGTGGACCTCGCGGCCAAGGAGATCGTCCGGCTCCCGTCGGTGCACCTGGGCTTCGCCGCGCAGACCGAGCGGGGCCTGGTCGTCCCGGTGGTCCGGGACGCGCAGCACCGCAACCCGGAGTCCCTGTCGGCGGAGTTCGCCCGGCTGACCGAGCTGGCCCGGGCCGGGAAACTGGCCCCGGCCGATCTCACCGGCGGCACCTTCACCCTGAACAACTACGGGGTGTTCGGCGTCGACGGCTCGACACCGATCATCAACCACCCCGAAGCGGCGATGCTGGGCGTCGGCCGGATCATCGACAAGCCCTGGGTCCACGAGGGCCAGCTGGCGGTCCGCAAGGTCGTCCAGCTGTCGCTGACCTTCGACCACCGGGTCTGCGACGGGGGCACGGCGGGCGGCTTCCTCCGCTACGTCGCGGACTGCGTCGAGTCCCCGGCGGTCCTGCTGCGCAGCCTGTAGCAGTGCGGCGCGGGGCGGGTGCGGTGCCGTTGCCCGGGCTCCGCCCCGGACCCCGCGCCTCAAACGCCGGCGGGCTGGATTTCAGCCCGTCCGGCGTTGGAGGACCGGGGGTTCGGGGGCGCGGAGCCCCCGCAGCGGCGCCGCCCCCGGCCCTCAGACCGTGAGCAGGATCTTGCCCACGTGGGCGCTGGACTCCAGCACGCGGTGGGCCTCGGCCGCATCCCGCATGGGGAAGGCCGCGTGGACCACCGGGCGGATCCGTCCCGCGGCCACCAGCGGCCACACGTGCTCGCGTACGGCGGCGACGATGGCCGCCTTCTCCTCCAGCGGGCGGGCGCGCAGCGAGGTGGCGGTGACCGCCGCCCGCTTGGCCAGCAGCGTACCGAGGTTCAGTTCGGCCTTGACCCCGCCCTGGAGCCCGATCACCGCGAGCCGCCCGTTCACGGCCAGGGCGTCCACGTTCCGGGCGAGGTACTTCGCGCCCATGATGTCCAGGATCACGTCCGCCCCGGCCCCGCCCGTGGCCTCGCGCAGCTCGGCCACGAAGTCCTGCTCGCGGTAGTCGATCAGGATGTCCGCACCCAGCTCCTTGCAGCGCGCCAGCTTCTCCGGGCCGCCCGCCGTCACGGCGACCGTCGCGCCCACCGCCTTCGCCAGCTGGATGGCCATGGTCCCGATCCCGCTGGAACCGCCGTGCACCAGCAGGGTCTCGCCGGGCCGCAGCCCCGCCACCATGAACACGTTCGACCACACGGTGGTGACGACCTCGGGCAGTGCGGCCGCCGTCACCAGGTCCACACCCGCCGGGACCGGCAGCAACTGGCCCGCCGGCACGGCCACCCGCTCGGCGTAACCGCCACCCGCCAGCAGGGCGCACACCTCGTCGTCCACGGACCAGCCGGACACCCCCGGCCCGATGGCGGCGATCCGCCCGGAGCACTCCAGCCCGGGATGGCGCGAAGCGCCGGGCGGCGGATCGTAGAACCCCTGCCGCTGGAGTACGTCGGCGCGGTTCACGGCGCTCGCCGCGACCTCGACGAGGACCTCGCCCTCGCCCGGCACCGGATCGGGTACGTCGGCCCAGACCAGGGCCTCGGGGCCGCCGGGCTGCTCGATGGTGATCGCATGCATGGCCCGGAGGCTACGCCACGGCCCGGCCGGGCCGCCTCTTGCGGATCGGGCCGGCCGGAAAGGATCGAAGGAGACGGTCTAGTCGGCGGGCCCGAACCTCACCTGCGGCGAGGCCGGCGGCGTCGCGCGCACGATGGTGATGAGACGGTCCGTCAGCTGGATCGGGCTCGCGTGCGGATCGTCGTACGGGAGCAGTCGGTGGCCGCGCAGCACGCTCACGACCAGGTCCTCGGTGTCCCGTACCGACTTGCCGACCTCGGCCTTGCGGGCGGGGCGTTCGAGGAGGTCGAGGCCGCTGCCCTGCTGGATGAGGTCCTCCATCACGGTGCCCGCGCTCGGGCTGAGCACCGAGAGGCCCAGCAGCCGGCCGGCCGCGCTCGCGCTCGTGATGACCGCGTCCGCGCCGGACTGGCGCAGCAGCGGGGCGTTCTCCTCCTCGCGCACCGCCGCGACGATCTTCGCCCCGCGGTTGAGCTGCCGGGCGGTCAGGGTGACCAGGACCGCCGTGTCGTCCCGCTGGGTGGCGATGACGATCTGCCGGGCCTTCTGGAGCTCGGCGCGGAGCAGGACGTCGGAGCGGGTGGCGTCGCCGACCACACCCGTGAAGCCCTCCGCGTTGGCCGTGTCGATCACCTTGGCGCTGGGGTCGACGATGACGACCTGTTCCTTGGAGAGGCCGGTGGCCAGCAGCGTCTGGAGGGCCGAGCGGCCCTTCGTGCCGAAGCCGATGACGACCGTGTGCTCACGCAAGTTCTTCCTCCAGCTCTTGAGCCGCCACTCTTCCCTCGTCCGTTCCGTCAGGACTTCCAGGGTGGTACCGACCAGGATGATCAGGAACAGCACCCGCAGCGGGGTGATCAGCAGGATGTTGATCAGCCGTGCGCTGTCGCTGTACGGCACGATGTCGCCGTAGCCCGTCGTGGACAGCGTCACCGTGGCGTAGTAGAAGCAGTCGAGGAGATCGACCGTCTCGTTGGCGTTGTCGTGGTAGCCACCACGGTCCAGCCACACGATGAAGACCGTCAGGAAGAGCACGAACAAGGCCATCAGCAGGCGCTTCGTGACCTGCCTCAGCGGGTTCTCCACGACGCGCTTGGGCAGCTTGATGCGCCGGGAGACGAGCTTCTCGTCGGCGCCGCGGGCCATGGAGTCCTGGCCGTGCAGTTTCACGTGAAACATCCTCCGGAAGCCCAGGGCAGATCGAGAATCTCCAGTTCCTGACCGGACCGCGCGCCCTTGGGCGGTACGACGGCCAGCGCGTCGGCGGCGGCCACACCGCGCAGCATGGCAGGTCCGTGGTACCGCAGCGGCACCGCGTGCTCTTCGCTGAGCAGGACCGGGACCAGCCGGGTGTCGTACGGGTGGCCGGGCACGTCGCCCTGCACCGGGGCCGTGTAGCGGGGGCGCCCACGGCGGCCGGCGAGGGCGCGCAGCAGCGGCTCGGCGAGGGTCAGCAGCCCGGAGACGGCGGCCAGCGGGTTGCCGGGCAGCCCGACCACATGGCGCACCGTGTCCTCGTCGGCCCCGGACCCGGTGCGGGCCAGCAGCATGGGGTGCCCGGGGCGCACCGCCACGCCGTCGACCAGCAGTTCGGCGCCGGCCTCGCGCAGGACCGGGTGGACGTGGTCGACGGGTCCGGAGGCGGTGCCGCCCGTGGTCACGAGCACATCGGCGGTGCTCGTGGTGACGGCTTCCAGCAGGGCCGCGGCCCCCGCCGGGTCGTCGCCGAGCCGCCGGGTTCCGACGACCTCGGCGCCGAGGCGTTCCATCCAGGGCCCGAGCATCGGGCTGAGGGCGTCGCGGACCAGCCCCTCGTGCGGGCGTCCCGCGGAGAGCAGCTCGTCGCCGAGCACCAGGATCTCCACGCGGGGGCGCGGCCGGGTGGTCAGCTCGTCGTACCCGGCTGCCGCGGCGAGGCCCAGCACGGCCGGGGTGACCAGGGAGCCGGCGGGCAGCAGCAGGTCGCCGGAGCGGCATTCCTGGCCGCGCGGGCGGATGTCCTGGCCGGTGAGGACGGGCCGGTCGGCGAAGATCTGGGTGCCGGCCTCGCGGCAGTGCTCGGTGCGGATGACGGCGGTGGCGTCACCGGGGATCCGGGCACCGGTGGCGATCCGCACGGCCTCGCCGTCCGTGAGGGGCTCCGGCCGCTCGGAGCCGGCCAGGACGCCGCCGCCCGCGCGCACGCTCCAGGGGCCGGGGCCCGCGACCGCCCAGCCGTCCATGGCGGAGGTGTCGAAGGACGGCAGGTCGGTCAGCGCGTCCAGGGGGGTGGCCAGGACCTCGCCGAGGGCGTCGGAGAGGGGCACGCTGCGGGTGCGGGGCCGCACCCTGCTCCCGGCGTGGGCGGCCGTGTCCCGGGCCCGCTGCCAGCCGGACGCGCGGTGGCCGCCCGCGCCGCGGCTCGCGCCGCCGGTCCCGGCGCCCTCGGGGGCGCGGCTGACCAGGGCCAGGGCCTCGTCGAGGGCCTGCTCGGCGGAGTTCGTGGGGGTCATCCGGAGCCGTTCTGTTCGGCGGAGTCGGCCGCTGCCTCGTCGGCCCACCGCAGCGCCAGGTCGGCCGCCTTGCGGGAGGCCTCGGCGACGGCCTGGGCGGGGTCGGCGCCGGTGGCGGCGGCGTGGGCGGCCGCGTAGCCGACGAGGAAGGTGGTCAGCGGGGCGGCGGGCCGGGCGACGCCGTGGGCGGCGTCCCGGGCGAGGTCGAGCAGGGTCTTGGTGTCGACGGGGAGGTCGATGCCCAGTTCGCTCTTGACGGCGGTGATCCATTGGTCCAGCACGGTTCCATGCTCCCTGATCCGGGCGCGGGCGGCGGCGAGATCGTCCCAGGTGTCGCAGTCGAAGGAGGCGAGTGGCCGGGACGTGACGCGGGCGAGGTCCAGTTCGGCGGTGAGCGCGCGGAGCGGGAGCCCGGTGAGGGTGCCGTGCTCGGCGGCGAGCAGGGCGATCTCACGGCGCAGCGGTTCGGCCCGGTACGCGGCGACCAGCGGCTGGTCCCGGCCGTCGCCGTCGAGCAGCATCGCCCCGTCCGCACCCGCGGTCCCCGGCGCGGGTGCGGACGGGGCCTCCAGCAGGGCCCGTACGGTCTCCCGGTCGAGGAAGGGCAGGTCGGCGGAGAGTACGAGGACCAGCTCGGCGGTGGTCCGGCGCAGTCCGGCGTCCAGGGCGGCCACGGGGCCGCCGCCGGCCGGGTCCTCGCGGGTCCACTGGACCGGGCGCGAGGTGGCGCGGCGGCCACCGACCACGACGGTGGTCCGGGCGTCCGGGCAGGCGTCGAGGACGCGGTCGAGGAGTGCGCGGCCGCCGACGCTCAGCGCGGGCTTGTCCGCCCCGCCGAGTCGCCGCGCGGCGCCGCCGGCCAGCACGATCGCGTCGTAGCTCATGCCCATGAGTATGCGGGGGCCATGTTCCCGGCCGGGAGCCGGACTTGTCCGGGGCGCCGGATGCCGTGTGCCGGGTGCGGCGCCGTTGCCGGGGCTCTGCCCCGGGCCCCGCGCCTCAAACGCCGGCGGGGCTGGAAGAGCGGGGCTCCGCCCCGGACCCCGCGCCTCAAACGCCGGCGGGGCTGAGGGGAGCGGCGGGGCTGAGGGGAGCGGCGGGGCTGAGGGGGGCGGCGGGGCTGAGGGGGGCGGCGGGGCTGAAGATCGGGGGCAGCGGGGCCCGGGTGGGCCCCGCTTTGGATGTGTGTCCGGCGGGGGTTAGAGGTAGGGGCCCGAGCGGATCGCGCCGTGGCCGCCGTCCTCGTCGTCGTCGTGCGGCCCGCCCGGCGGGAGGGCGCGGCGCATCTGCTCCAACTGGGCCCGCGCCGCCATCTGCTGCGCGAACAGGGCCGTCTGGATGCCGTGGAAGAGGCCCTCCAGCCAGCCCACCAACTGTGCCTGGGCGATCCGGAGTTCGGCCTCGGAGGGAATGGCCTCCTCCGTGAACGGGAGTGACAGGCGCTCCAGTTCCTCGACGAGCTCCGGTGCCAGGCCGTCCTCCAGCTCCTTGACCGAGGCGGCATGGATGTCCTTGAGCCGGACCCGGCTCGCCTCGTCGAGAGGCGCGGCACGTACCTCTTCCAGGAGTTGCTTGATCATGCTGCCGATCCGCATGACCTTGGCGGGCTGTTCGACCATTTCCGTCACCGGGACCTCGCGCGACTCGTCATCGGCGTCGCCGACGGCCGTCCCGTCCTGTCCCACGATCAGAACGTGCGGGGGGCTGTCCTGCGACCGTTCACTCCTCGGCATCTCCATGCCGTCATTCTCTCGCACACCTCCGTACTCACACGGTGTGCCCCCGTACAGTCGTGATCCACCCTGTACGGGGGCACCAGCCTGGCCCCGGTCCCCCGGGGCCCCTACCCCGCGGCCCTGCGGGCCAGCGCGCCGCTGGAGCGGGTGACGAGGGCCGCCAGCAGGGCCGCGCCCAGCGGAACCACGACGAGCAGTCCGCCGAGGGTCTCCCACGGCACGGAGATCGGCACGAACGGCACCGCTTCCGTCATCGCCGAGAAGCCCTGCTCGATCGACTCCCGGTAGAGCGCCTCGGCTTGCCGCTGCTCGGTCAGCCGCAGGCCGACCGCGGGCAGGATCCCGGCCGCCGAGCCCAGGACGACGCCCATCAGGGCGACCACCCCGCACTGGAAGCCGCTCAGCGTCCGCCGCACCCGCGGCGCCGCGCCCACGGCGGCCAGCGTCTTCAGGTCGGCCTCGGCGTCGGCCTGGGCCAGCCCGGTGGCGATGCCGGCCGCGCCGATCGTGATGATCCCCGCGAAGACGGCCAGGGCGAGCATGACGATGCTGTTGTCGCCCTCGTAGCCCGCCTCGATGCGGAGGGTGGCGTCCACGCCCATCCGGTCGATCTCGCCGTCCATCTTCTGGCGCTGCTCGCTGCTCGCCGTTCCGTCGAGGCTGAAGTACGAGCCCACGGGCGCGGTGGCCAGTCCGGCGGCCTTGGCCGCCGAGGGCGGCAGGATCAGCTCGACGCCCCAGCCTTCGGCCGAGCCGGGTGCCAGGTGGACGGGGAGGACCTTGTCCTCACCGCGGGTGTCGTCGTAGCGCCCGAACATCACGTCGTCCTGGCTCTGGTCGGTGATGATCCGCAGGGTGACCTTGCCGTCCTTGACCTGGCGCTTGTCGAAGGCGACGGCCTGGCCGGCCTTGAGAGCGGCCACGGTGCCCGGATCGGTGACCGCGAGCACGCTCAGCACCTTCTCGTCGCCGACGAGGACGGAGTGCTGCGTGCCGTGCCGGGGGTCCTGGCAGCGCCAGTCCTGGCGCAGTTCCTTGAGCTGCGCCTCGGAGAAGGCCGAGATGCCCTTGGGGTCCTCGTAGAGCGGGCAGCGCTGTTCCTTGGGCGTGATGAGCTCGGCGCGGCCGCAGCCGGGGTCCGAGGAGAACGACTCGCAGCCGGGCTTGCCGACGACCACCCGGTCGATGTCCGCCCGCTGCGCCAGCGGCATCTCCCTGGAGAGGGTCTCGCGCAGGGCGGGCACCTCCTTGTACGCGCTGTTCTCGATGGTCTGCAGCAGGCCGGTGCCGTGCGGCAGTTCGGCCTGGTACTGCCGGCGCATCTGGACGTCGTAGCTCTGCTGGTACGTCGCCACGGCGACGGTTCCGGCGACGGCGGCCAGTACGGCGGCCACGGCGGGGGCCGTACGCCCGCGGTTGCGCACGGCGTCGCGCAGCGCGAGCCGCGGCGACAGCGGCAGCCACCGTCCGAGCCGGCCGAACAGGCCGACCAGGGTCGGGGTGAGGGCGACGATGCCGAGTTCGGCGAGGGCGCTGCCGCCCGCCACGACGGTGCTGCCCATGTTCGAGGTGGTGCCGTAGAGGGCGATCGCGGCGCCGGCGGCGACGGCGACGAGGCCGAGGACGGGCAGCACGCGGTTGGCGCGGCGGACACCGCGGCGGCCGGTCAGCGAGGCCAGCACGGTCTGCCGGGAGGCGGTGACGGCCGGGACGATCGCGGCCAGCAGACCGGTGATCACGGCGAGCAGGGCGATGCCGGCCAGTTCCAGCGGGCGGAAGTCGAAGGTGCCGAAGCGCTTGCCGAGCGCCTCCTCCAGCACCGGCTGCAGCAGGACGGTGAGCAGGATGCCGACGACGGTGCCGATGGCGGCGGCGACGGCGCCGAGGACCAGGCCGCCGGAGAGCACGATGGAGCGGATGTGGCGCCGGTCACCGCCGTTGGCGCCGACCAGGCCCAGCTGGCGGCGCGAGCGTCGGGCGCCGACGGCGAAGGCCGGTCCGGCGAGCAGGCAGATCTCCAGCATGGCCAGGCCCACGACGGTGGCCAGGATGGCCGTCTCGACGGCCTTGTTGCCGCTCTCCTCGAACTGCGCCTTCGGATCGTCCCGGTAGAGCGGGACCTCGGAGTCGGCGGGCGGGTCGAGGACGACGGCCCGGGAGACGACGACCAGGCTCTTGGCGTTGGCCGCCTTGACCGCGTCCCAGCTGACACCGGCGCCGCCCACCTTGACCAGGTAGGTGTCGCTGGGCGTCACCGTGCGACCGCCGGACTCCACCAGCGCCTTGTTCAGCGGGGCGATCAGGGCTCCGGGCGGGCCGATGATCTCGGGGCGCCCGAGTTCGTCCGGCAGCTCGTAGGCGCCGACGATCTTGTAGGGGGCGGGGGCGCCGCGCGGGGTGACCGAGGAGCCGACGAAGAGGCCGGAGTCCTTCAGGAAGGTCCGGGTGGCGATGACCTCGCCCGGGCCTTCGGGCAGCCGGCCGCGGTCGAGCGTGATCATGCCCTTCGTCAGGGGGCTGTGCGTGTCGAGCTCGCGCAGCTGGGTGTCGAGCAGCCCGTGTGTGGTGCGGACCTTGGCGTAGCCGGTGCTGTCCTTGAGGATCTGGGCCCCGGCCGGGAGCAGGGACTCCACCGGTTCCGGCTTCTCCCGGGCCTTCGAGGGGTCGTAGTCCTTGTAGCCGCCGACGGGCAGGTGTCTCGTGCCGTCGGGGGTCTGGTTGATCGGCCCGGTCGTGTACGAGTGGCTCACGCGGGCGTCGGCGGTGCCGATCATCCGGGAGAGGGCCTGCTCGGGGGAGAGTTCGGCACTGCGCAGCGTGAGGTCGGCGGCGCTCACCCCGATGATCGGCAGGGCGAGCATCGCGAGGACGAGGGAGCTGCGGCCCTTGGCGCGCCAGGCGTCGCGGCGCGCTATGCGCAGGGCGGCGATCCAGGAGTGGTACCAGCCTTGGAGCGGAGAGGTCACTGGCCGGCCGCCTGCCCGGAGAGGAGGGAGTCGGCGTGGCTGCGCAGGGTCTCGTCGACCACGCTGCCGTCGCGCAGGAAGACCACGCGGTCGGCCCAGGCGGCGAACCGCGGCTCGTGCGTGACGAGGATCCCGGCGGCGCCGGCGTCGCAGCGAGTGCGCAGCAGGGCGAGGACGGACTCGCCGGTCTCGGAGTCCAGGGCGCCGGTCGGCTCGTCGGCGAGGACCAGACGGCGGTCGCCCACCAGGGCGCGGGCGATGGCCACGCGCTGCTGCTGGCCGCCGGACATCTCGTCGGGGAAGCGGTTGGCGAGCTGGCCGAGGCCTATCTCCTCCAGTGCGGCGAGCGCGGAGGCGCGGGCCTTGCGGGCGGAGATCCCGTCGAGTTCCCGGGGCAGTGCCACGTTCTCGGCGGCGGTGAGGGCCGGTATCAGGTTGTAGTCCTGGAAGACGTACCCGATGCTGCGGCGGCGCAGGGCGGCCAGCTGCTTGCGGCTCGCCGTGGTGATGTCGGTGCCCTCGACGACGACCCGGCCGCTGCTCGGGGTGTCGAGGCCGCCCGCGAGGGTGAGCAGTGTGGACTTTCCGGAGCCGGAGGGGCCCATGACGGCGACGAGTTCGCCGGGGTAGACGGACAGGTCGATCCCGCGCAGGGCGTGCACCTCGGTGGCGCCGCTGCCGTGCGTGCGGACGAGTCGGTCCAACTGCAGTACGGGCTGCTGGGGCTGGGGCTGGTCAGGCATGGAGTGTCCCCCCTGGAACGGTGGTTCAGCCACGGCGCGTACGAGCGGTACGGGGCGGGGTGGTGGTCGGGGCCGGGGTCTGGGCTGCGGCGGCCTGGGGTCGTCCGGGTTCGGCGGCTCTCCGGTCGGCCGGCAGGGAGAGCCGGACGAGCCGGGCTTCGCAGTGGTCGAGCCAGCGGGCCTCGGCCTCGGTCTGGAAGATCAGCTGTTCCAGGACGAGCAGCCAGGCCACGTCGTCGCGTTCGCGGGACTGGCCGCTCTCGACCGCGGCGAGCGCCGTGGCCTTGAGCCGGGTGTAGTCCTGCATCGCCTTGATCGTGGCGTGCCGCTGGGACTGGATGACGGACCGGATGTCCACGCCGGGGGCGCCCACGGCCATGGCGAGCTTGATGGACAGCTCGTCGCGGGGCGGGTTGGCCCGGTCGACGGGGCGTTCGTACCACTGGCGCAGTTCGGTGCGTCCGGCGTCGGTGATGGCGTAGAGGGTGTGGCCGGCGGCGTCCTCGCCGTCGGGCGCGACGAGGCCGTCCCGTTCGAGACGGGCGAGGGTCGTGTACACCTGCCCGACGTTGAGCGGCCAGGTGGAGCCGGTGCGGGATTCGAACTCGGTGCGCAGCTGGGAGCCGTACCGAGGACCCCGTTCCAGCAGGGCGAGTAGCCCGTGACGGATCGACATACTGAGTATGTATACCGAGTATGTTCACCCCCGGCAACCGTCCTGAGGCGTAGGTCGTGCGGGGGACGCCTTGTGGAGGGAGGAGGCCGGGACCGCTCAGATCCCCCGGCGCAGCCGTATCCCGAGGTAGCCGAGACCGAGGCCCATCAGGGCGAATCCGGTGCCGAGCGGCAGTATGTGCGCGGCCAGGTCGGCGGCCCGGTCGTTGGGAGCGGTGCGGAGGTCGGTGACCACGGCCGGCGGCGGGCTCGGGGCGGCGACGGCGGCGGTGGGCGGACGGGCGGTCGGCGGACGGGCGGTGGCGGCGCCGGTGGGGGCGGTGGGCAGGGCGGGGGTGGCGGCGGTGCCGGGCTCGGTGCGCGGCCGGGCCGGCAGCGGGCGCGACGCGACCGTCAGCTCGGGGTTCGCGGGCTCGCCGACCGGCCGCCCGGGGCGCTCGCGCCCGACCCCGGCGAGGCTTCCGGCCAGCTCCCCGTGGGGGGCGTCCGGCGCGGCGGGCGCGGCGATCGGCCGGACGGGGGCGAGGAAGGGGCCGGCGTACGCGGAAGCGGTGGGTGCGAGCGCGGAGGCGGCCAGCGCCGCGCAGGCCAGCCAGTGCGGCGGGCGGAAGCCTTGGATCACGGGGAGCCCCTCCCGTCCCGAGCCACGAGCTGCTCGCTGCGCGTCAGAGATATGCGCCCAGATTTACATAGTGGGGCAAAAGCGGCATCCCGGACGCCCCATCGGGGTGTCCGGGATGCCGGTGTGTCGGATCGCGCCGCGTGCCGGGCCGCCGGGCGGCGCCGTGCGGCGGGGTCCGGTGCGCTATTCGGGGTTGCCGGTCGACACGGTCAGCGTGAACTCCGTGCCTTCCTTGTTGATCTTGTCGCCGGAAGCCGGGGTCTGGAACAGGACCGTGTCCTTGCCGTACACGGCCTCGTCCTTGAACTCGATCTTGTACTTGCCGCCCGAGGCCTGGATGCACTCCTTCACCGAGAGCAGGTTCTTGTACTTGAAGTCCGGGGCCATGTACTTGCCGGCCTCGCTGTAGTGCCTCACCGGCTCCGTGCACTTCTTCGGGTCGATCGTGCGCGTGGTGTCCGGCCCCTTGAACCCGGCCTTCGCCGAGGCGGACGTGGAGGCCCCCGGATCCGCCGTCGTGTCGCCCTTGTCCTTGTCCCCGTTCATCGAGATCGCCGCGATCAGACCGCCCACGGCCAGCAGCGCCACCGCGGCCGCGCCCACGACCACCGGCATGTTCCGCTTGCCGTCACCGGACGCCGCCGCCTGGCCCGTCGTCCCCGGCCCGCCGGTCGGGGAGATCGTGTACGGCGGCGGGGTCTGCGGCGCGTACTGCTGCTGCGGCGGAGGGGTGTGCGGGTAGGCGTAGCCGCCCTGCGCGTGCTGCTGCGGGGCCGGTGTCGGCGCGTACGGGGCCGGCGTCGGCGCCTGCGGCGCCTGGTAGGGCTGCTGCACCGACTGCGGGGGCGCCTGGTACCCGGACTCCACCGGCGGGAACACGGCCGAGGCCACGCCCGCACCGCTGCTCAGGGGCCCGTGGCCCTGGACGATGACCGGCGCACCGGTCTGCCCGGAGCCCAGCACCCGCGCGACCTCGTCCCCCATGGCCGCGGCCGTGGGGAAACGCTCGTTCGGGTTCTTCTTCAGGGCGCGGGCCACCAGCGCGTCCATCGCCGGGGTCAGCGACCGGTTGACGGAGGACGGGGCGACCGGCTCCTCCTGCACGTGGGCGTACGCGATGGCCAGCGGCGAGTCCGCGTCGAACGGGATCCGCCCGGTCAGCAGCTGGAACAGCATGATGCCGACCGAGTAGAGGTCCGAACGGGCGTCGACCCCGCGCCCCAGCGCCTGCTCGGGCGAGAGGTACTGGGGGGTGCCGACGACCATGCCGGTCTGCGTCATCGAGGTGACCCCCGACTGCATGGCGCGCGCGATGCCGAAGTCCATCACCTTGACCACGCCGCGCTTGTTCACCATGACGTTGCCGGGCTTGATGTCGCGGTGGACGAGCCCCATCTCGTGGCTGGTCTCCAGGGCGGCCAGGACGTCGGCCGTCACCTTCAGCGCCTTGTCGGCCGGCATGGCGCCGTACTGGCGGATGTCCTCCTCCAGCACCGAGCCCAGCGGCCGGCCCTCCACGTACTCCATGACGATGTACGGCATCACCGCGCCGTCGCCCGCGGCGGCGCCGCCGAACGTCACTTCGCCCTCACCGGTGTCGAACACCGAGACGATGTTCGTGTGCGACAGTTTCGCTACAGCCTGGGCCTCGCGGCGGAACCGTTCGCGGAAGGACTGCTCGCGGCCGAGGTCGCTGTGCAGCGTCTTGATGGCGACCTGCCGGTCGAGGGCCGAGTCGTAGGCGAGGTACACGGACGCCATGCCGCCCGCACCCAGCAAGTCCCTTAGCTGGTAACGGCCACCGGCCAGAGAGCCGCCCGCGTACTGGCCCTGAGTGCCGTCCTGGCTCATGACTGTTGCTTCCCCTCGGGATGTGTCCCCACGCCGCTGGCCGGGCGCATATGGCGCCCAGTCTGCCCCAGGGCAAGCACACGTCAAGCCAGGTGCCCGTTCCGTGACCACACGGGCACAGGTGGTCTTGTCCGAACGGTGACCGGTTCCGAGGCTGTAGCGTTCACCGGAGCACCGACGAAGAGGACGACCGCTGAGCGGCGGCCGAGAGATACGACGGCGAGGACTGATGGCACCCGAACCCGATGGAAACGGCGCCGGGATGACCGATGGTCCTGAGCACTGGGGCGCCGGCGGCCTGGTGGGCGACGGCCGTTACCGGATGACGCACCGGCTGGGCCGCGGCGGCATGGCCGAGGTGTTCGCGGCCGAGGACGTCCGGCTGGGCCGCACCGTCGCCGTGAAGCTGCTGCGCGCGGACCTCGCCGAGGACCCGGTGTCCAAGGCCCGCTTCACGCGCGAGGCGCAGTCCGTCGCCGGACTCAACCACCACGCCGTCGTGGCCGTGTACGACTCGGGCGAGGACCGGGTCGGCCCGAACACCGTCCCGTACATCGTCATGGAGCTCGTCGAGGGCCGCACCATCCGCGACCTCCTGCTCAGCGCGGAGGCCCCGGGCCCCGAGCAGGCGCTCATCATCACCTCGGGCGTGCTCGAAGCCCTCGCGTACTCGCACCAGCACGGCATCGTGCACCGTGACATCAAGCCCGCGAACGTCATCATCACCGAGACCGGCGCGGTCAAGGTGATGGACTTCGGCATCGCCCGCGCCCTGCACGGCGCCCAGTCGACGATGACCCAGACCGGCATGGTCATGGGCACCCCGCAGTACCTGTCGCCCGAGCAGGCCCTCGGCAAGGCCGTCGACCACCGCTCCGACCTCTACGCGACCGGCTGTCTGCTCTACGAACTGCTCGCGCTGCGTCCCCCGTTCACCGGCGAGACCCCGCTGTCGGTGGTCTACCAGCACGTCCAGGACGCGCCGGTGCCGCCCTCGCAGCTGCCGGAGGGCAGTCACCTCCCGCAGGAGCTCGACGGCCTGGTCATGCGTTCCCTCGCCAAGGACCCGGACGACCGCTTCCAGAGCGCCGAGGAGATGCGCGGGCTGGTCCAGTACGCGCTCCAGATGCTGCAGGAGCAGGGGCCGAACACCGGCACCTGGAGCACCGGCCCGGTCACCATGTCCCTGCCGCACGGGCGGGGCGGTACCTCTCCCACCACGGCCATGCCCCTGCCCGGGAGCGGCGGCCAGCAGCAGTACGGGGCGCACGCCTCGACCTCGCAGTTCCAGCAGCCGATGGTGCCGTCGCTGAACCCGGACGACGGCTCGGCCTTCCCCGGCGGCCACGGCCCGGCCGGCAACGGCGGTTACGACGGCTACGACGGCTACGACGACCGCAGGAGCGGCGGCAGCCGCTGGACGGTGTGGCTGTTCGCGGTCCTCGCGGTCGTCGCGGTCATGGGTGGTGTGGCCTACGCGGTCAACAGCATGGGCAAGGCAGGCAAGGAGAAGCCGGAGACCACCCAGAGCACCCCGGGTGAGCAGCCGAGCAAGTCCGCGGCCCCGAACGTCACCCAGCCGCCGCAGACGCAGGACAACACCCCGGCTACCAACGACAACTCGCCCGCGCCGACCCGTAGTCGCCAGCAGAGCTTCAGCCCGACGCCGACGCCCACCGCGACGCACTCGCCGACGGGTACGGCCTCGCCGACCAACACGGCGACGACGAAGCCCACGGGGAGCACGTCGCCGACGCCGTCGAACAAGCCGTCGACGAAGCCCACGGGGGAGACCGCGGCCGGTGGCGCCGCCGGCGGCCCCGGCGGTGGCGGGACCAACTCGGAAGAGTGACGCGTACCGGAGGACGGGCCCGGCGGAATCAATTCCGCCGGGCCCGTCCGCGTATCCGGGTGAGCCCCGGTCAGAGCGCGTACTGGTACTGCCGGTCCGTATTCCCGGCCAGCGAGTGCACGGTGGCGAACTGGGGCTCGATCCGCATGTAGACGGGGTCGAAGACCTCGCCGTCGATGAAATGCGGAACCGGTCCGAAGAGCTCCAGTTCGGCGTTGGTCGGTTCGGTGACCTGCGCCGTTCCGGTGCACTGGACCGACCAGAGCTCGGGGTCCGGCGCATGGGAATTGTCGGCCCCATAGGCCACCACGCTGCCGTTGCAGGCCTGGTGGTAGCCGAAACCGGAATGCATTCTCAAGATCACCCCGCCGTCCACCACGATGTGGCGGGCGAGCGCGAGGAAGGGCAGCGCACGCATGCTGGTGGCCACGCGGCCGTACGGCACCCGGCGCAGCAGGTCGACGGCGTGGAGCTCCTCGGGGGACATGCCGTCCACTCTCGGGTACGGGTACCCCGCCGGGGAAGAGCAGCCCGCCCCGGGGAGCGGTGACCTTGGTCCCGAATGGAACGCCGGACCCCGGGGAACCCGTAGCGCCATCCGCCGGACACGATGCGTGACCGGCGTGGTGGCGGCAGGGATCAGCGGCGCTCCGCCTGCAGGCGGGCCACATAGGCGGCGGCCTGGGAGCGGCGCTCCATGCCCAGCTTGGAGAGCAGGCTGGAGACGTAGTTCTTGATGGTCTTCTCGGCCAGGTGCAGCCGCTCGCCGATGACCCGGTTGGTCAGGCCCTCGCCGATCAGGTCGAGGATCTTCCGTTCCTGCTCGGTGAGGTGGGCGAGGCGGTCGTCGCCCCTGCCGCCCCGGCCGCCGTCCCGCAGCCGCTCCAGCACGCGGGCGGTGGCGACGGGGTCCAGCAGCGACTTGCCGGCGGCGACGTCGCGTACGGCGCTCAGCAGCTCGTTGCCGCGGATCGCCTTGAGCACGTAACCGGAGGCGCCGGCCATGATCGCGTCGAACAGCGCCTCGTCGTCGGCGAAGGAGGTCAGCATCAGGCATTTGACGTCCTCGTCCTGCGAGCGCACCTCGCGGCAGACCTCCACGCCGCTGCCGTCGGGGAGCCGGACGTCGAGGACGGCCACGTCGGGACGGGTTGCGGGGATACGGACCAGGGCATCCGCGGCGGTACCGGCCTCGCCGACGATCTCGATGTCCTCTTCGACCGACAAGAGCTCGTGGACGCCCCGGCGCACCACTTCGTGGTCGTCCAGGAGGAATACCTTGATTTTTCCGTCTTCGCGCACGAAGTCAGTTTCACACACTCACCCCTTCCCTGCCGGAGTTACCCGGGATAACGTGCCGTTGTTCCCGGCCCCTGCAAGGCTGTGACCAGTGGTTGTTCCCGTTGCTGCGTTTTTACTAGGAAATCCAAGCAAAAACGCAGGTCAAACGGGGTTTCGCAGTTATGCGGCGCACTGGGTAACGTGCATTGCGCAGGGCACTCGCCGGGACACCTGTCACGCCTGAATCCCCGTACGCGAAGCGCACCCACCCCGTGCGCTCGTTACGGATACAGGTGAGCCGCACTGGACCCCGGAGAACCCGGGTGCCGGACCGACGGAGGAGCACACGTGACCGTGGAGAGCACTGCCGCGCGCAAGCCGCGACGCAGCAGCGGCACCAAGCGGGCGGCAGGCGCGGCGAACGCCGCCGCCAAGCCCGCCGCTGCCACCGCGCAGACGCAGGACGCCGTACCTCAGCTCGTACAGCTGCTGACGCCCGAAGGGGACCGGGTCGACAACGCGGAGAACGCGGAGTTCGCCCCCTTCGTCGCCGACATCACCACCGAGGACCTGCGCGGGCTGTACCGCGACATGGTCATGACCCGCCGCTTCGACGGTGAGGCGACCGCCCTGCAGCGCCAGGGAGAGCTGGGCCTGTGGGCCTCGCTCCTCGGGCAGGAGGCCGCCCAGATCGGCTCCGGCCGGGCGCTGAACGACGAGGACTACGTCTTCCCGACCTACCGCGAGCACGGCGTGGCCTGGTGCCGCGGGGTCGACCCGACCAACCTGCTCGGCATGTTCCGCGGCGTGAACCACGGCGGCTGGGACCCGAACACCAACAACTTCCACCTCTACACGATCGTCATCGGCTCGCAGACGCTCCACGCGACCGGTTACGCGATGGGCGTGGCCAAGGACGGCGCGGACTCCGCGGTCATCGCCTACTTCGGCGACGGCGCGTCCAGCCAGGGCGACGTCGCCGAGGCGTTCACCTTCTCCGCCGTCTACAACTCCCCCGTGGTGTTCTTCTGCCAGAACAACCAGTGGGCGATCTCCGAGCCGACCGAGCGCCAGATGCGCGTGCCGCTCTACCAGCGCGCGCAGGGCTTCGGCTTCCCGGGCGTCCGCGTCGACGGCAACGACGTACTGGCCTGCCTGGCCGTGACCCGCTGGGCGCTGGACCGGGCCCGCCGCGGCGAGGGCCCGACCCTGGTCGAGGCGTTCACGTACCGCATGGGCGCGCACACCACCTCCGACGACCCGACGAAGTACCGGCGGGACGAGGAGACGGCGGCCTGGGAGGCCAAGGACCCGATCCTGCGCCTGAAGGCCCACCTGCTGGCCACCGGGGGCGCCGACGAGGCGTTCTTCACGGAGCTGGAGGCGGAGAGCGAGGCGATGGGCAAGCGCGTGCGCGAGGCCGTGCGCGCCATGCCCGACCCGGACACCATGGCGATCTTCGAGAACGTCTACGCGGACGGGCACGCGCTCGTCGACGAGGAGCGCGCCCAGTTCGCCGCTTACCTCGCGTCCTTCGAGGAGGGTCACTGATGGCTGTCGAGAAGATGTCTATCGCCAAGGCGCTCAACGAGTCGCTGCGCAAGGCCCTGGAGCAGGACCCCAAGGTCCTGATCATGGGTGAGGACGTCGGCAAGCTGGGCGGTGTCTTCCGGATCACCGACGGCCTGCAGAAGGACTTCGGCGAGGAGCGGGTCATCGACACCCCGCTCGCCGAGTCCGGCATCGTCGGCACCGCCATCGGCCTGGCCCTGCGCGGGTACCGGCCGGTCGTGGAGATCCAGTTCGACGGCTTCGTCTTCCCCGCGTACGACCAGATCGTCACGCAGCTCGCGAAGATGCACGCGCGCGCCCTGGGCAAGGTCAAGATGCCCGTCGTCGTGCGCATCCCGTACGCGGGCGGCATCGGCGCGGTCGAGCACCACAGCGAGTCCCCCGAGGCGCTCTTCGCGCACGTGCCGGGCCTCAAGGTGGTCTCCCCCTCGAACGCGAGCGACGCCTACTGGATGCTCCAGCAGGCGATCCTCAGCGACGACCCGGTGATCTTCTTCGAGCCGAAGCGCCGCTACTGGGACAAGGGCGAGGTCGACTTCGACGCCATCCCCGGCGAGCTGCACAAGGCGCGCGTGACCCGCGAGGGCTCGGACGTCACCCTGGCCGCCTACGGCCCGATGGTGAAGGTCTGCCTGGAGGCCGCGGCCGCGGCCGCCGAGGAGGGCAAGTCGGTGGAGGTCCTCGACCTGCGCTCGATGTCCCCGGTCGACTTCGACGGGATCCAGGCCTCGGTCGAGAAGACCCGCCGGCTCGTGGTCGTCCACGAGGCGCCGGTGTTCCTCGGCGTGGGCGCGGAGGTCGCCGCCCGCATCACGGAGCGGTGCTTCTACCACCTGGAGGCGCCGGTCCTGCGCGTGGGCGGTTTCCACGCCCCCTACCCGCCGGCCCGCCTGGAGGACGAGTACCTGCCCGGCCTGGACCGGGTGCTCGACGCCGTCGACCGCTCGCTGGCGTACTAGGAGACCCGCGTCATGACCATCCGCGAATTCAAGATGCCCGACGTGGGCGAGGGCCTCACCGAGGCCGAGATCCTCAAGTGGTACGTCCAGCCCGGTGACACGGTCACCGACGGCCAGGTCGTCTGCGAGGTCGAGACGGCCAAGGCCGCCGTGGAACTGCCGATCCCGTTCGACGGCACCGTGCACGCCCTCCTCTTCGAGGAGGGCACCACGGTCGACGTCGGCCAGGTGATCATCTCGGTGCAGACCGGCTCCGGCGAGGCCGCCGCGGCCCCGGCCCAGGAGATCCCCGCCCCCGCCGAGGCCGAGGAGGCCGCCCCGGCCGCCCGCCAGCCCGTGCTGGTCGGCTACGGGGTCTCCGAGTCCTCCACCAAGCGCCGCCCGCGCAAGGCCGCCCCGGCGCCCGCCGTGGCCGCCCAGAACGGTACGGCGGCCCCGGTGGCCGCCCCCGCTCCGGCGGCTCCGGCCGTCCCGGCGCCGCTCCCCGCCGTACCGGCGCAGCCGGCCGGCGAGCGGCCGCTGGCCAAGCCGCCGGTGCGCAAGCTCGCCAAGGACCTCGGCATCGACCTGGCCTCGGTGGTCCCCACCGGTGACGGCGGGGTCGTGACCCGGGAGGACGTGCACGCCGCGGCCGCCGCGGCGATCACCCCGCAGGCCGCCGTGCCCGCGGCGGCTCCGGCCGCCGCCCCGGCCGCCGTGGCCGCGCCCGTCGCGGTGACCCCGGCCCCCGTGGCCGACGCCTCGGCGCGGGAGACCCGCATCCCGGTCAAGGGCGTCCGCAAGGTCACCGCGCAGGCCATGGTCGGCTCGGCCTTCACCGCGCCGCACGTCACCGAGTTCATCACCTTCGACGTGTCGCGCACGATGAAGCTGGTGCAGGAGCTCAAGGCCGACCCGGACCTGGCGGGCCTGCGGATCAACCCGCTGCTGCTCATCGCCAAGGCCGTGCTGGTGGCCATCCGCCGCAACCCGGACGTCAACGCGTCCTGGGACGAGGCGGCCCAGGAGATCGTGCTCAAGCACTACGTCAACCTGGGCATCGCGGCGGCCACCCCGCGCGGGCTGATCGTCCCGAACATCAAGGACGCGCACGCCAAGAGCCTCGGCGAGCTGTCGGAGTCCCTGTCCTCGCTGGTCGCCACGGCCCGCGACGGCAAGACCTCCCCGGCGGACATGCAGAACGGCACGATCACCATCACCAACGTCGGCGTCTTCGGCGTCGACACCGGTACGCCGATCCTGAACCCGGGCGAGTCCGCGATCCTCGCGGTCGGCGCGATCAAGCTCCAGCCGTGGGTCCACAAGGGCAAGGTCAAGCCGCGCCACGTCACCACCCTGGCGCTGTCGTTCGACCACCGTCTCATCGACGGCGAGCTCGGCTCCAAGTTCCTCGCCGACATCGCGGCGGTCCTGGAACACCCCCGCCGCCTGGTCACCTGGTCGTAGCGGACACGAGCACGAAGCCGGCGGCCGGTCTCCCCGTGGAGGCCGGCCGTCGGCCTTTCGGGCGGGGCGGGAAAGCCGTGGTCCGCTCCCTGCACCCCGTGTGATCATCTGCGGATGCTCTTTCGCGCTGCCACCGCAGACCCCGCACACCTGGACCGCGCCGTCGCCCACCCGGCCGACGGTCCCGTCCCCGCCCTGACCGCCGAGAAGGTCCGCGAGGAGCTCGCCGAGAACCGGATCAGGCCCGAGTGGATCTGGACCGCCGAGGACGGCGACGGGCGGATCCTGGCCCGCGCCCTGTGGTGGGGCCGGGCCGACAGCGAGCACCCGATCGCGCTCGACTGCCTCCAGGTGGCAGCCGGGGTGGCCGACCCGGCCGGGGTCGCCGCCGCACTGCTGGACGCCGGGCACGCCGCCTTCGGCGGGCTCCCGGGCTACAACCTCTCCCTGCCCCGCGGCTGGCGCGCCGACCCGGAGCTGGCCGCCGCGGTCGCCTGGCGGCGCGAGGCCGCGCACCGCACCGGGCTGACGCGCGAGATCGAGCGGCTGCGCTACGAGTGGACCCCGGAGGCCGGCACGGCCGCGCCCACCGGCCGGCTCGTCTTCCGCGAGGGCACGGACGAGGAGATGCTGGACGCCTTCGTCCGCCTCTCCCGGGGCAGCCTCGACCTGGCCACGCGGCACGAACTGCAGCTGATGGACGCCGAGCAGCTGGCGCGCGAGGACTTCGACTTCTACCTCGACTGCCCCGGCGAGCGCTCCTGGTGGCGCTTGGCCCACCTCCCGGACGGCCGCCTGGCGGGCCTGGCCATCCCGTCGGCGACCCCGTACCACCGCAACGTCGGCTACCTGGGCGTCGTACCGGAGCACCGCGGCCAGGGCCTGATCGACGAGATCCTGGGCGAGATCACCCGCTTCCACGCCGCGGCGGGCGCCGGGCGCATCACCGCGACCACCGACACCGTCAACGTGCCGATGGCCGCCGCCTTCGACCGGGCCGGGTACGAGGTCACCGAGATCCGCCTCGTGCTGGAAGCCCCGGAGCACTGAACCGGGCTCCCTTCCCCGGGAGGTAACCTGCCGCCCGGGGAAGGGGGCGCGGGTGTCCATCGCCGAACTGCAGGTGTACTCCGTCGAGGAGGCCGACGTCACGGGCGGGGTGTGCGTGGTCCGGTGCGTCGGCGGGGTGGCCCGGGCCGGACAGGTCTACGCCGTCGGGGAGTACCGGATCGGCCTGCGCGGCATCGAGCGCCACGGGCGGGCCGTCGGCTCCGTCGGCGCCGGGCACATCGCGAAGGTCCGCCTGGCGGGCCCCGTGGTCGCGCTGCTCACCCGCGGACAGGTGCTGACGTCGGTGCCGCCCGACGGGCACGCGCTGGAGGAGCTGGAGGTCTGGCTGGCCACGGATCCGCCGCTCGGGGACGAACCGCACCCCCGGACCCTGCGCGTCCTGGCCGGGGTCCGGATGCGGGACGAGCGGCTCCCGGACGGGATCCGGCTGCGCTGGGGCCGGGTGGCGCTGGCCGCCACCCACCGCTGCGCCCGGGCCGAGGGCGGGCCGGATCTGCTCCGGGCGCCCGAACGGGCCGGCCTGCAGGTCTACTTGATCCAGCAGTTCGGGCCGGGCCGGGGCGGTGATCCGGCCGCCCTGTGCCGGGAGCTGCTGGGGCTGATGGACCTGACCCCGGAGCAGGCCGCGGCGCAGGGCCGGGTCTGGCGGGACCTCCCGTACCACCGGATCCGGCACCTGCGCCGGATCAAGGGCCTGATCCCGTGGCTGGTGCTGCTGCGGCCCCACCTCGCGGACGCCGATCCGGCGGCGCGGGCGGCCGACGCCTGGGCGGCGGTCCGGTCCGCCCTCCCCTGAGGGCGGACCGGACGGCCCCGGCACGATCCGCAGGAGACGGTCTAGCGGGCCGCGTTGCCGAGGACCTTGGTCGGGGTGATGCGGACGACCACCCGGACGTCCTCGGCCGGGGCGTCCGCGTACTCCTTGCCGGCGCCCGGACCCATGTACTCCTCGGCGATGCGGACGGCCACCGCGCGGCCGACGTCCTCGGTGACGGTGGCGGTGCCGCGGATCTCGGCGTAGAGGAAGGGGTTGGCCAGGTCGAAGACGGTGAGGCCGACCCGTCCGTCGCGGACGATGTTCCGCTCCTTGCGGCGGCCCTGCTCGGTGGAGACCAGCAGGTCGCCGCCGTCGCGGGTCACCCAGATCACCGAACTCTGCGGGCTTCCGTCGGGGTTGATGGTCGACAGGACGGCGGGGTGCGGTGCGTCGAGCAGCCCCCGTACGGTTTCGTTCAGCTGGGCAGTCATGGCGGCGAGGCTAGTCGGGGGATGCGGTGGCCCGCCGCGGGTTTCCGGCCGCGGCGCCGACTTCCCGAAGTCGGAAACCGGCGGGTCGGCCCTCAGTTCCAGGGGATGTTGAGCCAGGGGCTGGCCGGGTCCGTCGTCAGCGCGAGGTGGGCGGCGAGGGCGGTCGTGTACCAGGTGCCGAACTCCTCCTCGTCGAAGTGCAGGCACCGGCCGAGGACGTACCCGGCGGAGAACTCCGCCCACGAGCGGTACGTGTCGCGTGCGGCCTCCCCGGCGCGCAGTACGGCCTCCTCGGCCTCGGCGACGGTGCCGTAGCGGCAGCCGACGCCCCAGCGGGCCATCTGGGAGGCCCGGCCGATGTCCCAGGCCTCCACGGAGCGGACCCAGCCGTCCTCGGGGAGCAGTCCGTCGGCCCGGAAGCGCTGCTCGTAGCGGGTGATCCGGCCGATGAGGCGTTTGACGCCGGCTATCTCCCCCTCGACCTCGGCGGCCGGCCGCGGCCGGGCGACGGTGACCCCGTCGGGGGTGAGCTGCGGCTCGGCGGCGCGTTCGGCGCTGCGGCGCAGGCTCGACTCGGAGGCGTGCCGCCAGTGCTCGATGTCCACCGGTCCGGCGAAGTCGGAGGCGAGGGCGCGGCGGACGCGGAGCACGTACTCCCAGACGGGGCTGACCATCCCGCGGTCCAGGAGCGTCTCCAGGGTGGAGAGCCAGTCGGCCCGGTCGGTGATGCTCCAGCTCTTCGCGACGCGGCGGCGCTCGTACTGGTAGCCGCTGCCGTGGTAGGCGAGGGCGTTCCAGAACTCGCCGTTCGTGACGGCGAGATGGCCGCCGACGGCGAGGCCGTGGGCGACGGGCCCGTGCAGCGGGCCGCCGGTGAACAGGGCGTGGACCTTGCCCTCGGGCAGGCCGTAGTGCGGGGCGGCCTCCGCGTGGGAGCGCCAGCGGGCCAGGTCGGCGGGGGTGGTGGTGAGGTAGGCCTCGGAGGGGGAGCCCGGGTTCACGGCGAGGAAGGCGGGGTCGTCGGCGGCCCAGACCTTGGCGAACCAGCGCAGGCTCCGCGACTCGTAGACCGTCTCGGGGGTGGGGGCGGGCAGCATGCCGGCGGTGTGGACGGCGAGCGTCCGGTCCGGGGCGGCGTGGAAGAACACCGCGTCGGGATGGGCGTCGGAGCGCCCGCGGGACTGCGCGACGTACAGCGGCGTACGGGCCAGGACGCCGAAGTAGGCGGCCCAGTCGCCGGCGGTCTTGGCCTCGTACAGCTCTCTCTCGATGGCGCTCGGCGCGATCCAGGTCCCCATGCGGCCCGAGCCTATACGGGCTCCTGCCGGGGCCCGAGGGAGCGTCCTCCGCCTTCCACGAGGGGGGTCAGGCCGTCCAGGAGGGCTCCCAGGCCGAGGTCGAAGAGAGCGTCGAGCCGCAGGTCGTAGCCGTCCTCGAAGGATCCGACCACGCGGGCGAAGGTCGGGAAGCGGCCGGAGTCCGTCAGTTCCCGCAGGACGGGGGCGCGGCCGTCCATCCACTGGTCGTCCGACTGCCCCGTGGCGGCTTCGGCGTCGGCCTCCAGTTCCAGGTGGACCGCCAGGCCGTGCACATGGCTGTAGAGCAGGACGTGGATGTCGAAGAGGGTGGTCGGGTCGAGTCCGTGGCCGTCGAGGGCGGCCAGCATCCACTCGCCGTGGACCAGCAGGTTGGGCACCAGCAGCGGGCGGGTGAGCGAGCCGACCCGGGCCAGCCACGGGTGCTTGCGGTACAGCCGCCACAGGGTCCGGGCGCCCACCTCGACGCGCGCCCGCCAGTGGGCGGGGGCGCCGGCACCGGCGGGGTAGGACTCCTCGCCGAAGGCGGCGTCGGCCATGAGCAGGACCAGGTCCTCCTTGCCCGGCACGTACCGGTAGGTCGACATCGGCGAGACGCCGAGCCGGGCCGCGACCCCGCGCATGGAGAGCGCGGCGAGTCCTTCGGCGTCGGCGATCTCGACGGCGGCGCGCACGATCCGGTCGACGGTCAGCTCCGGCTCGGCGTCCGGGGCGGGCGAGGGGCGCCGGCGGGCCGCCGGCGCTGCGGGGACGCTCCCGGCGACGACCGTGCCGATCCGGGGACGGGCCTCGACCAGGCCCTCAAGGCGCAGCGTGGTCAGGGCCTTGGTGGCGGTGGCGAGCGCGACGCCCCACTGCGCGGCGATCTGCCGGGTGGAGGGGACGCGGTCCCCGGGGGCGAGTTCGCCGTCCGCGATGCGCCGCCGGATCGCGGCGACGATCCGCAGGTAGGGCGGGTCACCGGCCGGGCCTGCCGCCCCTGTGGTCTGCATCACGTTCTTCCGCCTTTCTGTCCTGTACTAGTGCAGAGGGTACCAGCGGAGATCTTCTCCGGAGCTGTTCTGAGCTAGTACAGGAGCGCTGAAGTGTCAGTTGAGAGGCCTGTGTGTACGTCGTACATTCAGTGTGCGTACAGCGTACAAACCACTGAAGGAGCTTCTCATGCGGACCGTACTCATCTCCGGCGGCGGCATCGCGGGTCCCGTCCTCGCCCACCTCCTGCGCCGCCACGGCTTCGAGCCCACCGTCGTCGAACGCGCCCCCGGCGTCCGTGGCGGCGGGCAGGCCGTCGACATCCGCGGCGTCGCGCTCGACGTGGTGGCACGCATGGGCCTGCTGGAGCGGGCGAGCCGGGTACGCACCCGGATGCGCGGCATGTCGGTCCTCGGCCCCGACGGAACCGAGGTCGGCCGCTCCACCGAGGCGACCTTCAGCAGCGGCCGGCTCGACGGCGAGGACATCGAGGTGCTGCGCGAGGACCTGGTGCGGATGGTCCACGAACACACCCGCGCGGACGTCGCGTACCTCTTCGGCGACACCCTCACCGGGCTGGAGGAACACGAGGACGGGGTGCGGGCGGAGTTCGCGCACGCGGCGCCGCGCACCTTCGACCTCGTCGTCGGCGCCGACGGACTGCACTCCACCGTGCGCCGGCTGGCCTTCGGCCCCGAGGAGGACCACGCCCACCACCTGGGCAGCTACCTCTCGGTGTTCGGCACGGACAACTTCCTCGGCCTGGAGGACTGGCAGATGTGGCTGCGGGACGCGGACATGGGGTTCGGCATCATGCCCGTACGCGACAACACCGAACTGCGCGTCGCCTTCGGCTTCGAGTCGGCCCCCCTCGCCCCGGAGCTGCGCACCGGCGAGGCCCTGCGGCGGACCGTCGTCGAGAGGCTGGAGTCCCTGCGGTGGGAAGGGGCCCGCCTGGCCGAAGCCGCCCGCAAGGCACCCGACTTCTACTGCGACGCCATGGCCCAGATCCGGATGGACCGGTGGTCTCGGGGCCGCGTCGTCCTGCTCGGGGACGCCGGCTACTGCCCCTCCCCCCTCTCGGGTCAGGGCACCAGCCTGGCCCTGGTGGGCGCCCACGTGCTGGCCGAGTCCCTCGCCGGGGCGTCCGGCGACCACCTCGCCGCGTACGCCCGCTACGAGGAGCGGATGCGGCCCTTCGTCGACCTCAACCAGGCCCTTGCGACGGAGAACCCGGGCGGACCCGCGTCCGAGGAATCGGTGACCCGTGCCAAGAACGCGATCTCGCTGGACGGCTGACCCGGTGGCCACCGGCCGGTGCCGGTGCGGCACGCCCCCTCGTGCCACCGCGCGACCGTGCTGACCCCCTTGACGCCCCCGGGCGCCGGGGGGACGCTCCCGGGTCTTGGATCCGAACGGTTGCAGCTGGGGGGCCGCCATGCCGGAGGAATCTGTCCAGTCGGTGGGGGAGCTGCGCGCGCAGCTCGTCGCGCAGGGGGCGCGCTGGTCGGTCCTGGAGCACCTCGCCGACGAGGAGCCCGTGCCGCGGCCTTCGCTCGGCCTGGAGCCCGGGGCCAACCTGACCACCGCCGAGGACGCGGGGGTGATCGACCTGGCGGGGATCATCGGCCACGCCAGCGGCAACCCCCATCTGACCCGGCGCCGCGCGGCCCACGGGCTGCTGCCCGGAGTCCGGGGGCCCGCGGCCCCGGCCCGTCCCGCGGCCGTGGACTGGCGCAACCGCTGGGGCTGGCCGTGGATCACCAAGGTGAAGGACCAGAACCCGTGCGGTTCCTGCTGGGCCTTCGGCGCCGCCGGCCTCGTGGAGTCCATGGCCCGGATCGAGCACGACGTATGGGCGGAGCGTTCCGAGGGGGACGTCCACGACGGACTGCGCTTCACCTGCGGCCAGGGCAGCAACCCGGAGACCGCCCTCGACTGGATCAAGGCGAACGGCGGGCTCGCCGACCCGGACTGCTGGCCGTACAGCACTCCGCCCGCGGGGCTCCCGGCCGCCCGCCGCGACGCCTGGCGCGCCGAGTACACGCCCAGCTGGGACCGCTCCGGCCGGACCGTCCGGATCACCGACTACGTCCGGCTCGGCGACGTGGAGCAGCAGAAGGTCTGGCTGGACACGGTCGGCCCGCTGACCGCCTGCTTCGACGTCTACGACGACTTCTTCGGCCTCGGCTCGGGCGTGTACCACCGGACGAGCGACCGTCTCGCGGGCGGCCACTGCGTGCTGATCGTCGGCTACGACGACGCGGCCGGCTGCTGGCTGTTCAAGAACTCCTGGGGCACGGGCTACCACGTCGGCGGCTACGGCCGGATCGCCTACGGCGAGGTCGACATCGACCACTGGGCCAAGTGCGGCCTGCGCGGCACCAATCCCGACCCGTGGACCAAGCGCCGCCTGCACAGCGGCAACGTCTACGAGAGCGGCAACGGCCGCGCCCACCGCAACTTCGAGCTGCTCGCCACCGCCCCCGGCGGCCGCCTCCAGCACTGGTGGCGCGAGGGCGACTCCCCGTTCGCCTGGGCCCGCGCCGGCACCTTCGCCACCGACGCCTCCGGCCAGCCCGCCTTCACCGGTACCACCTACAACCGCAACATGGAGTCCCTGCACGTGACCACCGGCGGCCGGCTGCGGCACTGGTACTACGAGCAGTCCGGCGGTGCCTGGCGCGACGGCGGCCTCTTCGGGCCGGGCGACGCGGCCACCGGTTCGACGCCGGCGTTCATCCAGAGCGACTACGGCAAGCCGGGCAACTTCGAGGTGGTCGTCCGGACCGCCGACGGCCGCCTCAACCACTGGTGGCGGATCAACGGCGCCCCCTGGACCTGGAACGACGGAGGCCGCTTCGCCTCCGGCATCGCCCACTACGGGCCCGCCCTCGTCCAGACCCGCGGCCGCCACCTGGACCTCGTCGCCGCCCTCACCGACGGCCGGATGCAGCTGTGGTGGCGCGACGATCCGAACGGCTTCACCTGGCGGGCCGGGGAGATCTTCGGCAGCGGTACGGCGGCCGTCTCCGCGCCCTGCCTGATCGAGGGGCAGTTCGGGGCCGCGGACGAGGACACCGCGGGGAACTACGAGCTGTGCGTGGCCGTCGCCGGCGGCCGGGTCGAGCACTGGTGGCGCGGCAACGCGGGCGGCTCGCCCTGGCGGCGCAGCGCGGTCTTCGGACACGACGTCGCCTGCGTCACCGGGATGCTCCAGGGCAGTTTCGGGTTCAATCTGGAAGTCGTCGTCCTGCGCACCGACCGCCGCCTCCAGCACTACTGGCGCGACGGCGCGGGCTGGCACGAGGGGTCGGTGATCGGCCCCGTCTGAGAGGACCGGGCGGGCGTGGAGGTACGGAGCATCGTGCTGGTCCCGGACGAGCCGTACGAGCTGCGGCTCACCGGGCGGGGCGCGCGCGGGTACGTGTGGACCTGGCAGGTCACCGGGGACGCGGACACGGTGGCGGTGGCGGAGGCCGCCGCGGACCCGGCCGCCGCCGAGGCGCCGCCGGGGGCCCCGGTGGAGCGGATCTACGTGGTCCGGGCCCGGCCCCCGGGCGGGGGCCGGGCCCGGATCCGCTTCGCACAGGTCCGGCCGCCCTACCCGGACGAGGCCCCGTACGACGAGTTCGTCCTGGACGTGGAGGTGCCGGCGGTCACCGGCCGGAGCTGAGGACCTTGCGCTGCACGGCCTCCAGGGGGCCGTGGCCGAAGCGGCGCAGCCACAGCCACGATCCGGCGGCCAGGGTCAGGCTCACGCCGGCCCACAGGCCCATCACCCACCAGGGGCCGCTGCCGCCGAGCCGCTCGGCGAGGCCCAGCCCGATGCCGTAGCAGAGCAGCATGCAGAGCAGGTTCTGGGCGACGTAGCAGGACAGGGCGGTGCGGCCGACGGAGCCGAGGGCGAGGCTCACCGGGGCCGGGATCCACCGCCGGTCGAGGGAGAGGCCGATCAGGCCGATGTAGCCGAGGGCGAGCACCGGGGCGGCGCCGTAGCGGCCCAGGAGGTAGAAGTCGGAGCCGCCGAGGGTGGTCGCGGCGTTCAGCGGCAGCCCGAGGCCCAGGCCCCAGCCGGCCATCCGGGTCCGGATGCGGTGGCCCTCCGCGGTGGGGGTGAAGGCGCCCGCGCGGTGCAGCCGCACCCCGAGGAGGAAGAGGAACACGAGGAGTCCGAAGGAGACGACCGGCTCGATGCGCAGGGCGGGGAAGTGCTCCAGACGGAAGGCGACCTGGGCGGGGTAGCCGCCTGTGGCGTACAGCTCGACGGTGGCCGGATCCGGGTTCCTGGGGGCCCCGGCGGGCCGGCTCAGCGCGTCGAGGGTCGCCAGGGACATCAGCGCCAGGTGCAGGCCGGCGGCCGTCCACATGGCTCCCTTGCGCACCTTCTCGGAGCGGGCCAGCAGCCAGGCGACGAGCAGGGCCGTGACGGCGTACCCCATGAGCACGTCCCAGGCGAAGACGAGCGCGAAGTGGACGGTTCCCTCGACGAAGAGGAAGGCGGCGCGGCGCGGGTAGCGGCCGGGCCAGGGATCGCCGCGGCGGGCGGCCGAGTCGAACTGGATGGCCAGGCCCACCCCGAACAGGACCGTCAGCAGGGCCAGGAACTTGCCGTCGGCGAGGAAGCGGAAGACGCTCTCGGCGAGGTGCGCGGCGGAGGGGTCCGCGATCGGGTCGGGCACCTTCATCGAGCCCTGGAACACCCCCCACTCCGAGCCGGGCGCGGTGAAGATCCAGACGTTGGTCATGAGGGTGCCGAGGATCGCGGCGCCGCGCAGGACGTCGAGGAGCGGGAGCCGGGCGGTCTTGGGCGCCGCCGGGGCGAGCAGGGTTTCGGCCATGACTTCAGCGTCGCGGCGCGCGGGGCCCCGTACGTCCTGCGGGCGGACGAAGGCGCGGTACATCCTTCGGTGCAGCGGGCGGTCCGCGGACCACACCCGGGCTCTTTCCGGAGCGGTCCGCACCCACCGGCTCCCGCCCGGGGACGGGGTCCACATCCTGGACCCCGGCAGGGCTTGCACCCCTGTTGTATCTATCCTGTGCGCATGTCCGCCCCCACTGCTTCCGTGACCGCTGCCGACCGCGTCTACCAGCACGTCAAGCAGGGGGTGCTCGACCGTCGCTACGAAGGCGGCACCCTCCTGACCGAGGGCGAACTGGCCGCGGCCGTAGGGGTGTCCCGTACGCCCGTCCGCGAGGCGCTGCTGCGGCTGGAGACCGAGGGGCTGCTGAAGCTGTACCCGAAGAAGGGCGCGCTGGTCCTCCAGGTATCCGTGCAGGAGATCACCGACGTCCTCGAAACCCGGCTGCTGGTCGAGGAGTTCACCGTACGCAGAGCCGTACCGGCGTCACCGGGTCTGCTGGACCGGCTCGCCGCCCTGCTCGACGAACAGCGCCGGCACGCCGACGCGGGCGACCTCGCCGCGATGATGGCCGCCGACCGGGGCTTCCACGCCGAGATCGTGCGCAGTGCCGGGAACGAGATCCTGTGCCGCCTCTACGACCAGCTCCGCGACCGGCAGCTGCGGATGGGCGTGGCCCTGCTGCACGCCCACCCGGAGCGGCTGGACCGGACGCTCGCCGAGCACGCGGAGATCCTGGAAGCGCTGCGCGCCGGGGACGCGGACACGGCGGCCGCGGCGGTCCGCGGTCACATCGGCCGGGTCGAGGCCCTCGTGCGGGGGCCGGGCCGGTGAACGGCTCGGTGGACGCCTCGGTCAGCGGTTCGGTCAGCGGTTCGGCGAAGGGCTCGGTCAACGGCTCGGTCAACGGCTCGGCGAAGGGCTCCCTGGGCCTGCCCGCCGACCCGCCGGGCGGTGGCAGGGCCGTCGCCGTCTGGGGCATCGGCGTCGCCGTCTACTTCGTGGCGGTGATCTTCCGTACCAGCCTGGGCGTGGCCGGCCTGGACGCCGCAGACCGCTTCCACGTCAACGCCTCGGCGCTGGCCGCCTTCTCCCTCCTCCAGCTGCTGGTCTACGCGGGCATGCAGATCCCGGTGGGCCTGATGGTGGACCGGCTCGGCACCAAGAAGGTGCTGACCCTGGGCGCGGTGCTGTTCACCGCCGGCCAGCTCGGCTTCGCGCTGTCGCCCTCGTACGGGATGGCACTCGCCGCGCGGGCACTGCTGGGCTGCGGCGACGCGATGACCTTCATATCGGTGCTGCGGCTCGGCACCCGGTGGTTCCCGGCCCGGCGCGGCCCGCTGATGGCGCAGCTGGCCGGGCTGGTCGGCATGGCGGGCAACCTCGTCTCCACCCTCGTCCTCGCCCCGGTCCTGCACGGGGTCGGGTGGACCGCCGCGTTCGCGGGCAGTGCGGTGGCGGGGCTGGTGGTCCTGGTGCCGCTGACGCTGTTCCTGCGGGACCACCCCGAGGGGTTCGGGCCGGCGCCGTCGCAGCACGCGTCCGGTGGCTTCGTACGCCGCCAGATCCGCGAGTCCTGGGCCGAACCCGGCACCCGGCTCGGCCTGTGGGTGCACTTCACCACGCAGTTCCCCGCGATGGTGTTCCTGCTGCTGTGGGGCATGCCCTTCCTGGTCGAGGCGCAGGGGCTCTCGCGGACCACCGCGGGCGGGCTGCTGACGCTGGTCGTCGCCTCGAACATGGCGCTCGGGCTGGTCTACGGCCAGGCCGTCGGCCGCCGCCAGTCCGCGCGGATCCCGCTCGCCCTGGGCACGGTCGGTCTCACCGCCCTGCTGTGGGCGGCGGTCCTCGCGTATCCCGGCGACCGGGCGCCGATGTGGCTGCTGGTCGCCCTGTGCCTGGTGCTGGGCGGCTGCGGACCGGCGTCGATGATCGGCTTCGACTTCGCCCGCCCGGCCAACCCGCCGGAGCGCCAGGGCACCGCCTCCGGCATCACGAACATGGGCGGCTTCATCGCCTCCATGACCACCCTGCTGACGGTCGGCGTCCTGCTCGACGCCACGGGCGACAACTACCGCATCGCCTTCTCCACGGTCTTCGTCCTCGAAGCGCTGGGCGTGCTCAGCATCCTGCGCCTGCGCCCCCTCGCCCTGGCCCGCGAGGCGGCCAAGGGCCGCGCCGCCCTCCCCGCCCAGCCGGAGCCGGTGTCCCGGGCGGGTGTGTTCCCCGAGGCGGCGGCGCGCGAGGCCCCGTAGGGCGTCGGCGGGCGCCGGTCAGCGGCCCGGGGGCGTCCCCGGCCTCCCGGGCCCGCGGCGACCGGGCGGGGGCGGACCGGGGCCCGGGACCTCTACGGGGTCACGGAGAACTGCGTGAGGATGGCGTCCGCCAGCTGTGCGTCGCCCTCCACCTTCACCCGGTCAGCGACGGTGTGCGCCCGGACCCGGCCCGCCGCCAGGCGGACGTAGGTCTCCCAGTCCAGCGTCAGGGTCACCGCCGGGCCCAGCGACGGAGACTTGTCCACCGTGCCGCGGCCGTCCGCGTCCACCCGTACCGTCCGCATGAACTCCAGCTGACCGTGCACGTCGATCACCACGGCCGAGTTGGCCGGCGCGCCCGCCCGCTTGGCCACCACCTTCGGGAGCCCGGCCAGCAGGAGGTCGCGCGCCACGTACGCACCGGGTGAGTCCCAGTTCCCCGGTGCCCCGAGCGCCGCCCGCAGGTCCTGCTCGTGGATCCACACGTCGAACGCCCGCAGCCGCAGCGCCTGCTCCAGCGTCACCTGGTCACCGAGCGGCCCGCGGACCATCGTGGCCGGATCCCGCTTCTCGTTCCGCAGCTGCCGGGAGCGCCGGATCACCGTGTACTCCAGCTCCGAGGTCATCTCCGGCGCCGTGTGGTGACGGCGTACGTCGACCTGGACCTCCATGTACCGGCTGAACTCGTCCACCACGTGCCGGAGGTCCCGCGCCACGGTGTGGATCGGCCGCGGGTCGCCGAGCTGCTCGCACTCGATGCCGATGATGTGTGACACGACATCACGGACCGACCAGCCGGGACACGGCGTCGCCCGGTTCCACTCGCCCTCCGTCAGCGGGAGGACCAACTCGGATATCGCCTCGATGGAGTGTGTCCAGGCGTCGGCATAGGGCTGGAGGTCGGGATGCGGCTGGACGGTCAACGGGACCCCTCGCGGTGCTGTTCAATGGCGCGTTTTAAGAAGCTGTGGACTCAGTTTCCAAAACTACGCTGCCGGTGAGCACCCCGGCAGTGCTTTCGTGTGACGATCGTAGGCCCGAGTTGACGGCTTGAACGCCAGGACGGTGGTAGTGTGCGCGCCTCGCTGATCCAAATCGCAGTGAACGAGGGCGAGTCGGTGTCTTCCCGACGTGCCCGCGTGGCCGAACTCGTACGGGAGCAGGCAGGCTCCGATCTTGTCGTCCTGCCGGAGCTGTGGCCGGTCGGCGCGTTCGCGTACGAGCAGTTCGAGACCGAGGCCGAACCGCTCGACGGCCCGACCTACGAGGCCATGTCCGAGGCGGCGCGCGACGCCGGCGTCTGGCTCCACGCGGGTTCGGTCGTCGAGCGCGCGGGCGACGGCTCCCTCTACAACACCGCCCTCGTCCTCTCCCCGGCGGGCGAGCTCGCCGCCACCTACCGGAAGATCCACCGCTTCGGCTTCGACCAGGGCGAAGCGGTGCTGATGTCGGCCGGGGACTCCCTCACCACGGTGACCCTGCCGGAGCAGACCCTCGGCATCGCCACCTGCTACGACCTGCGCTTCCCCGAGCTGTTCCGCGGCCTGGTCGACGCCGGGGCCACCACGATGGTCGTCGCGGCGGGCTGGCCGGCCCGCCGCCGCGCGCACTGGACCCTGCTGAGCCGGGCGCGCGCCGTGGAGGACCAGTCCTACGTCCTGGCCTGCGGGACGGCCGGCACCCACGCGGGCGTGGAGCAGGCCGGGCACAGCCTGGTGGTCGACCCGTGGGGCGAGGTCCTGGCGGAGGCGGGCCCCGGCGAGGAGGTCCTCACCGTGGACCTGGACCCGGCCAAGGTCCCCGACACCCGGTCCCAGTTCCCGGCCCTGAAGGACCGCCGCCTGGGCCGCTGACCGGCCCCTGGGGGTGCCGGGGGTCCCGCCGGCGGGACCTGGCACTCCCGCGGTTGGCGTCCGCCCGCGCGGGCAGACGAGGAGGGACGGGCGGCGCGGGCCGCCACAGCCACGAGGAGGAGGCGGGTACGCCGTGACCGATGACGCGGAGGCCGTGCTGGAAGCCGCCCTGGAGCCCCACGAGCCCGCCCACGCGGAGATCGAGGCACGCCGGCGCGTCCGGGAGCGGGCCACCGGCATGAAACACCACGAGGCCCAGGCCGCCCTGGAGGCGGTGCTGGCGGCCTCCGGCGACCTGGAGCGGGCCGACGCGGCCGTCCGCGCCGAGGCCGCCGAGTGGCAGCGCATCAGCGACCTGCTGTTCGACCACGGAGGCCCGTACGCCCCGGACACCGACGCATACGTCCAGGGCCAGCTCACGGCCCGGGAACACCATCGGGACTGACCCCGCCCTCCCGTTCCTTCTCCGCCAACCGGATCACGCACACCGCGACCGCGATCAGCAGCGCCGCGTCCGCGTCCTCCCGGACCACGTCCACCGCGTACGTCTCGCGCAGGCGGTACCACTGCCGCGAGACCAGCGCGAGCAGCTCCCCGTCGTACTCGACCTTGAACTCGCGGTCCAGGATCCGCCCGCTGACGTCGAGCCCGGTGCCTTCGGCGAGAGTCACGCGAAAGTGGCCCCGCACCAGCGACAGCCGCTTGCGGCGGATCACCGCGAGCCGCCGCTCGTCCCGCTCCAGCGTCATCGCGTCCCGCAGGGTGAACAGCTTCTCCCGCAGGGTGATCAGGATCAGCCCGTCGGGATCCTTCAGCTCCAGCGTGTCCCGGAAGCGCAGCGCCTTGCCGTCGACGAGGAAGGCGTGCCGGCCGTCCTCGTCCTCGATCCAGTAGTCGTCCCCGATGGCCAGCATTTTGTCCCGTACGAGGTATTTCATGCGCGGATCAGTGCCCGCGATAGGTTGCCTTCATGCCCCTGCTCTACGTGACCGACCTGGCGTACCCCGCACGCGGCCGCCGCTACTGCGACGAGGACATATTCCTCACGTCCCGGCTGCGCGCCGCGTTCGGCCTGGCCCTGTGCCATCCCGCCGACGCCGAGGCCATGCTGCCCCTCGGCTTCGACGCCGTGATCGTCCGCAACAGCGGCCCGGTCCTGCACTACCAGCAGGCCTACGACTCCTTCCGCGCGGCCGCACTCGCCGCCGGGGCCCGCGTCTACAACCCGCTCACCGGCCGCGGCGACATGGCGGGCAAGCAGTACCTCCTCGACCTGACGGCCGCCGGCTACCCGGTCATCCCGACGGTCGACGACCCGGCGAGGCTCTCCGAGCTGCCGCAGGTCCCCACCTACGCGGTCAAGCCGAAGCAGGGGGCCGACTCCATCGGCCTCACCTTCACCGCGACACCGGACGGCCCGGCCGGGGCCGTGCTGATCCAGCCGCGCATCGACTTCACGTACGAGGTGTCCTTCTACTTCGTCGACGACGCCTTCCAGTACGCGCTGTACGCCCCCGATCCGGCCCGCCGCTGGGAGCTGGAACCCTACGACCCGACCGGGGCGGATCTGGCCTTCGCCCGCTCCTTCGTCGACTGGAACACCCTCGACCACGGCATCCAGCGCGTCGACGCCTGCCGGGCGCCGTCCGGCGAGCTGCTCCTCGTCGAGCTGGAGGACCTGAACCCGTACCTCTCCCTGGACCTCGTCCCGGCACCGGTGCAGGACGCCTTCGTGGGCGCCCTCACAAGATCCCTCCACACCTTCCTCGGCACCACCGCCTGATGTCAGACCCGGCTGCCAGGCTTTCCCCATGGACAAGCAGAGGTTCTGGAAGCTGATCGAGACGGCCCGCGCGGAAGCGGAACCGCAGGAGGTGTCCGCCCGCGCGGCCGAACTCCTCGCGAGCCGGCCGGAGTCGGAGATAGCCGCCTCCCAGCAGGTGCTGTGGGACCTGCTGGCGGAGTCCTACCGGGCGCCGCTCTGGGCCGCGGCCTACCTGATCAACGGGGGCTGCTCGGACGACGGCTTCGACTACTTCCGCGGCTGGCTCCTCACCCAGGGCCAGGAGGTCTTCGAGGCGGCCCTGACCGACCCCGACTCCCTGGCCGGGCATCCGGCGGTCGCCGCGGCAGCGGCCGAGGGCCTGGACCTGGAGGACGAGAGCGCCCTGTCGATCGCCTGGACCGCCTACGAGGCCGGCACCGGCCGCGAACTGCCCGCGGACTCCTTCACGATCAGCTACCCGGCCCTGGACCCGTCCTGGGACTTCGACTTCGACGACGCGGCCGAACTGGAGGCCCGGCTGCCGCGGCTCAGCGCCCTGTTCGGCCCCGCCTGAGCCGTCCCGTGGGGGCGGATCGCCCCGGGGGGCGGCCGCTCCGGCACGGGCGGCCGCCCCCCGGCACGGGCGGGTCAGACGACGGCGAACAGGTCCCCGAGCGGGGCGGGCACGCGGTCGGGCGGGAGCGCCTCGATCAGCACCCGGCCGTAGTGGATCTTGCGACCCCCCTTGGTGCCGAGGAACCGCCGCAACTGCTGCTGGGGGTGGCGGCCCTGTTGCGCGGGCTGGGACAGGAACGTCTGCAGGGGACGCAGTTCGCCCTCCTGCTCGATGAGCTCCGTCACCCGCTCCACACCCAGGGTGCGGATGAGCTCGTCCTCCAGGTCCGCGTCGCACACGAAGAAGTCCGGTGCCAGGCCGGCCCGCGCCCAGCTGCGGGCGTAGTAGCCGCGTTCCCTCTCGTCGCACAGACCTGTCAGATGCAGGTCCAGACCCCTCGGACCGAGTCGGTCGACGTAGCGGGACACGTTCATCGCCCCGCCCATCGCCAGGACGCAGACCCCCTCCGACGCGAGGTCCCGGCCGTAGCTCTCCGCCAGCGCGTTCACCGCGGCGACGTCGCTCGGCCCTTCGAGAAGGACGGCCCCCCGGACGGACAGCAGCGTGGCCAGCTCGTGCGCCGGCTCGCCGGATCCACCCGCCACCCACGCGGCGACCGCGTCCTGGAAGGAACTCATGTCACCCAAGGTACGTGTCCACCGGTACCGGCGACGACTGGGTTCCGGCCTCGCCGAGTGCCGCCAGCGCCGGGGCGTGACGTTCGATCAGGTTCGCCATTCCCGCCACCGTGGCGTCCTCGTAGAACTCGGCCGCCGGCAGGTCCACGTGCAGCACGGTCCGGATGCGGGCGAGGAGGTCCATCGCCAGCAGCGAGTTGCCGCCCATCTCGAAGAACTCGTCGTCGATGCCGACCTCCTGGAGGGCCAGCTCGTCGGCCAGCAGGTCCGCCAGCAGTTCCTCGACGGGGGTGCGCGGGGCCGCGTAGGGGGTGTCCACGGTCCGCGGGAGGTGTGCCGGGGCCGGCAGGGCCCGCCGGTCCGTCTTGGAGCCCAGCGTCAGCGGGAACTCGTCCATCACGACGATGACGGACGGGTGCATGTAACGGGGCAGCTTGTGGTGCAGGGCCAGGCGCAGCCTGGGCACCAGCCCCTCCGTGGCGCCGGTCGGCACGACGTACGCCACCAGGACCTTCCGGCCGGGCGTGACGTCGTCACGGGCCAGCACGACGGCCTCCTTCAGATCCGGCAGGCCGGACAGGGCCGCCGCGATCTCACCGGGCTCGATCCGGTAGCCGTCGACCTTGACCTGGTCGTCGGCGCGGCCGCGGAACTCCAGGGCGCCGTCGGTGTTGAGCCGGACCACGTCGCCGATGCTGTACATCCGCTCGCCGGGGACGAACGGGTCGGGGACGAAGCGTTCGGCGGTGAGCGCCGGACGCCCCACGTAGCCGCGGGCCACACCGCTGCCGCTGGTGTAGAGGAGCCCCCACTCGCCCTCGGGGACGGGCTGCAGCTTGTCGTCGAGGACGTAGAGGCGGGTGTCGGTGACCGCGCGCCCGATCGGGACGCTGTCGCCGACCGGCTCCTTCAGCACGTGGCAGGAGGTGAAGCAGGTGTCCTCGGTGGGCCCGTAGCCGTTGACCACCAGCAGCTCCGGGTAGGCCCGGCGCAGCGTGTTCATGTGCAGGGGCGACAGGGGCTCGCCGCCTCCGAGCATCTGCCGCAGCCCGGCCATGCTGTCGAGGTGGTCGTCGACCAGGCGGTGGAAGAGGCCGGTGGTCAACCACAGCGTGGTGATCCGCTCCTCCTCCAGGAAGGCGGCCAGCTCGTGCATCGCCA